>CAXMQO010000132.1:0-4202 GCA_964195515.1 uncultured Saprospiraceae bacterium | reverse complement strand
CGAGCGACATATCGCGCAGATCGGACCATCGAGCGGACCACTCGATCTCGGGAAGTTGGACGCCGACGGCGATCGGTCGTTGCTTGTTGCTCATGTTGACCAGGGTACCAACTCCGAACTGCGGGCCGGCAGAGCACCTCTACACAGAGCACCTCTGCCCATCTACGAGCCCAGGGTTCGTGGCGCACTAGCCTCGTGAGCATGCATATCGGCGTCTCCATCTTCGCAACCGACACCACCATCCAACCCGTCGCCCTCGGTCGGGCCATCGAGGAGCGGGGCTTCGAGTCCCTGTGGCTCCCCGAGCACAGCCACATCCCCATCTCGCGAACCACTCCATGGGGCGGCACCGCCGGCGCCCCTCCGCTCCCCGAGATGTATTGGCGGACCCACGACCAGTTCGTGGCGCTCGCCGCCATCGCCGCGACCACCGAGACGCTCATGCTCGGCACGGGGATCACACTCGTCGCCCAACGCGATCCGATCTGGCTTGCCAAACAGGTCGCGTCGATCGACGTCATCTCGAACGGGCGCGTGATCTTCGGGATCGGCTACGGGTGGAACAAGGAGGAGATCGCGGATCATGGCATCGCCTATCTCGAGCGGAGGGCGATCCTGCGTGAGAAGGTCCTCGCGATGAAGGAGATCTGGACGAATGACGTGGCCGAGTACCACGGAGATCATGTCGACCTCGAGCCGTCGTGGTCGTGGCCGAAGCCGATCCAGAACCCCCACCCGCCGATCGTGCTCGGAGGTGGCGCCGGTCCGAAAACCTTCGGCGACATCGCAGAGTTCTGCGACGGATGGATGCCGATCGCCGGCCGGCACGAGTTCGCCACGAAACTCGACGCCCTCCACGATGCCGCACGAAACGCGGGACGCGACCCGGAGTCGCTGGCGATCGGGGTCTTCGGTGCACGGCCCGACGCCGATGTTCTTCGGGGCCTTGCCCAAGCCGGTGTTCGGCGGGCCGTGATCCCGCTCGCGTCCAAGTCACCCGATGAAGTTCTCGCCAACTTGGACCGGTACGCCCCGCTCGTCGGAGAGCTGAAAGACGACTGAACTCCCAGTCGACCGGATCCGATCCGCGCGGTACCGTTGCGCCATGACCGACAGCGGCGGCGGAACTCCGCCGGTACCTCAGATCGAGACCACGCTCGTCAAGCTCGTCCTCTACGTTCGGGTCCTCGGGTTCGCCTGGATGACACTGCTTGTCATCGTCACGTGGTTCACGGACGACGACGCGCATCTGGCGCTCGTGGCAGGGGCGGAGATCCTTGCCGGAGTGTGGACCATCGTCACCGTTCGCGCCGCCCGGAACCCCTTGATCATGCGCACATGGGAGTTCGTCGCGGTCGACGGTGTCGTCGCTCTCCTCGTGGCGAGCGCCTCCTTCGTCTCGGGGGCCAGCGAACTGTTCCACGGCGGATACCCGATCTCATGGTTGGCCGTGGCCGCGTTCGCAGGAGGCATGCGTCTCGCGATCGCCGCTGCCTTGGTTCTCGCCGCACAGCAGATCGTCGGATTCTTCTTGACCGGACGTTCGCTGGTGGCTACCACCGGCGCATTCGTCTTCGTCGTCTACGCGGTGATCTTCGGCTGGACGATCGACACGCTGCGGCACAACGATGCACTTCGCCGGGAGGCCGAGCTCGCTCTCGAAGCAGAGCAGTCCAAGCGGGCTCGTCAAGAGGAGCGCCTCGCGCTCGCGAACGAGTTGCACGACTCGGTTCTCCAGACCCTGCAGGTCATTCGAACCGATGCTGACGACCCCGACCGTGTCCGCTATCTCGTGCGCAGTGAGGAACGAGCGGTCGATCGGTTGATCAACCGCTTCCGCCGAACCGATGACGCCGGCTTCGAAGCTGCACTGCTCGCCGTTCGGGACGAGATCGAGAACCTGTATGGAATCGAGATCCGTGCGGTCATCCGCGAGGACATCCCGCTGGATCCGGCCGTCCTGGCAGCGGTTGACGCAACGAGGGAAGCGCTGACGAACGCTTCCCGACATTCGAGAACCTCGGAGATCAACCTCTACGCGGAGGTCGTCGCAGGACACGCGCACGTCTTCGTTCGCGATCGAGGGGTCGGTTTTGACCCGGAGCAGATCGAATACGGACGCGGTCTTCGCCACTCCCTCCACGAGAGGATGGAATCGGTCGGCGGCTTCGTCCGTATCGACAGCACAATCGGCGAGGGGACCGAGATCGAGATCTGCTCGGGTGGTTGCCGATGACCGAACGACTCCGCGTCTTCCTCGTCGACGATCACGACGTTGCTCGTGCCGGGGCGAGGCACTACCTCGAGGGCCAGTACGACATCGTCGGTGAAGCGGACAACGCCATGGACGCGGCTGACATGATTTGCGACCGCCTTCCGGACGTCGTTCTACTCGACGTGCACCTGCCGGGCGGCGGCGGAGCGTCGGTCGTCACCAGCGTCCGTCGCACCCACCCCGACATCCGCTTCCTGGCGTTCACGGTCTCCGCCGTTCGAGAAGACGTACTGAGGCTCCTGGATGCCGGGGTCGACGGCTACGTCACGAAGGGAACATTCGGCCCAGATCTGCCAGACCTCGTTGCGGCGGCTGCTGCGGGACGACGACCCGTTTCGCCAGATGTCGCCGGGTACCTCCTTGACATCGACGAGCGGATCACCGAGGCAGCCGGAATCGAGAAGCTCACGCCGAGAGAGCGCGAGGTCGTGAACCTCATCGCCCGCGGATACACCTACAGGGAGACCGCTTCACGGATGAATATCTCAGTGAAGACACTCGAGACCCATATGCACCACATCTTCGACAAGCTCGGCGTCGCCAGCCGTCACGAGTTATCACGCCTGGCGTACGACACGGGCTTCGTCCGGCCCGACTACAACGCGAAGAATCGGGGAGAACCCCGATAGCGCAATCGGGCACGACTCCACACCGTGGTTCAGCGCGAGAGAAGCGAACAGTCGGAGCGCACTCGCAGCCGCACGGACCCGGAGGCCCCCTCCGGGACGGGAGGAGCGGACGGCGAGCCACTCCAAGCGGACATGAACTCTCCGGGGTCGACGGGGCGGCGGTGCGCCGCCCCGTCTCTCGCGTGCCGATCAAAACCGTTCAACTGAGCGCTACGCCCCGTTACCGTGTCGGCCTCAGCAACGATTCGAGGACCAATGAGTGATGTCACCCCACTGCCGGACGGACGCGATCTCATCCGAACCATGGGATGGTTGCCGCTTCCATACTCATGTGTCGGAGCCGTCCGCAAGACCGCCGTCTCGGGTCGTAACACCGTGTGGTCCTGGCTGATCCTGATCCCGTGGGCGTCGGATTCCAAGCCATGGCTCGACGGAACGACGGTGCTTTCGGCCTCAACGAAGACGGAAGACGAGGAACGAGAAGAGATCATCGGCCACATGCGCGAACTCCTCGACCGGCGATACGGCGAAACAGTCGGCAACCGGGCCGTTGACGACTTGATCCGCAGCATCCAAGAAGAGTCGTAGGCGCTGTCGAACAGACCGAAGTGTGGCGGAGTTCCGAACGCTGAGCTGGCGAGACACCCATACGACTCCTGCGAGCCCAGGGTTCGCAAGGTCGTTGGGGACCCATCGATCGTGTATGAGCAGCAAGCCGAGACGAAATGCCCTAGACAGGCGATGGTCCCGGCGCGACGATGCGCCCGTTGACAGCGAAGCCCCTGCGGCGCACAGCATCGGGTCCATAGACCCGCACCCGTTGAGGTGACTGGAACCAAGCGCCCAGCAGGGGCTTTGCTGCGGATACGCGGTGCATCACTATCCGTGCTCCGCGATACCTTGATGACGACCACTCAGGAGAACCTCCCATGCATCGTCTCGCCATCGGCGTCGCGGCTATTGCCCTCATCGTTGCTGCCTGCAGCAGCGCGGACGATGCCGGCGACGTGGCATCGCTCACGAACGTCGACGTTTCGTCGGTCTCCGCGGTCGTCGAGTCGGCCAACGACGAGCAGGCGCTGATCGACTTCAGTGCCTGCATGAGAGATCAGGGTGTGGACTTCCCGGACCCGATCGTCGATGCAGACGGGTACCCGCGATTCGAGTTCGAGGATCCTGAATCCGTCGACCGCGACGCTCTGATGGAGGCCGGCGAGGAGTGCCGCGATCTTCTCGAAGGAGTGGTGCTGGGTCTGGACAACTTCGATATCACGGAGTTCAACGACACGTTCCTCGAG
>CAXMQO010000131.1:0-7990 GCA_964195515.1 uncultured Saprospiraceae bacterium | reverse complement strand
GGTCGAGACGGCACTCACCGCCGTCGGGTTGGCGGGTGCGGCCGACCGACCCGCCGGTGCCTCATCGCACGGGATGCAGCGGCGCGCCGAATTCGCCAGGGAACTCATGATCGATCGCTCGCTCCTGCTCCTCGACGAGCCACATTCCGCTCTCGATCGCGACGCAGTTGATCTCGTCGAGGGACTCATCGAACGGAAGGCCGCCGAGGGCGGCGCCGTCGTCGTCGTCTCCCACGACCGTGACCGCATCAACAAGATCGCGCACCGAACGGTCGAACTCGCCGGGGGCACGCTGTCATGACGACCGGATTCTGGCTTCAGGTGCGCGCTGTGGTCGACCGTGATCTCCTTCGGGAGCGGCGTCGCGGAGACATGCTGTGGATTACCATTCCGTTCGGTACGATTGCTCTCCTCCTCGTCCCGCTTGCGATCGGGACCGACGCCGTGCTGCTCCGCGAGATCGGGCCGGGGATGTACTGGGTGATCGTGATGCTGTTTGGGGTGCTCGTTTCCGTCGGTCGGTCATCGATGGAGACCCTGCCGCAGCAGGACGCCTCCGCGCTGCTCGGTCTCGATCCGGCGGCCGGATTCGTCGGTCGTACCGTTTCTTCGGCGATCCTTCTGATGATCTTCGAATCGGTAGTCGGCGTCGTGGCCGTCGGCCTCTACGACATTTCGATCATCGGCCCACTATGGCTTCTTGCGACGATGCTGATCGTTGCCGTCGGTCTCGCGCTTCTGGGAACCCTCACCGGTGCGATCGTCAACAGTTCGAGCGCAGGAACGGCTCTCGTTCCCCTTCTTGTTGCCCCGCTGTCGGTTCCTCTGCTGCTCGGAGCCACCCAGACCTACGACGGGTTACTTGGGGGATACGGTATTGTCTCCTGGGTGTTGCTGATGGTTGCTGTCGTCTTGGTGGTGGCCATTATCGGGGTGGTGTCCTCCCGACCTCTACAGGAGACATGATGAAGGTGCGAGCGCGGAGTCGACGGTGGCCGTGGGTGGTGATGGGGTTGTCCCTCGCCGTCGCGTTCACGCTCTCGATGGTCAGTCCTGCCGACTCTGTACAGGGCGATCTCGTTCGTATCATGTATGTCCATGTCCCCGCGGCATGGCTCGCCTACACGGCGTTCTTCGTCACGTTCGTCGGCAGCCTTGCGTACCTGCTCACCAAGAACCTCCGGTGGGATCGCGTTGCGGCTGCCAGCGCTGAGATCGGCGTGTATTTCACCGGCCTTGCACTCGCCCTCGGAATGATCTGGGCGAAGCCCACGTGGGGAGTGTGGTGGACGTGGGATGCCCGGTTGACGCTCACCTTCATCATGTTCTTCGTCTACCTCGGCTATCTGGCTCTGCGGAGGACCACCGACGATCCCATCGCGAGAGCATCGAGGGCGGCAGTGCTCGGCGTCCTCGGAGCGATCCAGATCCCGATCGTTCACTTCTCGGTCGTCTGGTGGCGCACGCTGCACCAGCCTCCTTCACTCATTCGTCCGGACGGCCCGGCGATCCAGGATCCGTTGATGCTCACTGCCCTCATCGTCGGTGTCGTGGCCTTTACCATTGTCTACGCGGCGCTAATGGTGAAACGCATCGAACTCATCCACCTCGAAGAGCGCCGCCTCGCCGTGGAGCGCTCGATCGAACGGCCGGTTGCCGGCGAGGCAGTCACCGTCCCCCAGCTCGGCGGTGCGTTGTGAGCGACTGGGGCTGGGTCGCCTTCGCATACGGCGTCGCATACGGAAGTCTCGGGTTGTACGCGGCGTCGATCGTGGTAAGGATTCGAAACAATCGTCGGAGCATCGGAGACTACGAGTGAAGCGCTACTGGAAGTTCGTCCTGCCCGCGGCGATCGTCGTCGTTGTGATCGCCACACTTGTGGTCAGCCTGAATTCGAGTCTCGTCTATTTCAACACCCCGACCGAACTCTCGGAGCAGGACCCCGGTGATGCACGGCTCAGACTCGGGGGTCAGGTTGTCCCAGGCACCGTCACCGACACGACCGGAGGAGTCACGTTCGACGTGACCGATGGCCGAGAGGCCGTGACCGTTCTCTACGTCGGCGCGCCTCAGCAGCTCTTCCAGGAAGGTATCGGCGTCGTGGTTGAAGGGACGTGGGATGGGAGCCAGTTCCACTCTGACACGATGCTCGTGAAGCACGACGAGAGCTACACGTCGGACGAGGGTGAGTACGACCCTGAGCATCCAACTGGAGACGGATCGGGTCAGGCGTGATCGCTGCAGCGGGATATCTCTCGATCATTGTCGCTCTCGTCTCGGCGATAGCGCTCACCATCCAGGGTGTGCGCGTCTCGAGGTCGCCAAACCCGAACCCGGCACGAGTCAAGATCCCTGCTATCGGTCTCGCCGTCGGTGGCATCGCAGCATTCTCATTGCTCGAGATCGGGATTCTGACGCACGATTTCTCGATCGCCTACGTCGCAAAAAACACGGCACTTGCCACACCGTTCGTGTTCCTGCTGGCCGCGGGCTGGGCGGCTCTCGCCGGCAGTGTTGTGCTCTGGGGGCTCATGCTTTCCGTATTCACTTGGCTCGTATGGCGGAAGCTGCGGGTAGGCGATGGGTTGGGGATTCTCGCTCTCGGTGTCATCGGCGCCGTTGCTGTGTTCTGGTTCGGCCTCATGGCAACTGCCGCGAACCCCTTCGAGGTGTGCACCGAGGTCGTAAACGGGTTCTGCGCGGCATCGTCCTGGCTCCCGCTGAGCGAGGCGGCGGCGCCGCTCGACGGGATCGGGCCGAATCCGCTCCTCGCGAATCACATCCTGATGGCGGTCCATCCGCCCCTGCTCTACGTCGGATACGTTGGGTTCACTGTCCCATTTGCCTTCGCTATCGCTGCCCTGATCCGGTCGGATACCGGTTGGGTCTGGCTCGACCGCACACATCGTTGGACCCTCGTGGCTTGGATCTTCCTCACGGCAGGCATCCTCCTCGGCGGCTGGTGGAGCTATGAGGTCCTCGGTTGGGGCGGCTACTGGGCATGGGATCCGGTGGAGAACGCGGCACTGCTGCCATGGATCGCTGCAACTGCATTCATCCACTCTGCGATAGTTCAGCGCCGCCGTTCGATGCTCCAGGCGTGGAACTTCGTGCTGGTGATCGTCACATTTTCCTTGACGATCTTCGGAACGTTCCTCACACGCTCCGGCGTCATCGCCTCCGTTCACGCCTTCAGCCTGTCCGTCGTTGGACCGGTGCTGCTCATCTTCCTCGGACTCATCGTCTTCGGATCGTTTGGATTATTCGCCGTAAGGGCGAGCACCGTCGCCTCGTCCCCGCGACTCGACTCGCTCGTCTCACGCGAGGGATTCATCCTGCTCAACAATTTGCTGATGACACTGTTCGGATTCACGGTGCTGTTCGGCACCCTGTATCCGCTCCTCGTTGAGGCATTCACGGGGAGGGAAGTGGCCGTCGGTCGGCCGTTCTTCGACCGTGTGGCCGTTCCGCTCGCCTTCCTGGTTCTGCTCGCGATCGGGACCGGAGCGACGGCGCCGTGGCGGCTTGCGAGCGGGAAAGTGCTGTGGCAGCGAACGCGGGTTGGCCTCAATGTCGGTCTCGCGGCTGCCGCCATCGCCGTACTCGCCGGGGTCGGTTCGGTCTCCGTCATCGTGATCATCGGTCTCGCAGGTTTCGCCATCGCCAATATCGTGGCGTTCTACTTCCACCAGACGTCGCGGGCTCATGGAGGGGGCAAGTCGTGGCCAACTGCCCTCGGCTCCACGGTTCGCAACGACAGGGGATTCTGGGGCGGACAGGTCGCCCACATCGGAGTCGCGCTCATTGCGGTTGCGATCGGAACTACGTCGGCGCTGGCGATCAGGACCGAGGTGCCGCTCGCCGTCGGTGAGACTGCCGTCGTCGACGGCTACTGCGTCAAGTACATCGAACCGTTCTCAAGGGTTGAGCCGGTGCGCAATGTTCAGGGCGCTCGTATTGCGATCCTCGATTCGACCTGCTCGACCACGAGAGCCGTGCTGGAACCGAGGCTCCACGAGTACCCGAGGTTCGGACAGGTAATCACCACCCCCCAGGTTTGGACGACTTGGATCGACGATGTCTACCTGTCGATCGCATCCCTGAACGACAGCGGTATTCGTCTGAAGGTGTTGATCTTCCCGCTGCAGTGGCTTGTTTGGGTCGGCGGGCTCACGATCGTCGCCGGCGGGACCCTTGCTCTCGGTCGGAAACGGCGCGATCAGTCTGCGAAGTCAGAGCAGGGTGAACAACGTGAGCGTGCAGATGTCTGATCGTCGACGAGGCCTCGTGTGGTTGATCGTGCCGGTGATCGCTCTTGGGGTGCTACTCGTGGGGCTCTGGCCGGGTGCCGACTCGGCAACGGACCCGGAGGCGCGCGCCTACAACCTCGCGGTCAGGCTCAAATGCCCGATCTGCGCGGGGGAATCACTCGCGGGGTCGCAGACCGACCTCGCGAAGGATCTGCGGATACGCATCGCCGATGAGATCGAGGCCGGAAGTACTGATGACGAGATCATCGCCATGTTCGTCGTCAACTACGGCGAGCAGGTGCTGCTTGATCCACCGGCCTCCGGGTGGGGGATCGTGCTGTGGGCCGTACCCCTCGGCGCCCTCGCCGTCGGTGTAATTGCCATCGTTGGGCTTCGTCGCAAAGACCGTGACCAGGCAGGAGTTGAGAAGTGAACGCTGCACGTATTGCCGATCAGATCGCACAGGTGGATCGTGATCTTTCAGAGATCGACGAGCAGCTAGAGGCGGGCGAGTTCGACGAGGCAACAGCCGAGCGCTTGCGCGCCGCGTGCCGGTCGGAACGAGCCGCGCTCCAGGAGCAAGTCGTCGGTAGCGCGAAGGAGGAATCCGACGCAGGCGAAGCCGCCACTCGGGAAGGTCGGTCGAAGAGTCGAGCGATCATCGGAACAGCAGTCGTCGGAATCGCCGCGGTGGTTGTGGCCGTGGTGGCCGTGATGTCGATTCAGGAGCGGACACCGGCAGGCGAAGTGACCGACGGGATTGCAACCGAGGTCCTGGAAGGGCAGGTAGCGGGAGGGCAAGGCGGGACGGATCTGTCTTCCGTCACGGCAAGTGAGATGGAGGCGGTCGTTGCACAGAACCCTGAGATCGTCGGCATGCGGATCGCACTCGCCGAGCGCTACGCGGAGGAAGGCAATATCTCGAAAGCGGTCGACCACTACATGATCGTGCTCGAACTAGAGCCCGAGAACGCAGCCGCTCTTGCTCGTGTTGGATGGCTGACGTTCGTCTCGGGCGAAGCCGAGTTGGCGGAGCCGTTTGTGGTGCGGGCACTCGTTATCGAACCCGACTATCCGCAGGCGTACTGGTTCCTCGCCAACATCCGATTCGAGCTCGGCGACATGGCCGGTGTGGTGGAGCCCCTCGAGCTGTTATTGGCCTATGAGTCGATCCCCACTGACGTGCGGGCTGAGGCAACGACGATGCTCGAAGAGGCGAGATCGTGAGCAACAAGATCGTCTGGCTGGTGATCGTTGCAGGTCTCCTCGTCGTCGTAGTCGGCATCGCGTTGGGATCGAGTCTCGGTGAGGATCCGACCATTGTCAGTTCGGCACTGGTCGGCAAGCCGGCGCCGGAAATCGATCTGGGTGAGCTTGAAGGAGACGGGGAGGCCCGGCTCTCGGACTATCTCGGCGATGTGGTCGTGGTCAACTTCTGGGCGTCATGGTGCACCGGGTGTCGCCAGGAGCACGCTGCGCTCAATGCCGGTGCATCCGAATACTCGGACTTCGACGTGACCTTCTTCGCCGTCAACACACAGGACGAGAAGACCCAGGCGATCGGCTACCTCGACCGGTACGGTCAGAGTCCAGAGACCGTGTATGCCATCGATGAGGGCTCGCGTGCTGCGTTTTCCTACGGCGTTGCCGGTCTCCCGGAGACCTTCTTCGTCGACCGCGACGGGATCGTCGTCGGCAAGGTGATTGGTCCGGTTACCTACGAACTCCTGACGCAGACCATCGAGCGTATGTTGATCGGTCAAGATATCCAATCGGTGAAGACCGGCGAGACCGAGCAACAAGGGTAGGCGAGCGGTGATTGAAGACCCTTCCTCTGTTCCGAGTCGGTACGATGGTTCCATGCGGGCATCGACCTTTCGACGCGCTCTCCTCGTGCCGCTGGTCGCGGCGCTCATGCTGGTCGGCCTGACCGTTCCTGCCCACGCCGAGACAGATGGTGCGCCGGGTGCCGATCCGTCGCTCTACGCACCCCCGTTCTCCCTAGATTTCCCCCTTGAGGGCAGTTACGGCTTCTCGGACACGTTCGGAGCTATCAGGGATGATGGCAGCCGCCTCCACCAGGGCAATGACATCTCCGCACCGAAGACAACTCCGGTACTTGCTGCGGCGAGCGGCGTCATCTCCCGTGTTGACGTGGGAGAAAAAGCGGGTCTCTACGTCGAGATCCAGCACGCTGATGGCTGGCATACGCGATACCTCCACCTCAACAACGATGTGCCGCCTCCCCCGCCCGTTGCCGAACCCGTATGCGAAGGCGTCCCGGTTGAGGACGTAGCGGCCGATGGTGCGACGACTGGTGACGCCGCGGCTGAGGATGTGATTTGCACGGAGGCGCCGGTCATCGAAGAACCCCTCACCTGGGGAACCCCTCCGGAGGTCGCTGTCGGAGCCAACGTCGCTGCCGGTGATGTGATCGGATTCGTCGGGACCAGCGGCAACGCCAGCTCCACGGCACCGCATCTGCACTTCGAGGTGCGGATGCCGGACGGGACCCCCGTCAACCCGTACCCGATCCTCACGGGGAAGACGAGCCCGACAACCCTCCATGTGCTGCCGGACGTCACCGACGATCCGGTCACGATCGCGCTCGACATTGTCGGCCACGTCGACCCCACCGGCGGTTTCAACGCCGACATCTGGGTACACAGCGGCATCGCCTATCTCAGCACGCTCGGCCGGGGTGAAGCCTGCCCCGCGACCGGTGTCCGGCGTTACGACGTGACCAACCCGTCGGAGCCGGTGGAATTGGGAGTGATCTCGGAGGACTACCCCGGTACGAGCACGGAAGCCGTGTGGGCGGGGAGGGTCGAGACCGACCGATTCGCGGGGGATCTTGCCATCGTCGCACACCAAGCCTGCGATCCCGCAGATGCGGATGTCTTCCGAGGTTTCGCTCTCTACGACGTCACGGATCCTTCCCTGCCAGTGCAGCTCGGCGTGTATGAGACCGGCACGGGAACGTTGGGGATCCATGGCTTCGACGTGTGGGTTGAAGACGACCGGGTCCTCGTCGTGGCCGCGGCACCGAATTCGTTCCTCGATCATCCCGACGCCCTCGGCGACGTCCGCATCGTTGATGTCACCGATCCGGCGGATCCTGTGGATGTGACCGACTGGGACTTCCGGCGCGACACCCCGGCGACGGTCCGCGACGCTGTTGTCGGCGGTGCCGACCCAAGGGATTTCCACGCACGAAGCATCACCGTGGATCCGGAGGGGGAGCGCGCCTTCGTTGCTCACTGGGATGCCGGGGTTGTCGTTCTTGACCTATCCAACCCGTCCCAGCCAGAGGCAATCGGTCGCACCGCATCACTCGGGTATCAGGAAGGGAAGTCGAGTTCGACGACCTTCGACTCGGATACCGGAGTCCTCGTCGTCAACCATCGGGATCTCGACCCGCTTGATGACGAGGAAGGGACGGGGTCGTGGGGGATCAGCGTGGTGTTTGACGCGGATCGACAGGATGATCCGTCTCTGGCTTCCGTCTACTCGATCGAGGATGCGCTACCGGACGCCGAAGGTCGGCTGGCACTCGACGGGTTCTATACGGCCCACGAAGCCGTGGCGGCCGGTGACTATCTCTACGCCGCATGGCTCTCCGGCGGGCTGCGCGTCGTGGATCTCTCGGATCCGGCGGAACTCGTCGAAGTGGCATCCTTCGTTCCTCCGACACAAGTCGATCCTCAGCGTCACTTCGCCTCTCCCAACGGCAACATCGC
>CAXMQO010000130.1:0-5038 GCA_964195515.1 uncultured Saprospiraceae bacterium | reverse complement strand
GAACGGCGTACTCGTGCCGGACGACCGCATCAGGGTGAAGTGATATCAAAGCCGCTGCGGCACGAACGGCACGGCCCCTCGCCTCCGGCTCTGTCATGTCGAACCCCGCGAGTTCTCGATCGATCCGAAACTGGAGCAACGGAATCGAGGAGGCGATTGCGGCCTTCAGGTCATCGACATCACCTTCCGAGACCAGATCGGCCGGGTCTCGCCCCTCCGGGAGTATTGCCACCCGGAGATCGAGATCACCCGGCACGGAGCGCTCGAACCCGCGCTCAGCGGCAGCGGCTCCTGCCTCGTCGGCATCGAACGCCAACACGACTCTCTTCGAGAATCTGCGGAGGAGATCGAGATGCTCCTCCCCCAGTGCCGTTCCACAGGTCGCGACCGCAACCGGCATGTCGGCGAGATGGAGCGCGATCACGTCGGTGTAACCCTCGACGACGACGGACTCGTCGGAACGAACGATCTGCGACTTCGCCCAGTTGAGTCCGTACAGGAGGCGAGACTTGTGGTAGATCGGCGTCTCGGGCGAATTGAGATACTTCGGTCCGTCACCGTCGAGGAGACGCGCTCCGAACCCGACGGCATCACCACGCACGTCGTAGATCGGGAACATGAGTCGGTTCCTGAAACGGTCAACAAGGCCACCGCGACGCGACTTCGAGGCCAGACCCGCACCGGCCATCGCTTCGTCACTGACCCCCGATCCACGAAGGTGCTTCACCAACGCCTCCCAACCGTCGGGTGCGTAACCGAGGTGAAACTGCTCCACGACGTCGGCGTCGTAGCCGCGACTCCTGAGGTAGCTCCTGGCATGTCCCGCGTCGTCGCCGGTGCGGAGGCGTTCGTTGTAGAACGAGACAGTCTGCTCTACGGCGTCGACAAGGCGCTCCCGTCGATCTCTCCGTTTGGCGGCGTCCGGATCCTTCGTCAATGTGACACTTGCCCGTCTGGCGAGCAACTCGAGCGCATCCGAGAAACCGAGACCCTGGGTCTCTTGGATCCAACCGAAGATGTCCCCGCTCTTCCCACATCCGAAGCAGTGGAAGAGTCCCCTGGCCGGGTCGATGGACAACGACGGTGTCTTCTCCGAATGGAAGGGACAGACAGCCATCACCGAGCGGCCGGATCGCTTCACTCGCGTTACTTCGGAGGCTAGTTCGACCAGGTCGGTGCGTTCCCGGACACGGTCGATGTCTTCGCGTGAGTAGGCCATCAGGAGTCAGCGTAGGGGGTGCACGCAGGGAACAAGCCGCGCGCTGAAGCGCTGGTCAGGCTTCGTCGTCTTCGGCTCCGACGCCGGCCATCATCAGGCCGACTTCCTCACGGGTAGCCGTCGCCGGGTCCACGATGCCAATGATCTTGCCCTCATACAGGACCGCGATCCGATCCGAGAGGCCGAACACCTCATCGAGATCCTCCGAGATCATGAGGATTGCCGTGCATCCGGTGCGGTGCTCGATCAGCTTCGCCTGGATGAACTCAGCGTCCGTCATCACGTTCCGCTTGTCGATGATGCGACGGTGGATGTACTCCGCGGCACCGATGTCGACGCCGCGCGTCGGCTGCGACGCGACAAGAACCGTGGGCTGAGCGGAGAGCTCGCGGGCCAGGATCACCTTCTGGATGTTCCCACCGGAGAGGCTGCCACACGATGTCTCGAGCGACGGCGTGCGCACGTCGAACGCCTCAACCAATTCGTTCGAGTGATCCTTGATGATGCCGAAGTCGAACATGCCGTACTTCAGATAGTCTGAGCTCGCGTAGTCGATGAGGAGAAGATTCTCCCAGACCGTGAAATCGGCGATTGAGCCCTCCCGCATCCGTTCCTCCGGAACGTAAGCAAGGCCGGCCTGACGCACCTTCTTCGGCAATGCGCCGGTCACATCGATGCCGGCAACTTTGATCGTCCCGCTCTCAGATGACCGCAAGCCGGCGACCGCCTCGGCCAGCTCCCGCTGACCGTTCCCGGATACGCCCGCGACACCGAGAATTTCCCCTCGGCGAACGTCGAGATCGAGGTGGTCCACGGCAACGAGCCCACGGTCGCCCATAACCGTGAGATCCCTGATCTCGAGTGCGACCTCACCGGGCTCCGCTTGGAGTTTGTCGGGAATCAGCTTCACCGCTCTGCCCACCATCAAGTTCGCCAAGCTCTCCCGCGTGGCGCCCTCGACGGGGACTTCGCCGGTGACCACGCCGTGGCGCAGGACCGTGATCCGGTTGCTGAGAGCGAGAACCTCGTGAAGCTTATGGGAAATGAAGATGAGACCGCGTCCGTCCGCAATGAGTTGGCGCAGTGTCGCGAACAGCTGATCCACCTCCTGCGGCGTCAGAACAGCCGTCGGCTCGTCGAGGATGAGCAAGCGGGCATCGCGGTAGAGGGCTTTGATGATCTCGACCCGCTGTCGCTCACCAACGGAGAGCTGCCAGACCAAGGCCGATGGATCGATCTCCAACCCGTACTGATCGCCGAGCTCGAGGATCCGCTTCGACACGACGTCGAGATCGGTCTGGAAACCTCGGCTCGACTTGAGCCCGAGCGCCACGTTCTCGGCGACCGTCAGGGTCGGGACCAGCATGAAGTGCTGGTGGATCATCCCGATCCCGTGTTCGATAGCCGCATTCGGGCTGTCGAGTGTCACCAACTCACCGTCAATTCGGATCGTCCCCTCGTCGGCCGGGTAGAGGCCGTAGAGGACCTTCATCAGCGTGCTCTTGCCGGCCCCGTTCTCCCCGAGCAGCGTGTGGACCTCGCCTCCGTACACGTCGAAGTCGACGCGTTCGTTCGCGATCACACCCGGGAATCGTTTCGTGATTCCCCGCATCTCAAGCATGGGCCTAGCCGTCACACGCCGCTCCTGTTCGGCCGGTCGGGGGACCCGAAGGTCCCCCGCTCAGCACTCGTCTTAGCCTTCGTCCTTGAACACCTGCACGGCATCGTCGCCGAGCTTCTTCACGTCGGCCGGAAGGTCGTAGCCATCGTTGTACTCGATAACGAGACCGTCGTTCGCGAACGTGATCGCGTAGAGCTCCCCACCGAGCTTGCCATCCTTGATCTTGTCGACCAGCTCCTTGAGCATGTGCTCCCAGTGGTACACCTGCGACGCAACCACAATCTCCGGGGCAAGGGCCGTCTGGTTCGCCTGGGTACCGAACCACAGGACGCCCTCGGTCTTCGCCACACCCACCGCACCGACGACCATCTGCGCGGTGCCGGACAACACGTCCGAACCGGCGCCGATGAGTGACTTAGCCGCCTCGGAGGCAAGTGCCACGTCACTGAACGAGTCGATGTAGTTGATGAGCACTTCGGCACTCGGCTTGTTCACGAGCACGCCGGCCTTGAAGCCGTCGACGTAGAGCTTCGCATCCCCGACCTCGATCGGACCGACGATCCCGACGGTGTCGCTCTGCGACAGAGCAGCCGCCATGATCCCCATGACTCTTCCGCCCTGATCGGATGCGGCCTCGTAGGAGTAGACGTTCGCAAGACCGAAGGTGTCAGCAGCCGTGCCCCACGCGAATGACGTCTCGGGGAAGTCCGGCGCTATCTCCTGGAGTGATCCACCGTACTGGGAGCCGTGTGCGATCACGAGGTCGAAACCCTGTGTCGCGTAGTCACGGATCGCAACCGCAGCGTCATCGACAACGAACGTGTTGTCGGTGATGGCAACTTCACCGATGTCGCCCGACTCCAGGAGCACATTCGCCGCATCGACGATCGACTGCGTGAACGCAAGGTCATTCGACGCCGATGGCGCAATGATCGCGATCCTAAAATCGCCGCCGTCGCCGCCGTCGTCGCTACTGCACGCCGCAGCGATGAGCGCGAACGCCGCGATCAGTACTACCAGTGTGATACTTCTTCTCTTCAAGGTTCCTCCTCTGTCCTTGGACCGCACGCGGTCCCCTATTTCCCTCTCGTGAATGGCTTGGTCAACGCCGATGGCGCCCGGAAGCGCCTGGCAACGAAGACCAGTGCCAAGATTGTAATGACGGCGGGAGCCATTGCCGCGAGGTTGGAAAGGTCTCGCGGGATGATCTCAAGTGTCTTCAACTCGAGCACCAATGCGTTGATGAAGCCGAACAGCAGCGCCCCGAGCATGATGCCGGTTGGTCTCCACGCACCGAAGTAGACGAGGGCAATGGCGATGAATCCCGCGCCGTTCGTCAGGTTCTGCTGGAAGATGCCGAGCGTGATGGCGAGCACGCCGCCGGCGATTCCTGCGAGCGTGCCCCCGATGATCTGTGTCGCGTATCGGACGCCGGCGACGCTGACGCCAAGCGTGTCTGCGGCGTCCGGGTACTCACCGACGGCACGGATGTTCATTCCGAAGGTCGTCTTGTTGATAACGAACGTAGCCAGAGGAATGGAGGCGAACGCGAGGTAGATGACGAGGCTGTGCTGGAAGAATATCTCTCCGACGTACGGGATGTCGGAGAGGAGCGGAATGTTGATCACCGGGAACGTGTCGATCGGAATCGGCGTCCCGACGAGCTTCTGGAACAGCAGGTCGCTCATCCCGAGGCCGAAGAGGTAGATGCCGATGCCGCTGATGCCCTGCTCGGCTTTCAGGGTGACCGCGATAACCGCAGAAGCGAGGCCGAGCATCGATCCGACGAGGGCGGCTGCGAGAAGCCCGAGCCAGACGTTGCCGGTCTTCAGAACGGCGTAGTAACCGGTGAACGCGCCGAGCAGCATGATCCCGTCCACGCCGAGGTTCAGGACGCCGCTTCGCTGGCCGAACGTCTCGCCGAGAGAAGCAAGGAGCAGCGGCACCGCGAGTCGGATCGCGGAAGCCCCAACGGCAACGAGCACAGCGGTGGTGAAGATCTCGCTCACGACGAGTCCTCCGGATCGAACGAGTGCGTTCCGGTTGGCGCCGCGTCATGTACCGCACCCATCCCCGTTGCCGCGTGAACCTCCGAATCCGCATCGCTATCGATGTCGGTGCTCGAGTCTTCCCGTGTATCGAACGCGAGCAGCTTCGCCCGATACCGGTCGGCGGCCACCACGAACACGACGACGAGT
>CAXMQO010000129.1:0-8555 GCA_964195515.1 uncultured Saprospiraceae bacterium | reverse complement strand
GGATCGGAAGTACCTGGTCCCCCTGGCCGTCGCCGAGCAAGTCATCTCACGCGGCGGACTGCGGGTATTGGAGATCGACGGACGACGCAGCTTCCATTACGAGTCGGTGTACTTCGACACTCCGGAACGGGTCTCGTACCTGGCCGCGGCGTACAAGCGCCGGCGCAGGTTCAAGGTTCGTACCCGGTCGTATCTCGATAGCGGTACGTGTTCACTTGAGGTCAAGACCCGGGAACGACACGGGCTGACAGAGAAACACCGGCTGGGGTACAACATTCTGCGCCGCAGCCAGCTGACCGAGGCGGCGCTGGAGTTCGTCGGCGGCTTTGAGACCATCGCGCCTGTGAGCCGTGAACTGCAGCCTGTGCTGACGACCCGATACGACCGGACCACGCTGTTGGATACGGCTTCGATGAGCCGGATCACCATCGACACGGATCTCCAATGCGTGGCAGTAGACGGGTCGAGCGTGTCGCTGCCCGGTATGGCGATTGTGGAGACAAAGACAACCGGTCGGCCTTGTGCAATCGATCGCCTCCTCTGGGAAGAGCACGAACGTCCCACCAAGATCAGCAAGTACTGCACCGGTCTTGCCGCCTTGACTCCCGGGCTGCCGGCGAACAAGTGGAATCGGGTGCTCCGCACCCACTTCGGCTGGACTCCAGAGCACGCCAGAGTGAACCCGGGGTGTCGGGATCCCGACCTGGCGGGCGCAGCCAGGCTCGAGCCCGTCGATCGTCGAGCGACACACCACCCCAGATCGACGTGGCCTTCGCTGAGGGAAGGAGTCGGCTCATGAGATGACATCGACCCACCCAACTCCGAGCACAAATGAGGGACCCGGCACCATGCCGGGTCCCTCCATCTTTGTGTACCCAAGAACTCGGAGCCGGTTCGCAGCCGCTCCTCAGGGAAGTCCCAGATTCGAGCCGTACCTTCGATACATGCCGGAAGCTGCAACTTGCGGCCCAACAACAAAGGAGACGGAAATCATGAAGAAGCACACATCGCTCGCAATCTCGGCGGCTCTCGCACTGTCGATCCTGGTTGGCTGCAGCACTGCCGGCGTCACGGCGAGCAGCGAAGACATCGTCACCGCCGACAGCACCGTGGTGGTGACATCCGATGACACAACGATTGCTACCACTTCGGTGGAATCCGGGGCGGTCGCCACTGCTGCAGAAGCGAACGCGACGACCCATGACACGACTGCTGACTATGAGTACAGCGAGGACAACGTCATCGAGATCTCCCTCGGCACCTCGATCACAGAAGACTCCAGTGCCGTAGACGTTGATGGCACCACCGTCACGATCAGCGCAGCAGGCACCTACCGGATCAGCGGCTCACTCAGCGACGGCCAACTGGTCGTCGCTGCGGGTGATCAAGCCGTGGTCCAAATCATCGTCGACAACGCGGACATCACCAATGCGGACGGCGCCGCAGTAGCGGTGATGAGCGCCGAGAAGGCGATCGTGATACTGGCCGACGGCAGCCTGAACACGCTCACCGACGGTGCGACCTATGTGTTTGCCGAAGGCGAGGATGAGCCCAACGCGACGCTGTACAGCAAGTCTGATCTCACCATCACCGGTGAGGGCTCGCTCATCGTTCAGGGCAGCTACAACGACGGCATCACAAGCAAGGACGGGCTTGTCATCGACAGCGGCGACATAACCGTCGACGCAGTTGACGACGGGATCCGCGGCAAGGACTATGTGGTGGTCAGCGGCGGAACGCTCGACATCACCGCAGGCGGCGACGGAATCAAGGCCGACAACGAAGAGGATGCCGCGCTTGGCTACATCTCCGTATTGGGCGGTTCTATCACCGTGGCTGCCAAGGGTGACGCCATCCAGGCGGCGACCGACGTGATCATCACCGGCGGCGACTTCGACATCTCTGCGGGCGGAGGCAGCAGTGCCAGCCTCGCAGCCGATGATTCCGCCAAGGGCATCAAGGGCGCTGTCAGCGTGGTCATCGAAGGTGGCACCTTCTCGATTGATGCCGCCGACGATGCAGTCCACTCCAATCTGTCGATCGTCATCAACGCCGGCTCCTTCGAGATCGCAACCGGCGATGATGCCGTTCACGCCGACGATACGGTCGAAATCAATGGTGGCACCATCAACGTGACTGAGTCATATGAAGGTATCGAGGGCGCGGTGATCACCATCAATGGCGGAGACATCGACATCACAGCGAGTGACGACGGCCTCAACGTTGCCGGCGGCGTCGACGGCTCCGGGACTGCGACGGCGGCCGGAGACGCCGGCACGGACACCTTCCGTGACGGTCATGGCGGCGGCGCTGGCGCTCCCGCAGAAGAGGTTCCTGGCGACTACTACATCTACATCAACGGCGGCACCATCGTGATCGAGTCGGACGGTGACGGCATCGATTCGAACGGCTATGTCTACATGACGGGTGGGACCGTCATCGTCAACGGTCCGACCAGCGGCAGGGACAGCGCAGTGGATCACAACGGCACGTTCGACATGTCGGGCGGCACCCTGATAGGTACAAACACCAACGGGGCAATGTCTGAAGGTATCGATGAAGGAAGCCAAGCCTCCTTGTACCTGACGACTCAGACCGATATCGCTGCGGGAACGATGATCCACATCGAGACCACCGACGGCGATGACGTGGCCACCTTTGGAGCCAGCAAGAGCTTCTCGGTGATCGTCTTCTCGTCGCCGGGCTTGGTTGCAGGCGAAACGTACAACGTGTGCCTCGAAGGCAGCGCCAGCGGAGACAATGTCGGAGGCCTCTACGCAGCCGACGCATACAACGACGACGGCACTCTGGTTGGGTCAGCGACCGCAAGCTAGGAACCACCGAGCAGACCGTCGACCCTGAGCCCCGGGCCCCCAAAGCCCGGGGCTCTCAAGCGCTCAAGATCGCGTAGGTCGGCAGTCAGTTCCATCGAGCCACATCCGACCGAGACTCCTTCATCGAACGCTCATCGCTCGTTCAATTCACAGCCTGCGGGGACTCGACCTCGCCAGCGTCCGAATTGGCCGACAGATTCGAGCTCGACGCCGACGTAGCCAAGGAATCGCCATTTGTGGCTTCCGGATCAGTCGATCAGATCGTCGACAAGGGCGAACGCCTCCGCGAACAACTTGGAGTCACGCACTATGTCGTCCGTGACCCGGAGGGGTTCGTTCCGATCGTTGAGGCCCTCACCGGCAAATGACTCTGTGTCCCTTCGCCGGCGCGGCGTCGCAGGGCGTGCGCACCCGTCCAGCGTTGAACGTTCCGGGACGGGGTTGCATCTCGGGTGCGGCGTAGCCGTCGTCCCACGGGAACCGGCCTTCGGTGTCGTCGTACGTGAGTTGAAGGACCGGCACCGAGTGTTTGTCCGGCTGGCGGTAGAAGTCGTTCGCTGAGAACACGATGTCGCCGGGGTTCGGGACCGACTCCGGGATGATCCGGTGCGGCCAATCGTGGAACGTGATCAGCTGGCCCGGTAGCAGCGCCTCACCGGCCCGGACGCGCTCACCGAGGTCGTTCAGCACCGCGGCAGCGGTTTCGGGCGGCGCCCCAAGGATCAGCAACTCCGGGTGCCCCAGGCCGAAGAGGCCAACGGTGTACACGAACGGCGGGCCATCTCCGGGCGGGCAGTCGCAGCCGGGTCTGCTGCACTCCTCGCCGGCGACGTATTGGATGGCCCATCCGAGGCGGTGGACGGTGTTCCTCATCCAAGTGGCGTGTTGGTCAACCCAGGACCGCGTACATGGATCCATGTCGGTTCCTTCCGGCCTCGCCGCCGCCGATCTCGAACGTATCAGCAGGGGATGACAGAAACGGATCGACGACCGGATCTCTACCCATCGGATTCTCCCGAACCCGACCGCCCCCACGCTGGTGGGGACGGTCGGGTTCGCCGGAGCCGGCTTCGGCTACTGGACTACGCGAAGTAATTGGCGATCGCTGCGGCCTCAATCGCGATCGTGTTCGCGTCGACGAGATCGCTCGCTGCAAGGACCGAGACCCAGGTGGCGAGCACGTCGGAGGCGCCGCCGCTTTCGAATAGAGCAGCATCCAGATCGGCGAGCGCCTGGTCGTAGAGCGCTGCGAACTCCGGATTGGCGAGGAAACGATCGACCAGCACGTTCGGCTGAACACCTCCACCGCCGGGTCCACCGCCGCCCGGAGCAACGCCGGGTGCCACCCCGACAGCATCCGGATCGCCGGGGCCTGCGCCGCCGGCTTGACTGCCCGGAGCAACGCGGGGCGCCAATCCGCCGGGCGCTACTCCGCTGGGCGCTACTCCGCTGGGCGCTATGCCGCCGGGGTCCACGCCGATGTCTTGGCCGCCCGGAGCACCCCCGGGACCGATCCCGTCGTTGTTCTGCACACCGAACGCAAGGTTGTGGTCCCAGGCGACCACGGTGAAGGCCTCCGTCTCGGAGTCGTAGTACAGGTAGGAGTTGTTTCCGGGTCCGTTGATGTCGTCGAAGTTGTCTATCAGATCCTGCATCGCGAGGTAGGTAGCGAACGATTCGACGTCGAGATGATCGGCGAGTTCGGCATTGAACGTCGCGTCGTCTGAGTTGTTGATGAAGTCCAGGAACTCGATCAGCGGCGTCAGGTCTTCGTTGTCCTTCCCTGCTTCCTGATCGAACACCTCGTCGTAGGACTCCGGATCGGCGCCCCGGTAGCTGTAGTCGCCGGTGCTCTCCGCCTTGTAGAGCGCTCCGTCGTCCTCGAAGTTGTCTTCGAGCCACACATCGTCGGGATGTTCGATCACCAACCGGAGCGTCGGTTCGCTTCCGTTGACGCTGAAACCGACGGCGATGGCATCCTGGGAGGCCAGGCCGGCGAGCTCCAGTAGATCGAGGGCAACAGCCTCGTTGAGTGATGTCTCGGTGTTGTTCGAGCGGACGACCAGGTCGTAGAGGCCGTCGTGGTTCTGTCCGTCGACGTACTTGTCGAAGCGGATCAACCATGGCAAGCCGGCGGGGTCGTCGGCCGAGACGGAGGCGTCCTGGGCCCCGAAACCGTCGCTGAGCCCGCGGAGCGAGGAATTGCCCTTCAGCCGAAGGCCGACGTGTTCGAACGTGACACCATCGATCGTCACGGTGGCTTCGATCCACTCCTTGTCGCCGGTCGTGGAATACGTCTCGATCATCGCGTCGTAGGCGGCTTCGTCGAACGTGACCGCGATTTCGTGCACAACAGAGGCATCCAATACGCCTCCTTCGGTCGTGCTTGTGGCCGCTGGTGCCGAAATGTCGGCAGCGGCCTCGTCGGCGGCGAAGGCGCATGACGAAGCGACGAGTCCGACGCTGATGATCATCGTGATCGCTGCGACGAGATGTCGAAGGCGGGCCGGTCTGGAACTGAGCATGGCTGTCATGTGGTTCTCCTTTGAGTCGTGTCACCAGGAAACCGCGCGAAGGTTCGATCTCCCTCGGGATCCGCTGTGAGTTACCTGTGGATCTCGGAGTCAGCGATTCACAGGATCTCGGGAGCCGATTCTCAGGTTCTCCCCAGGTCGGGCGGTGAACCTGTGGTCAACACACCAGCAACCCGGGAGCACTCCATGTCTCAAGCCATGCTTTTCGCCATCGATCTCGTCGCCATCGCGATCCTGACCTTCGTTCTGTACTTCCCGCGCCATCGCCGCAAGGCAATGGTGGTGGCCTACCTCGGTGCCAACGTGGGCGTCGTCGCCGTTGCCTACGTGCTGTCCTCCTCGTCAATCGCGGCGGGCCTCGGTCTCGGCCTGTTCGGCATTCTTTCGATCATCCGACTCCGGTCGGACACCCTCGATCAGCAGGAGGTTGCCTACTACTTCGCAGCGCTTGCCCTCGGGCTCCTCACCGGGATTGCGACCAGCCCTGGTTGGACGATCCCGGCGTTGATGGGAGCGATCCTCTTGGTTCTCTACATCGGCGACCACCCGCTGCTTTTTGCCGGGTATCGGACGGAGGTGCTCACCCTCGACGTCGCCTACACGAACGAAGCGGCACTCATCGAGTATCTGGGGATCCTGCTCGACGCCAAGATCCACCGAGTCACCGTCCGCAAGGTCGATCTGGTCAACAACACGACTTCCGTGGAGGTTCGGTTCGAGCTGCCGACCTCGAACCGGGCAGCGTCGGATAGTCGCACCTCGCTGGACGCGATCGGGGTGGAGCGGTGAGGGCGACGACGCAGGACTCGGTCGTCCCGGCGCCGAGTCCTGCCGGTCGAGCACATTCCCGAGTGTTGGCTGTCGTCGGCACCGCTGTGGTGGGACTCGCCGGGTGCCTCCTCATCGTGATGGCCATGATCCGCCCCGGCTTGTAGCGCACGACGGGTCAGTGATATGTCGCAGCTCCCTCGGGAGTCTGCGACATATCACATGGTGCTCTCAGGAAACTCCCAGGAAGGACCGGTATCTTCACAGACCATGAACGAGAGAATCAACCGGGACGCCACCATCCTCGTGGTCGACGATGAAGAAGCGCTGTCCGACCTGGTGTCGAGTGCGCTCCGTTTCGCCGGCTACACCGTGCAGACCGTGGGGAACGGATTCGACGCCCTTCGCAGCGTGAAATCGGCGACACCCGACCTGATCGTGCTCGACGTGAACATGCCGGAGATGGATGGCTTCGAAGTATGCCGCCGAATCCGGCGCGACGGACTGCAGGTCCCGGTCATCTTCCTAACCGCCCGCGACGACATCGACGACCTCCGCACAGGATTCCGCCAGGGTGGCGACGACTACCTCACCAAGCCGTTCAGCCTCGAAGAACTTGGCCTCCGCATCGAGGCACTGCTGCGCCGGGCCGGGGAACGCCCCGAATCCTCCCGCCTCGTCGTCGGCGACCTCGTGATCGATGAGGACGCCCATCAGGTCTTCGTTGGAACCGACGAGGTTCAGTTGTCACCGACCGAGTTCCGGCTGCTGCGGTTCCTGGCGCTCAACCGGGGCCGGGTGATGTCGAAAGGACAGATCGTCGACTACGTGTGGGAGTACGACTTCGACGGCAACTACGGCATCGTCGAGACCTACATCTCGTATCTACGCAAGAAACTCGGCGACACCGACGGTTCACTCGTCCAGACGGTACGCGGAGTCGGCTACGTCATCCGGACGCCTCAGGCATGAGCCTGCGTACCCGGCTCGTGATCTCGTTCACGGTCCTCCTTCTGGTCGCGATACTCGCCGTCGGATTCGTGGCAACTCGCTCAACTCAGGACATCCTCGTCTCACAGATCGACCGCACACTGCTCGGGATCGCCGAACGAGGGCCGATCCCCGTGCAGCGGCCCGGCGACGTTCCAACGAATAGCGAACCACCCCCTCCGGACGTGCAGGCCGATAGCGACACCTTCCTTCGTCCAACAGCCGAGATCGTGGTGAGCGACGACGGACTCGTGATCATCGCCCGACCCTCCGGGTTCGCCGATGACCCGGACCCGTTGCCTGATGTTGCGGGGTTGACGGACGCCCCGGGCTTCGTGTACCTCGACGCCGTGGACGGATCGCTGAGATATCGGGCGCTCGTCCGGGACCTGCCGGAAGGGGCACAGGTCGTGCTCGCGTGGCCGCTCGAAGAGGTTGGCGCCGCGACATCAGAACTGATCCGCACACTGCTGCTCGCCGGCGCCGGGGTACTGCTGCTCGGCGCCGCGGCAACGTGGTGGACCGTTCGACAGAGCATGCGTCCGGTCGACGAGATGGTCGATACCGCCGAGGCCATTGCCGGCGGGGATCTCACCCGGCGGGTCCCCGAAACGGACCCGAATACGGAACTGGGACGCCTCGGGATCTCACTGAACGAGATGCTGGCCCACCTCGAAGAGGCCGTCGAGACCGAACGCGACGCCAAGGAGCGGCTCCGCCGTTTCGTCGCCGATGCGTCTCACGAACTCCGCACACCGCTGGCCACCATCGCCGGCTACGCCGAACTGCGCGGCAAGGGCGGACTCCCGACGCCTCAGGACGAAGACAAGGCGTGGTCGCGCATTGAGAGCGAGAGCCGGCGAATGGCCCTCCTCATCGAAGACTTGCTGATTCTGGCGAGGCTTGATCAGAGCCAGGCGTTGCGACTCGGCACGGTCGACGCCGCCCAGATTGTCCGGGATGCCGCGGGAGACCATGCTGCGATCGATCCGCAGCGTCCCATTCGGGTCGATTCTCCGGATTCGGTGATCCTGGAAGCCGACGAAGAACGCCTGACACAGGTCATCACCAGCTTGCTGTCAAACGTTCGGGTGCACACCCCGGAAGGGACCGCGACCGACGTCATCGTGAGATCCGGGGCAGGTGTGGTGTCGATCGACGTGATCGACGACGGACCCGGGATTCCCGAGGGAGCGCTCGACCATGTCTTTGACCGCTTCTTCCGAGCCGACCCTTCACGGTCGCGATCGTCGGGCGGTGCCGGTCTGGGCCTGGCCATCGTGCACGCGATCGTTGAGGCCCACGGCGGGAAAGTGACGGTGGCACGTGAGGAAACAGGTGGTACGCGAACAGCGATCGAACTCCCTGAGGTTGCGCCCGATGCCGCGCAGGCGCGTTGAGCGCCTGCGCGGCGGACGCAAAGAAGCGG
>CAXMQO010000128.1:0-17160 GCA_964195515.1 uncultured Saprospiraceae bacterium | reverse complement strand
CTCGGCTACTCCGCTACTCGGCTACTGAACAGCTCAATCCAGACTGATCAGGTCTTCCCTCACCGCGTACAGGACTGCCTCGTTCCTGGAGTGGAAACCGAGTTTGTCGAGGATGTTCCTGATGTGGTTCTTCACCGTGTTCTCGGAGATGAACAGGGCCGTGCCTACCTCGCGGCTCGTCTGTCCCTGTGCCACGAGTCCGAGGACCTCGATTTCGCGCCCGGTCAACACCGGCTTCCTCGATTGCAGCAGCTCCTGGTGACGGAGCAACTGCCGGGTCACATCGAGGAGCTTTCCTGCCATGTTCGGGGAAATGGCCGCCCCACCGTTTTCAACAGCGTTGAGGGCTCCGACCAGGGCGTCGAACGGAGCGTCCTTCGTGACGTATCCGCGAGCCCCGGCTTTGATGCCGGCGAGGAGGTCCTCTTCCGATTCGCTCGCGGTGAGCAGAATCACGCGCGCTCCCGGAGCGACGGCGCCGATCTTCTCGACGACCTCGAGGCCCGAAATACCAGGCATCAGGATGTCGAGCAGGACCAGATCCGGTTGATGCTCCTCGGCAGCGGAGACTGCCCCTTCTGCGTCGCCTGACTCGGCAATGACCTCGAATCCAGCGTCTTTCAGTGCTGATGCCAGTCCTGCTCTGAACAGCGGCACATCGTCAACAACGAGCAGTCTTTTCATCTCGACTCAGTACTCCCGCTCGGCTTACTCCGGTTCGATCATCCCGAGATCGCCGTCTCGCCGGTAATAGAGCACCGACTGTCTGCCTGTGTCCGCGTCGAGGAAGACGAAGAAGTCGTGTCCGAGCATCTCCATCTGCAATGCAGCTTCCTCGACCGACATGGGCCGCATCGCGAATCGTTTTCTCTTCACGATGACAGCGTCTCGGTCATGTAGGTCATCGACCGTGTTGCCGGGTGGGTTGAGGTCTTTGTGGCCAGCCTTGCGGGATCGCTGAATGAGTCGTTCTTTGAGCCTTCGGAGTTGCCGTTCGTACTTCTCAGACGCGGTGTCGAGCGCCGCCCGTGCGTCGAAGGCGTTTGATTCGACGCGGACGATCTGGCCGGCGGCGGTAGAGGTGATCTCGACGCGATATCTGGCGTCGGTCTGCCTCGGATTGCCGTTCTCGGAGAACTCGACGTCAACATTGGTCACGGCGTCGAAGATCCTCCCTGCATGCTCAACCTTCTCATGAGCGAGATCGCGGACATCGTCGGCGATCTCGGTGTTCCGCGCGTGGATCCGAACGTTCACTCGTGCTCCTTCGCATCATGACGGTGGCCCCTCCGGGTTTCTCCCGGGCGCGTCGAATCGACCTGGTTCGGTCGTTCGGGCGCGGAGGGCGCTTTGATCGGTCGGACCGCTCAACGGTTGAACCGTCACCGCACCTCCATGGGGCTTTCTCCTGGCTCCATCCTACTCGCGCAGGTCGCAACCAGCACAAGAGTCGGAAGACCGTTTAGCGCCGCGGCCGCTGCACGAGCCGTCGCTCCCGTCGTAAGCACATCATCGACGAGCGCCGCGTATCTCGGAACGACCGAGCCGGAAGGGGTGAAGCGGACCGCGGACCGCTCGTCCCGGCTGCGACCGGCGTGCCGTCGCCACCACAATCGGGGCCGAATCGCGTCGATGACGGGGAGACCGGTCCGCCGTGCGACTGCCGCAGCAAGGACCGCTGCCGGATCGATGCCGTGGCGAAATACTCGAAGGGCCGCCCTTGGCACGGGGACGAGTGCGGTGACCGACCCTGGGAGTCTCTCCGCCATGGCATCCGCAAGCGGCTCCGCGGCAGCAACAACGGCCCGGTACTTCAACGCGTGGACGAGCCGACGCGCCGGCCCCTCGTGGACGAAGCCAGCCACACTGATCAGGCCCGATCCAAGGGATACCTCCGGTGCAGGACGCAGTTCACGCCGACACCGAAAGCAGAGCGAATCGGGCGCAGGCATGGTGCAAGCCAAACAGAACATGCCCTCGACCGTAAAGGCAGAGTGGGACAGAATTCGTGAAATCAGATCGGTCACCCGCGAATGAGACCGGTGATCCATATTCGAACAAGTAGCTGAGTAGCCGAGTAGCCGAGTCGTGCAAGAAGCAGGTCCCGATAGGCGAGGCCCCCGTGTGGTCTCCGCTATTCCGCTACTCCGCTACTCAATCACGTTCCTGCTTCCCACGAAGTCAGGTAGCGGGCCTGTTCTTCTGTCAATGTCTCTAGTGACGCGCCCATTGCTTTGAGCTTGAGCCGAGCGACGGACTCGTCGAGCTCACGGGGCAGCGTGTACACATCGGGTGGGAGATCGCCGCCTACTTGGACAAGCCACTCTGCGGCGAGCGCCTGGTCGGCGAACGACATGTCCATCACATCGGCAGGGTGGCCCTCGGCTGCGCTGAGATTCACCAGCCGTCCCTCAGCCACGACGATGATTCGGCGCCCATCGTCCAGTTCGAACTCCTCGAGATTCTCCCTGATCTCGCGACGAGCGACCGCCATCTGGCGGAGCCCGACCAGATCAAGTTCCACGTCGAAGTGCCCGGCGTTCGCGAGGAGAACGCTGTCCTTCATCACCAGGAAGTGCTCGGGTCGGAAGATGTGGATGTCGCCCGTCACCGTGAGGAAGACATCTCCAACCGGAGCCGCCTCGGCCGCCGTCATCACCCGGTAACCCTCCATCGCCGCCGAGAGTGCCCGAATCGGGTCGACCTCGATGACGACAACACTTGCCCCGAGGCCTGATGCACGGCGGGCGATACCCCATCCACAGTCACCGAAACCTGCGACGACCACAGTACGTCCGGCGAACAGGATGTTCGAAGCCCTGAGAATCCCGTCGAGCGACGACTGTCCGGTTCCGTGCCGGTTGTCGAACAGATGTTTCGTTGCGGAGTCGTTCACGGCCACAACCGGGTAGCGAAGGACCCCCTCGGCGGCCATCGCTCGGAGACGGAGCACGCCGGTGGTCGTCTCCTCGAGGCCTCCGAGGATCGGCTGAAGCTTCCGTTCACGATGCAGAACGGTGGTGGTGTCTGCTCCATCGTCGAACACGATGTGGGGCTCGGTGTCGAGGATCGCGTTGATGTGTCGGTAGAAGGTTTCGGAATCCTCACCGCGCACTGCGTACACGGGGATGCCGTCATCTACGAGCGCCGCGGCCACGTCATCCTGGGTCGAAAGAGGGTTCGAAGCGCACAGGGCCACAGATGCCCCACCGACGCGCAACGTTTGCATCAGCGTCGCTGTCTCGGTCGTTACGTGCATGCAGGCAGCGACCCGGATACCCTCCAGCGGGCGTTCGGCCTCGAACCGTTCCCGGATCGCAGCAAGGACCGGCATCCTGCGGTCGGCCCACGCGATCCGCCGATGCCCTTCGAATGCGAGTGACGAATCAGCAATGTCGTAGTTCATGGTGCTCCCTTCGCGAGCATGGTCTTGAAAGCCTCGAGGGTCTTGACTGGTGTCGGGTCGATCCCTGCCGCCTCCGCCATTGCCACGGACGCGACGTCTCCGACGACGGCAAGGCTGAAGAAACGGGCGAGCGGGCCCTCTCCGGTTGAGCGGACGTCGCCGACCCGGCGGACCTTCCCGGACAGCACCGTTCCTGAGAGATCCAATCGACGAGCCACGCTCGGATGATCGACGGAATCCCGGAGGTAGATCACGCCGAATGCGCCGCTCGACTCGCGTTGCCACCCTTCGAGTTCGTTGTGGTTCATCTCGGGGACGGTCCCTGAGAAAGCGGGGACCTTCGCGTTCTCGTTGATCTGTGTCTTCCACCGGTACGCCGCCGTTGAGCCGACTCCACGACCGCCGTAGATGACGGCCGTTCTCTCTTCGAGACCGGCCGCGAGGTCGCGTCCGAGTTGCACGGCGCCGCCGCTCCCTCCGTCGAGCAACCGATCGACGACGTCTGCGGCTTCGCTGAGCGCGGCATCGGCGTTCCACACATGACCGCCGGCGCCGAGCATCGCAGTCACGGCCGCGGTCTGATATCCGACACCGACCCTTGGCTGGAGACCTCCCGGAACCTCCACGTACGGCAGGCCCCGCTCTCCTGCAATCTCACCGAGACGGCCGCCTGAGGCAACAACAGCCAGATCGAGATCGGCCGAGATCGCTTGATCGACCCCCGAGAG
The DNA here is from genome assembly GCA_964195515.1 of uncultured Saprospiraceae bacterium. Classification (GTDB taxonomy): domain Bacteria; phylum Actinomycetota; class Acidimicrobiia; order Spongiisociales; family UBA5794; genus JAHEEL01. Next base: position 13,026 of record CAXMQO010000128.1, on the reverse strand, counting down.
CACCTCTTCGGTGTTCCCGCTGTAGGAGACGGCGAGCACCGTGACTCCTCCCTCTGTCGCCCATGCAGGGAGCCCATACCCACGGTGGACGACCATCGGGACGCGGAGCGTCGATGCGAGCGTCCCGATGGTGGCCGCCATCGCCGACCCTCCCATGCCGAGCAGCACGATCGGACCGTCGGACCGCAACGGAGCAATGTCCTGGCCGATTCCCCACCGGAGTTGCTCCGGAAGGCTCAGGAGATCATTGAACATCGTCATTGATCGGAAGGAGTGGCTTCGTCGATCAGCATGACGGGAATGCCGTCTCGAACCGGATACTGAAGTCCGCAGTCCGAGCAGACGAGCGCCGGGGGTTCGGGACGCACGATGAGCGTTCCCGTGCAGGACGGGCATTGCATGATCTCTAGCAACGCCGGGTCGATCAGATGGTCAGTCACGGTCCCTCCTGGATGATCGATGCCACCGCTGCGACGAGATCGTCGACCCCGGCGGCGTCTGGTGCTTCGGCGTTGAGCCTGAGCTTGGGCTCGGTATTCGAAGGTCGGAGATTGAACCACCGGTCGCCGAGGTCGACGGTCAGTCCGTCGAGATAGTCGATCTGGGCATCGCGGTATGCAGCAGCCACCGCAGCGGTAGCCGCCGTTTGGTCTGCGACGTCGTAGTTGATCTCGCCCGACCCGGCGTAAGGCTCGTAGTCGAGACGGAGTTCGGAGAGAGGGCGCCCGTCCTCCGACATCACCTGCATCAATACGAGCATTGCGAGAATCCCGGAATCGGCGCGGTAGTTGTCGCGGAAGTAGTAGTGACCCGAGTGTTCACCACCGAACACGGCACCGGTCTCCTTCATGACTTGCTTGATGAACGAGTGCCCGACTCTTGTCCGCACCGGAACACCTCCTGCACTGCGAACCCTCTCGGGAACTGCCCTCGAGCAGATGAGGTTGTGCACGACCGATGCACCGGGCTCTCTCCTGAGGAACCAGTCGCCGATGATCGCCGTCGTCGTGCTGCCGGGCAGCGGGACACCCCGGTCGTCGATGAAGAACGCTCGGTCGGCATCGCCATCGAACGCAACGCCGAGATCTGGATTCGTCTCGTCCATCAAGGCGAGAAGATCCCCGAGGTTCTCCGGCCTGAGTGGATCGGCCGGGTGGTTCGGGAACGTCCCGTCCGGCTCGAGGTAAAGGCCGATGAGCCGAGCAGGCAGCCGCTCGAACACCGTCGGCAGGGCGATACCGGCCATTCCGTTGCCTCCGTCTGCCGCAACGGTCAGCTCCGAGAACACCCGGGCATCGACGACGCCGAAGAGATGATCGACGTATCCATCGAGGATGTCGACGGCCTCAATCGAGCCGCGATCATCCCGTGCCACGTGTTTCGAGACGGCGATCCCCTTGATGTCCTTCAATCCCGATTCCTCACCGACCGGCGCAGCGCCGGCGAGACAGAACTTCAGCCCGTTGTACTCGGGCGGATTGTGAGATGCCGTCACGACCACGCCGGGAAGATCCATCGACCCGGATACGAAGTAGAGACCATCGGTTGTGATCTCGCCGAGATCAACCACGTCGGTCCCCGCGGCGGTAATCCCGTCGATGAGGGCGTCAACGATCGCGGGCGACGAGACCCGACAATCCCGTCCAACGGCGATCCGATCCGCGTCGGCGAATGTGGCAAAGCCGTACCCGATCCGTCGGGCCGCCTCCTCGTCGATCTCAGACGGGTAGAGGCCTCGAACGTCGTACGCCTTGAAGATGCTGTCAAGATCCATGGTGGGATTGTACGGTCGCCCCCGCGTGGGCCGAGTACCTGTCTCCGATCCCTTCCTACACTCACCGCCGGTATGACCTCAGACGCACCGACGACCGTCTCGATCGTGATCCCCGTCCACAATGAAGCGGACTACCTCCCCAGCGCTCTTGTAGCGCTCTTCGAGGAGATCGCCGGGGTCCCCGCGTCGATCACCGTCCTGGTGGCTGAAAACGGTTCTACCGATGGCACCGCAGAAGCGGTTCGCGAACTGGTCGGCCGGTATCCCGGGCTTGCCTTGCTCCAACTCCCCACTCCGGACTACGGCGCGGCCATGCGGGATGGATTCCTCTCCACCGACGGCGAGTGGGTCGTCAACTTCGACATCGACTACTTTTCCGGCGAATTCCTCCGCTCGGTTCTCGCGATCGGCGACGATGCAGATCTGGTTCTGGCCTCAAAGAGGGTCGATGGCGCAGACGATCGCCGAGGTTACGTCCGCCGTTTCGCCACGTGGACGTTCAACCAGGTCCTGCGTTTCGTGCTGTCATCCGGCGTCTCAGACACGCATGGCATGAAGGCGGTCCGCCGCGATGTCGTCGACCGGATCGCCCCGGAAGTGATCTCGACCCAGGATCTGTTCGACACGGAACTCGTCGTCCGCGCGGAGCGCGCCGGATACCGCATCGCCGAAGTGCCGGCCGTTGTCGAGGAGAAGCGCGAGACGAAGAGCAGCCTCGCCAAACGAGTACCACGCACGCTCAAAGGCGTATGGCGGATCCGGAATAGCCTCCAGTCCTGAGACTCTCCGCGACGTCATGCGCCGGCGGGGCTGTTCTCCTGCTCCTCGATAGCGTTCCCGAACACGATGTCGCGATAGGACGCGAACTTCGGGATGAGGATCACGATAGAAGTGATCAGGTACACGACATTCGCAGCGACGGTCGACAGCGGCCCGATCAGTGCCTCCGCGAGCCACATCGTGCCGGCAGTGCCGGCCCAAGCGGCAACGTTGATCAGATAGAAACGCACCGTCTCGCTGCTTGAGACCTTGCCGTCCTTGATCTCGAACGCCCAGACTCGATTCAGGAGATACGACATGAACGTGGTGATCGCGAATGCGGCGCTTACGGCGGCCACCGACCACCACCCCATCCAGAGGAAGAGATTGAACAGAGCGAAGGAGACGATCGTGTTCGCGACACCGACGAGCCCAACTTTGACGAACTGCCTGAACGCCTCTTTGGTCATGAAGCTGGCGAGATAGCGCCTCATCATTCGACCTCGGATGACCGAAGCTTGTGCCGCCGGTATGCATATACCGCCAGCCCGGTGATCGCGATCAACGTGAGGCCCATACCCAGATTCTCGGCAGACGTGTTCCTGAACTCAAGAACGACGTGTTCGCTCGTCGGGACGACGATCATCAGCGAGGGAGCGGCGCGGTACGGTCCATCGGCACCTTCCGCGGCCCAATTCGGGAAGTAGGACTCCTTCACGAGGTGCGGCACACCAACAGCCGTCGTCGTGAACGAGATTCGGTGGTCGTCGCGCACAACGTCAGTCACGACACCCGTTTCGGCGTACGCCGTCACGGTGGTCAGGCGATCGTCGACGGCTTCGATCCGAAGCCACTCCTCCGGTCCGGTCTCGACGAGCCAGTTGTCCAGGTCGTCGGCGTCGTCGTACCACTCGAGTGACGGATCGAGGAAGTCACCGCCGCCATCCCACACCGCCGGTCGTACCGTCGCAATATCGACGAAATCGGAATCGGGGAGCGCGAAGACCGTCCATGGCGGGGCAACACCGACCTCGATGAGACCGGCGAGCCGAGCTTCCGATGCACCCTTCTCCGTGAAACTCACGTAGTAAGCGACGTCGTACACGGCAAGGTGTGTGATCCCTCGTTCCAGGTTGAGCCCGCGGTAGTCGAGTCCGCGCACAGGATTCGAAGGTCGTTCGCTGACCTCGGACGCGTTCAGAAAGTGGAACGGGGTCGTGAGCGAAGACTCGAAAAACAGTCCCTCCATCGAAGGGTGACCCTCGCTCCAGTATGGGAACAGCATCAGTGCCATCGGGGTCCCGTACTTGTTCATATCGGAGTTCGCTTCCCACATGATGCGACCTGGCGGCAGCGTATCGACCGTCTCCATCAGTGCCCGGTACTCGTGGTAGTCGGCTTTCCCCTCGTATCCCTCGAAGTTCCACTTGACCCAGCCGGGTACGTCGTGAATCGAGAGCGTGGTCGCGGCGAGCACGATGAACCCGACACCGATCGATGCTCCGACAAGAACGGATCGTCGAAGAGGGACGCGCCGCGAGATCTCGAGAACCGCCAAGCCGAGTGCGATTCCGGCGAACACATACATGCCGAAGTACCAGTACGGAAGAAGGCGAGCGTTGTATAGGGCCGTGACACCGATCTTCGGAAGGACGAGATAGCCGGCGAGCGGCAGCAGTGTGAGCCACGCCAGCACCATGACATCGTCACGTCGCAGCATTGTCCACATCATCCCGACAAGCCCCAACACAAGCACAGGAATGAACTCCCCCGGCAGGGGGGACCCAGGATTCGCGTCACCGATGACGTTGGCCACCGGCGCCCATCCCATGTCGGTGGTCAATCCTTGGAACACCCGGATACCGAGCGGCAGGGCCCAGAACGCGCTGATCGCGAAACCGACGACCCACGACGAGACGACTGTTCGCAGCCCGTTCCTTCTGAAGAGAAGCGACGCTGCGGCAACGACCACGATCATCGTGGTGACGATGTGAGTCATCGCCGTCAGGGCGAGGATGATCCCGGCCCACGGCGTGAACCGCCTCCCGAGGCGCGTGTCACGAGCGACGATTCCCAGATAGACGATCGAGAGGGCGAAGGACCATGAGAACGAGAACTCTCCTGCCAGCGTCGACTTGATGTTGGCACCGAAGATCGAGAAGCTCTCCATGAACACGAACATCGATCCTGTCAGCGCGGCGAGCGCCGCGACCGGGCGCGAGAAGGCGAGGAGGCGCAGAAACGCATACGACGCAACGGGGAGCGCCACGAGTCCGACGATCGTCACAAGCTTGAACGCAACCCCGTATGGGAGAAATGCGTCGAGGAGGACCGTCACGAGCGCAGGGATCGGGAAGTAGAAGTAGAGGGCTGGGAATCCCGCGTACCAGGTGCTCGACCAGCCGAACAGCCGCCCGGATGGCAGCAGCACGTCCTTCAGGACTTGCGGCAGGAGCACGTGCGCCCCCATGTCGCCACCGGTCGGCGTATTGGCGACCAGAATCTGCGGGAACCGAATCAACGATCCGGACCCGATGACGCCGAGAACCCCCGACATGATGAGCAAGATGAGCACCGTCGGTGCACCGACGAGCAAGATGATCAACCAGGTTGGCACCGCACCCGTGCTCACGGCCTCCGAAGGCTCAGAAGCAGGGTCCATGACGGCGGACGGGAGCGGGGAGGTCACGGCCGAGAGGCTAGCGATAGCGGCCCGGTAGGGCGGTCAAGCAGAACCTACGCCTCGCGGCGGGCAACGTCGACCAATGCGTCCAATTCCAGGTGCTCTCCGTCGCGATCCCACCACTTCGATTCGCACCGATGACAAGAGCAGAACACCACTTCTGATCCGTCGGGGAGTTTGAGCTCGATTTCAATCACGGTGTCCTGACCGCATGTGCTGCAGCGAAGTCCGTCGTTGGTAGTGGGCCTTCCCATGGGGTGAAGAGTAGCGCAGTAGAGCAGTAGCAAGCAACGCAGTACTGATCTACTGATCTACTGCTTCCGGCAAATCTTCGAGTTTTCCGAGGTAGCGGGATCGGCGCTTCCCATCCTCGGTCCAGTACGCATACCAGTAGGGACCGTGGGGGCACCGGGTGCAGTTGTCTTTCCCGCACCGGACCATCTGTTTCCGCAGCTTGACCTCGGGCCCCGATCCCGGCAGATCCACACCGCGTCCCTCGAGGCGAGCCTTGGCAAGAATGTAGAGCCGGCGCAACCCGTGTTCGTCCATCTCTCGTACTGCCTCGAGAACCTCCCTGTCGATCGACACCCCGCCCCCTACGCCGGTCCCGAGGCGAACAACGTCGGCTGAGATCTGCGGTCATGCAGCACCCAACCAGCCGGTGGCGTGACGCGATCGGCGTGGACGGTGCACAGCGGGTAGCGGGTACCCGGAGCGGGAGAACCTTCGCTGTCGACGAGCCACGCCTCACGGCGATCGTACGCATAGGTGAGACACGAGGTGGAGTTCAATGAGCAACGTACGCAGGTCATGGCCGCGCGAACTTAGGGGCCAAGGCGAGAGGAACCAAGCATCTCGGGATTCTCATCCGATCCCAGCCTTCCGGATCGCCTTGTCCAGGCGGCCACCATCGGGCGTACCGGTTTCGAATAGGACGCTCCGCCCATCGGCGTCGAGGACAACGACCAGCGGTACGGCCTCGATCGCGTACCGATCGAAGAGTTCAGGCTCGAGTTCCCACGTCACCTCACGAGTCGCGACGCCAGCCCGGCTCACAATCTTCATCGATTCGGTACAGGTGTCGCAGTCCGTCGATGTGAAGACGACGACACCCGGTCGGGATCCGAGGCCTTCGAGATCGACGGGAGGATGCGGCGGCCGCTGCCACCGCCCGATGATTCGGGCGGCGCCTACAACAATGACCACGAGTGCCAGGACGAGAACGAGACGGAGCGGAGTACTCATCCGACTCCGACACCGCCGATGAAAGCCACCCCTTGAGGCCCGGCAATCGACACCGCGACCGAGACCGGCAGACTCGCATCAATGAGCATCCCGGAGTTGCCGGACTCGGAGAGCGAAGGGACTGGGATTTCCACATACCCGCCGGGTGGGATCACGATCTTCTCAGATCGAAGTGCAGAAACGCCGAGCGGGCTCACCGTCACCGTCGCGGCTTCGGCGGAGGGATTCAGTATCCAGATCGAGGTCTCTGCACCTGGCACGACCCCGAGGCCGGGAACGAGCCACCGCTCGAGCACATCCGTGTTTCCTGGCATCGCCGCCATACCATCGTAGGAGATGAGCACTTCGACTTCCTCGCCCTCCGCCGTATCGGTCGCCGCTTCGTCGGTCGCCGCTTCATCCGCGGTATCACCGCTCAGGTCTTCCTCAGGTGGTACGACGCCGGTCCTCGCGAACGTCCCTTCCGGCGCCGCCTGGATGATCGCCCCGATGGGAGCGTTGGATCGCACACGCACGGCGAAGGGCGGATCCGCCAGGTCTGACAAGTGAATTCGCACTGGCTCAAGCGGCGAGACGATCATCCCATCGGCGTCGGGTATCGGGCCGTCCGGCGTAAAGAGATCGATCGCGATCGTTGCCCCAACGGTGCCGCCGTTCGAGACAACCAGTGTTGGCTCCAATCCGGGGAGGCTCGTCACGGGGAAGTCCCAGACGGTCGACTGCCCCGTGCCCGGCCAAGATGCCTCGTCGGTTCCGTTGTTGAGCACGAGGCTGGGAATGACGATCCCGCTCTCGGATGTCACGGTGAGCGTGACCATGTCGAGGAATGGGATGACACGGGAGAGGTCCTCGGTCAGCCATGAACGTCCGGGGACGTCGATGCTCTCGAACCCGGCAAGCGGAGATCTACCGAATTCGGTGATCGCCTCGACCGTGACCTTGGCACTCTCCGCGAACGGATTGAACAACTGGAGTTCGAGTTTGAACCCTTCCGCGGTGATGCCGCCGACGAGTTGCCACTCCTTGGGAACTGATGCGACGCACCGGTCCCCCGTGAGGATCTCCTCCGACCACATCACCATCGTCGTGACTGCCGGTCCGTCATCGAACTCCACGACGCCGGGTGACGTACCACGGCGAGCGATATCGCCGACGTCGATGCTTCGGGCCCCTGGACCGCGGAGGCGGAGCTCACTGATGGCCGACTCTTCAGTCGGATTCGGATTCGGGAGCGTGATCGTCGCATCGACATCGATCATCGAAGCCAGGTTGAACGCTGAGTCTCGAAGGGCCCCGGAGACCACCCACGGGCAGTACCAGGCGCTTGGATCACCGGTCGCTCCGACCGCTTCCGGGGCTGGTATCCCGAAGTCCGGCGGACGCACCTCAACCGGTCCGCTCTGAGCGAGAGCGAGCGCTCCGACAACGACCACGATGATGACAACTGCCAACCGTCTCATCCGAATCTCCTCCCGGCCCAGGCGATTCCGACAAGGGCAGCGAGCCACACCGCGGCTCCGATGGACTGCAGGCGGCGAGCATCGATGGGTTCGAATCCGACCCAACCGGCCGCGGTCGTCAATCCGTTGCCCCAACCGATCTGCTCCCATTCACCCGGACCCCAACGATCGTTGGCGTTCTCCCTGACTTCGAGGCCAACGCCGAACTCCGACGCGCCTTCGTAGCCGGTTCCGGCACGCGTCCACGACGAGCCTTCGGCGCTGATGGCGCGAACGGCGTTCTCGGCCTCGTTCTCGAACGTTGTGTTGGACAGCCCGCCGCCGAGCGGCACCAGATCGAGTTGGCCGACAAAGATCGTCCTCCACGCGTCGGCGAACGGGTCCCTCTCGGTCTCGGCGAGCACGACGACCCAACGAACGCCGAACGGGGCAAGCAACTCACCAGCGCGTTTCGTCTCCCCGTCGATGATCGTTTGCAGGGTCTGCGCCAGCGCGTCGTCGCCGACCCTGGCCGTGTGTAAGTGTGTCTCCCACGACTCCGGCATCGGCGCAGACACCAGCCGGTATGCCGCGCCGTCAATGACTCGATCGTCGCCGGGGAGGTTTCCCGGCGCACCCAGCACGAGGATCCTCGATGCGGTTGGATCGCCCGGTCGCGCGGCTGAGAACGTGAATGCCTCCCGATACTCGTCGCCCGGATATCCGGCGCGGCCGCCCAGGATCGTGACGGCGGAAGCCGCTACGAGGAAGACTGATGCCGCGACCGCGATTCCTGCAACGATGCGGCGCCAACCGCCTACTTCACGCACCCGTGTGATCGCTTCGAATGACGGACCGATGATGAGTCCGACGCCGAGCGACACGGCCGCAAGGCTCACACTCTCGATCTCCCGACCTGATCCGAGTCCCGCGGACCGAGCGAGAAGTGTCCCGGAGACCGCCACAATCGCACCCCAACCCGCCACCAGGGCGAGTCGCGGCGGCGCTGCCACGAGTGCGGCTGCAGCGGCGATCCCCGCGACGACGCCCGTCACTCCGGGCAGTACCCAGTACGCGTCTCCGTCCGTGATGAAGCGGTGGAGATCGGCAGTGCCGAGCCATGGGAGAAGTAGCGGAACGGCGAGGACTGCACCGACCAGCGAGACACCAACGGCCCGCCATGCGGCGGCGTCGGTGAGGTTGAGTAGGGCCCATACGAGTAGTACGGCTACCGGCACCGCGAGGGTGAGCGGCGCGAGAGCGGCGGTGACCCCTGCAAGGACCGCGACGGCCGCGATTCGCCCGACTCTCGCGACCCACGAGGCAGGAAACGGAGCGAGAGCAAAACGCAACGACCAGGGGATGAGCCCGATGGCGATCGCAACTCCGACAGCGGTCTCCTGGGCCACGGCCTGCGCCGCTGGGCCTGCGACGTAGACGATCCCGGCGAGGGTCCCTGCCACGGCACCGATGCCCCATGTCCTCAGCAGACGGACCACTCCCCAGATTCCGAGGAGCCATGACCCTGCGGTTAGTGCGTACCCGGCAAGATGCCGGCTGTCGAGGAGGATGGTCTGGATCAACCCGGTGAGCGCGATGAATGGACGGAGTGGCTCGACCGATCCGAGCCCCGCCGGGTTCCACCCTCCGGCATATGCGGAGATGGCGCTCGGCCCAGATTCACCGAATGGGAGGCTGTACCCGACCGCAGGCAATCCAACGGACCAGATGCTCCGGGTGGCGAGAAGGACGAACACCAATGCGGCTGCTCCCACGATGAACGACGGCCGCCTGAGCTCGTCACCGACCGCCTCGATCGAGAGCCGGTCTTCGCCCGGGAGTCTCAATCGGATCCGATCGGACAGCTCCGTTACGACCGACTTGAGGGCCACCGAACCGCTGATCTGATACCTGAAGAGCTCGGCGTCGCCGACCACTCGTCCCTTGCGCGCCGCTCGGCGTCCACGGAGTGTGTCCGGCAGCATGAGCAGATTCCACAGCCACGATCTCAGCCATTGGAAGAATCGCCACCGGCCGAGGAAGAGAGACAAGAAGGATTGGACGAAACCGGAGAGGAATGCCATCGGCAGCGCCCAGAGCAGCGTCATCGGTCCATAGACCTTGATCATCGCTCGGATGCGTCCGGCGCGTTCTCGCCATTGATCGACCTCCCTGCTGTCGTCGTGGGCAAGCACTTCCGACGAAGGGACCACGATGACGCGCGCGCCCCGAAGCCGCGCTCGCTGGCAGAGGTCGACCGCCGCGGCGTAGGGCGCCATCGCAGCATCCGGACCGCCGAGACCACGAACAAGGTCCATTCGAACGAGCGTCGACTTTCCCGCGACGGCAGCAATGTCGCGAACGACGTCGTACTGGCCTTGGTCGCGCTCATCCTCGTCGAGTCCCGTGTACGGGGTCTCGAACACGTCGGTCGCGAAACCGGAGGAGAGCAGCCGATCAGGGTCGTTCTCATCGAGGATCTTCGAGCCGGAGACCGAAGCGTCGAGACGCGTCTGCCCGTCTACCAGCGCTCCGAGGGCGTCGGGTCGAGGGCGTACACCCCCGCGAACGAACCACAGATGGCTGACGTCGCCGCAGGCAGCGATGAGGCCACCGATACCTGCGATCCACTCGACGCCGCGAGCGGTGGCGAGATGGCGCGCGTCTTTGTCACCACCGACCACGATGACCCGCTGTGTTTCGTACACTTGTTGCTGGATCGATTCGATGGTCGCTGGAAGATCGGCGCTGCGTCGAGCAACGATCGCGACCGCGACGGATACTGGGCGTGCGCCCTCCGGAGATGACATGAACGAGGCCATTCAAGGACCGAACTCAGAATATTCCAATCCTTTCGCCGTTCTCTTGACCGGCGGCGTCGGTGGAGCGCGCGCTGCGCGGTCTCTCGGCCGGGTCTTTGCGGGCAAGCGGCTCACGGTGGTCGGCAACGTAGGCGATGACGAGCTGATCCATGGCGTCCACGTGTCGGCTGATCTCGACACGGTCCTCTACACACTTGCCGGTATCGAGGGCCCTCACGGCTGGGGTATCGGCGGGGACTCGTTCACCGTGATGGATCACCTGGAGACGCTCGGCGTCGACACCACCTTCCGCCTCGGTGATCGTGATCTGGCGACGTGTCTGTTCCGAACCGGGTTGCTCGCGTCGGGGAACAGACTCTCGGCCATCACAGAGCAGATCCGGCTGGCGCTTGGTGTCGAGACACGGGTCCTGCCCGCTACCGATGACCCGGTCCGAACCAGGGTTCGAATCGCCGACGGAAGCTGGCTCCCGTTCCAGGAGTACTTCGTCGCGCGAGGGCACCGTGACCACGTTCTAGAGGTCGAATACACTGGTGCCGAGTATGCAGTACCCGGCCCGGGCGTTGTCGAGGCCATCGCTGCCGCCGATGTCGTCGTAATCGCCCCATCGAATCCACCCCTGTCGATCGGACCGATCATCGCCGTCCCGGAGATTCGCCGGGCCGTCGCAGACAAGGAACGGGTTGTCGCCATCAGCCCACTCTTTGGAGGCAAGGCGCTCAAGGGGCCGGCGGAGCGGGTGTTGGCATCTCTCGGATTCCCGCCCGGGAACGCCGGGGTGTTGGCATCGTACGAGGGCCTCATCTCTGACGTCGTGGTCGACATCGGAGACGCAGTAGACGTGCGGAAGCTGTCCACGTCGGTCATGATTCACGCCACCAACACTCGCCTCGGCACCGAGGACGAGGCCCGCCGGTTTGCCGAATGGTTCCAGGAGGCGTTCGCATGAGCATCGAGATCCACCCGATTCGCGGAATCCCCGAGGTCTCCCCTGGCGACGACCTGGCGACCATCATCGTCCATGGACTCGAGTCCTCGCAGATAGCGCTGTCTGACCGGGACATCATCGTCATCACCCACAAGGTGGTGTCGAAAGCCGAAGGCCGGATCGAACCCGCCCCCGATGACCGCGCCTACCGGGAACTGGCCGAACGCGAGGCCAGGTCGATCCTGCGACGACGCGGCGATCTCCTCATCGCACAGACAGAACACGGGTTCATCTGCGCGAACGCGGGCGTCGACCGCTCCAACGTGGCAGACGGATGGGCGGTTCTCCTCCCCGTCGATCCGGACCGATCGGCGCATCGGATTCGGCTCCGTATCGAACGATTGACGAGCGTCTCGATCGCCGTCGTCATCACGGATACGTTCGGTCGTCCCTGGCGACGCGGGCTCGTCGACGTCGCCATCGGCATCTCAGGACTGCCATCGATCCTCGACCTGCGCGGCCAATCCGATGCACAAGGGCGCACGATGAACGTCACGGAGATCGCCATCGTCGATGAGATCGCTGCAGCCGCCGACCTTGTCATGGGCAAGGCCGACGAGATCCCGGCCGCCGTCGTGCGGGGCCTCGATCTGACGGGGGATGGACGAGCAACCGACCTGGTGAGACCCCCGGAAGAAGACATGTTCCGGTGAGTTGCAAGTAGCAAACAGCAAACAGCAGGTAGCAGGACCGAAGCAGTCTTGTGTCTTGCTGGTTGCTGCCTATCAGAGATCGTCCGTCGTCTTCGGGCGATCATCCTTCAACAGTCTCGACAGGGCTCGATCGGCCAGGATCTTGCCGTCGGTCTGACACGCGGGGCAGTAGTTAGTCTCTCTCTTTCCGTGGACGATCCGCTGAACCGTCGCACCGCACGCCCGGCAGGGTTCTCCGAACTTGCCGTGCACGGCCATGTCCGGGTGGAAGGCTGTGACTTGTGTCGGGAACCCATCACCGGTCTCGCTCACCCGGATCTCCGTCCACCGGCTAAGCGTGTCACCCGTCGCGTTGAAGAGACGCTCGATCTCCTCTCGATCGAGATTCGTGCTCATTTGTGTGGGCGAGAGTCTGCCGGCCCAGAGAATCTCATCGGCGAATGCTCCGCCTATCCCTGCGAAGAGTTGCGGGTTGGTGAGGGTCCGCTTGAGCGTGTGACGCTCCCGGCCGAGGCGTTCGGCGAATTCGGCGACGTCGAGGTCGGCGATCTCCGCTCCGCCGGGATCGAGCAACCCGAGACCGCCGGTGTCGACGAGGTGAATCGACGCGCGCCGCCTCGAGCCTGCTTCGGTGAGGAGCAGCGTTCCGTCGGCGAAGTCGAA
>CAXMQO010000127.1:0-6399 GCA_964195515.1 uncultured Saprospiraceae bacterium | reverse complement strand
CTGCTGGAACACGGAATCGCCACCACCGGTGACACGACCGTGATGGTCGCGGGAATCCCCCCGAATCTCCAGGCCTCAACGAACCTGATGAAGGTACATCGCGTCGGGAGTGCGACCGGGGGAGTACCCAGGCACTGAGATGCCGAATTCGCTGATCGCACGAAGCCGCGAGTAGCTGAGTAGCGGAGTAGGGGTGGTTGCGCCAGTCCGTTGGCTTCACTCGGCTACTCATTCGGCTATCGGTTCTACACTCCGCAACCTCGACGCCAGGAGCGGAGCATGGGCCAGCCTATTGAGGAACTCGAACGGACCACGGTCGGCGATGTCGCGATCTTCACCCTCGATCGCAACGTGACGAGCATGGCAACGCGGTCGTTCGACGAAGCCCCGGCCAGCCCGGACGTCGACGACTTCGCTGCGATCCTGGCGGCCAAGATCTTTGCGTGTGACCCGGCGATCAATCGGGTATACGCGGCGGCGAACGCCGTTCAGGTGACCCGCGGTCGGGGATGGGACGACGCCTCAGGAAGCGCCGTCGGAGTGGTGATCGGCGACCTCTTCCGCTTCTACGGCTGAGTCCGGCAGTCGGTATTCGCTATTCGGGCCGGGTCAGCCACGTCAGGGGGCTACTGTGGTCGTCGTTGTCGACGGGACGGTCGTGGTTGGGGGAGCGGTGTAGACACCGACCTTGAGGGTGACCGACGCTCCGGGTCGTACGAACGTGCCACCTGACGGGTCCATCGACAGCACGACACCGTTCTTCGACTCGCTATCGGTCTTCTCGTCGACTTTGATGATCGTGTAGCCGGCTGTCGCCAGCTGATCCAAAGCAGCTTCGTACGACTTGCCGACGACCGAAGGCAATTCCACGGGACAGTTCACGGGTTCCTCGGTGACCATGCAGGCGTGCACGGCGATCTTCTCGTCCTGGATGTTATAGCGCCAACTCCAGGTCTTCTCACGTTCCTTTGTGCCATCGGAGTGGGTGATAATCCGGGTAACGGTTTGTGTGAAACCATCGATGCCGCTCTGTACCCGCTTCTCTTGGTCGGGGTTGAGCGGTGTTTCCCCGTCGACAGGTTCGTCCGCGACGTAGACGGTTTCGTACTCCTCCGGATTGGTGCGTTCACCCCATTCGGCGGTGCAGGTCTTCCCGCCGTTGTTGCCGAAGAAGTACACCGTGAGGGCGGACTCCGAGTACCTGGTTCTGATGATGACCGGAGCGTCGCTGTTGTTCCTGAACTTCACGTCGGGGCTGGGATACCCCATCGTCGCTTCGATCACTTCCGGGTACTTCTTGAAATAGAGGGAGTGCGGCTTGTGCTCGACGTCTTCGTAGCAGCCGTAGAACACGGCGTTGTAGAACGTGGTCGAGAACTGGGAGACGCCGCCGCCGATATTGGCCGCATGGCCTTCGCAGAGGACTTCGCCGTTGATGATGGCGCAGTCCTCGAGGTAACCCTTCTCCACGGTCCGCGGACCCACGACTTCGTTTATCGAGAAGGTCTGCCCCGGGAATACCACATACTCGTCGACGGTGTCGGCCATGAGGTGGATGTTGTGGACACGGTTCACCCCCGGCGTGTCGGTCGTGAACTTCGAGACGAGAGCCATCGGCCCGTATGCCTCGGCTTCCTCGTTGGTGAGCAGCGGTTCGTCTCCTTGCGAGATCGGGAACGGCCCGGTCTTGGATCCTTCCGCGGCTCTCATCAGCTCGTCGGTGACGGCGGGCGCGTTCATCGTCGTCCCGTAGCGACCAGGGATGAAGTTGACCTCGCCGCTCGAGAGCGTCACTTTGAACTCGGCGCTCACCGGTGCCAACTCGAACTCGCTTCGGTGCGGTTCGAGGAGATCCCGGACCACGGCCTCGTCGAGCAGGACCGCAATCTCGACCGGACTCGTGCTGATCTCGGTGTAGACGGCTCGGGCGATCTCATCTGCCGTGAACGTCTGCGAGTATTCGATGTCGTCGTTGGTGAGGATCACGTCCGAGTTGATGATCCGACGAACCCGAACAGCGGCGGCGTCGACATGGGAGTCGGTCACCTCCGGCTGGTGATCGACAACGGGAAGGCGGGCTTCCCGGCCCGGGAGTACCGAGAGTGTCTCGACCACGATCTCCGTTGAGGTCGACTTCTCGAGCCGCTCTCCGGCTCGCGGGTATTCGATGACGACCTCCATATCAACGACGGCGACGGATCCCTCGTAGGCCGGATTGGGGATAGCAGCATCCTGCCAGATCGCGAGCTGGTCGTCGATCGCTTCGCGGTCCATGGTGATTGGGAGGTGTACGTCGACAGGCTTCGAGAATCCGCCGAGCCAGGCCCAGAATCGGCTGATCGAGCCGCCCCCGGTGCGTTGTGAAATCGCCTCTTCGACGGCGGTCACCTCATCGGCCTCGACCGAAACGGACGAGGGATCGAGCCGGAACGGGTGCTCGTTGACGGTGAATACGGCCGGTGTGGTCTGGAGTTGCCGTTCGTAGGCCTGGATGGTGAGCATCGCGTCGTCGTAGCTGAGGCCGCTGACGTCGATGCCGGCGATCGAGACGTTGCGTGGCACCTCCCCCTCGGCAATAGAGCGATCGACCCAGAACACCCCGGCCGGGAGGAGGAACAGGGCGATCGGGAGGAGCGCGAAGAGAGCGAAGCGTGGTTTCACAATGGGTTTCGGTCCGGATTCATGGGCTTCGATTGAGGGTACCGGAGCGACCCGATAACACGCGTCGGACGTCCCCGTTGCCTCAGCCGCCGCCGGCTGTTGTTGTCGTGGTGTCCTCTGGGATCGTTGTGGTGGTGTCCTCTGGGATCGTCGTGGTGGTGTCCTCTGGGATCGTCGTCGTGGTCGGTACCGGACAGGACCCGATCCCCAGGTTGCACGGGTGCTTCTCGATGACGCGGGCCGCCCCCCGGTAGTGGTGGGTGTACGGCTCGCGGATGATGCTGCCGTCTGGCATGGTCATGACGCGGGTCACCGTGACGCTCCAGCCCTGCGAGCCCTTCGAGACCACGCGTTCGGTTCCCGGTGTCACCGCCGGGTTCTCTTTGTAGACCACTCGAGGCTGCGTGTAGTTGGACCGTTCCGATCGTTCTGCCTCACACGTGCGACCGCCGTTGTTCCCGTAGAACTGAACGGTGATCGTCGAATTGCCGTCGTAGGAGTTCCGAATGATGATCGGCGCATCCGAATCGTTGCGGAACACGACGTCGGGGCCCGGATAACCCATCGTTGCCTCGCGACCCTCCGGGTAACGGGAAATGTAGATGCTGTGCGGCGTGTGCTCGATGTCCTCGTAGCAACCGAAGAAGATGGCGTTGTAGATGGTCGTGGCGTATTGGCTGACACCGCCGCCAACATTCGCCGGTTCGTCGCAACAGGTGACTTCGCCACCGATAATCGCGCCATCGCGCTTGTAGCCATCCGCCTCGGTTCGCGGGCCGACGACCTCGTTGATTGAGAATTCCTCACCGGGCCAGACGACAGAGCCGTCGAGCGTGTCGGCCATGAGGTGGATGTTGTGTACCCGGTTCACGCCGGGTGTCTTCGTTGTGAACTCCGAGACGAGGCCAAGCGGGCCGAAGCCCTCAGCATCGGCCGTGGTGAACTCCGGCTCCGCCCCTTCAGCGAAGACGAGTCGCCCGCTCGCGGTACCGGACGTTGCGGCTTTGAGCAGCTCGATGGCCGCGCCTTCCGGATCGAGGATCGTTCCGTTCTTCGAAGGGATGATCGACACATTCTGGGTCTCGATGTCGACGTCGAAGTCCGCGTTGATCGGAGGAAGCTCAAAGTCCTCTCGGTGTGGCTCGAGGATCTCTGCAACCCGATCGACGCTGAGGGAGATGTCGACCTGTGGGGGCGAACTGTGCACGATCTCGACGATCGTGGCGTCGGCGATCTCGGAAGGTTTCACGGTGAGGACGAGGTTTCGGTCCTCATCATGCAGCAGGATCGGTCTCGACGCCATCGCCCTGAGTGTCATCACGGCGTCATCGACGTCGGCCTGGGTCATCACGGGAACGGAGTCGATCAAAGGGAGTTCAGTTGTCTCTCGTTGCGGCTGTCTCAGGACAGCAGTGACGATGGTGTGGGCAGCCGGCTTGTCGATCTTCTCCCCGATTCGCGGGTACTCGAACTCGATGTCGCCGTCCACGACATGAATTGCCCCTTCATACGCCGGACTCTCGATCGCATCCTGCTCCCAGTCGTCCAGGAGGGCGTCGACAGCCTCATCATCGACGGAGATCGCCAGGTTGATGTCGACACGGTCGGTGAACCCGTTGAGCCAGGGCGCGAAGCCGCTGACCACTCCACCGCTGCGCTGGTTCAGTGCCTCGGCCACGGCGCCGTCAACGTCGGCTGTGAGACCGACGGTCGTCGGGTCGAGTTCGTATGTGGAGCCACTTACGACAAACGTCGCCTGTTGGGTCTGAAGATTCGTTTCATAGGCTCGAACGACGACGGTGGCGTCCCTCTTGGAGAGCCCGCCGACGTCGATGCCTGCGACGCTGACGTTCCGTGGTACTTCACCCTGGTTGACCGTTTGGTCGACGAAATAGACCACGAGCGGGAGCAGGAGGAGTAGTGCCGGTACGGCGATCGAGGCGAGGATGCGAATACGGCGGGCGGTCATGGAGTCCTTGCGGAGGAAGATCGGGAGCGAGTATAGGAATACAATCCGATAACGGCTTCCGTCTCGAACAGGCTGCAACCCTTGTCCTGCAAGTGTTTCCCGCGTAGAATCGACCGGTGATCAGCTTCCCCGACATCGCGCCCGGCGAACGCATCTCGGTGTCGGCAACGCTCTACGTGACCTTCCGCTCCTGCCCCCAACAGGCGCTTGGGCGACTCCGCGGCGAATACCCGACCGACTCGATCGCATCGTTCAAGGGCTCCCTCGCGCACCGCGTCTTTGCGCGCCACCTCATGTCCGGGCCGATTCCTGAGCGAGATGTGCCCCAGGTCTGCCGTGAGGAGATCGGGGCTCCGGAAGGGCACTTGAACATGAAGCTCGCTCCTCTCAAATTGAATCGACCTTCGACACTCGCTCCGGTCCTCGCCGAAGTCGGCGATCTGTATGCGCGGTTCAAGCGCTTCCCGACCAACGGCTTTCGGGAGGCCGAAGTGAGCCTCGAGGTGGATGTCGGGAGTGGGGCGATTCTGCGTGGTCGGGTCGATGCGATCTTCGACGATCCATCCGGCGCACCGGTGATCATCGACTGGAAGACGGGCGCCTGGCTCGAAGATTCAGGGCCCCAACTCGAGTTCTACACCTTGGTATGGGCCCTCGAGCGCGGCGAATTGCCGGTCAGGGCCGAGGCGGTGTCCGTACAGACCGGGGAGCGGACCGGGATCGAACCGACAACCGAGCGAGCCGAGGTCGTCGCTCAAGAGGTCGCCTCGATGATCGAGATGCTCCGAGCCGCCTTCCAATCGGGCAACGACATCGAACGGCGCGCGGGACCGCACTGCCGATGGTGTCCGCTTCTCGACGGATGCACGGAGGGAACGGCCGCCGTCGAGATCCTCGGCGGTCCGTGATCTGTGGTTGACTGTCTCGATGCCCAAAACGATCGTTGCCCTCCATGCCCATCCCGATGACGAGTCGAGCAAGGGCGCTGCAACTATCGCCCGCTACCACGACTCGGGCATGCGGGCCGTCCTCGTAACCGCAACAGGCGGAGAGGCCGGAGAGATCCTGAACCCGGGGGCGTTGACGCCTGACGCGCTCGCCGATCTGGCCGCGGTCCGACGATCCGAGCTTCGTGAAGCCGCCGGCATCATTGGATACGACGATGTCGTGATGCTCGGATACCGGGACTCCGGAATGCCGGGGAGTGATGCCAACCGCCATCCGGACGCATTCGTCAACGCGCCGCTCGACGAGGTCCTGGAGCGCCTCGTTGCGATCATTCGTTCCGAGCGACCACTCGTCATCCTCGGATACGATGATCACGAGTGGTACCCGCACCCCGATCATCTGCGTATCCACGACCTCTCCGAGGCCGTCTTCGAAGCGGCCGCTGATCCGAATCGATTCCCGGATGCCGGCGATCCGTGGGCGGCGGATCGCCTCTACGCACCCGTGTTCTCGCTAAGGCGTTTGCGTGTGCTTGAAGAGGCGATGGCCTCGCGCGGGCTGGAATCCCCGTTCTCCCGATGGATCGAGCACATCGGGCCGGATGCCGTTGATCCTCCCCTCACTGTCATCGACGTCGGACCGTACGTCGAGCGGGCGCGGAGCGCTCTGCAGGCGCATCGTACGCAGATCGACCCGGACGGCCACTGGTTCCAGATCCCGCTCGACGTGATCCTCTCCGTCTATCCGTACGAGGACTTCGAACTCCTGGCATCGAGAGACGACGCGAACCCGTCAGGCACGGATCTGTTCGGCCCGTAGTC
>CAXMQO010000126.1:0-11008 GCA_964195515.1 uncultured Saprospiraceae bacterium | reverse complement strand
ACCACCGAGATCTACACACTCTATGACACTCTTTCCCTACACGACGCTCTTCCGATCTCACCGTCGTCTCCACCGGGGCCTTCTTCGCGGGGGCCTTCTTCGCCGCCGTCTTCTTCGCGGGAGCTTTGTTGGTCGTCGTCTTCGCGGCAGTGTTTTTCGTCGCCAAAGGTCACCCTGGGATCGCTGAAGCGCGAGTGTACCGGCCGCTCCGGCAGTACCGGCCGGGGGGTATCAGTCCTCGAGATGCTGGGTGAGGATGCCGTTCCCCTGATCCAGATGGGCGCGGATCCTTGATGCGCGTTTTGGCCCGACCCCGTCGATCGCATCGAGTTCCTCTGTCGTCGCGGCGAGTAGTCGTTGATGTGTCCCGAATCGTTTCTGAATCCGATAGCGCACTGAGTCGGGAATCCGTGGAATCGCCGCCAGGGCCCGAACACCCCGCGGAGTCACTTCCTGGTCGAGGGGAACGAGGCCAAGCACATCGCCGACTCTCGCGGTGTGATAAAGATCCTCCGTCGACATCTCACTGAGCCTGGCAATCACCGATGAACCGCGACGCGGCCTTCGCGTTTGGTAGTCGGCGTTCACCAGGTCGACCAACTCGGAAACTCCCCCCGCAACGTCTGTCGCCTGCAGGCGCACGAGCGGGGCTTCGTCCCCTAACTCGACCGACACGAGTTCTAGTTGCTCCACGTGTCGAAGAACGAGCGCAGCTCGCTGGATGACCTTCACCGCGTCCCGCATGGTCACGATGTCGTCGATCTCGTAGAGCGACAAGCGTTCCACAGCGTCGTCCAAACGACCGCGCAGCCGCTCAAGCGATTGGAGTCGGTGGTTGGCCTCCGCGAAGAGCGCCGTCGGGGGCTGAAGAGTGAACCGCTGCTGTCCGACATAGAGGACAGCGCGATCACGACCCTCCTCGCTCACCGCGAGGACCGGTTGACCCGTCTGCGAGGCAAGTCGATCCGCGGTCCGGAATCGCGTCCCTGTCTCGTCGGTTGGGATCCTTGGATCGGGGATAAAGTGCACGTTCGCACGAGAGATCGTCTTCGTTGCGTCGTCGATCACGATCCCGCCATCCATCTTGGCGAGCTCCGCGATGCGCTGAGCAGTAACCGGCACATCGACGAATCGGAATCCGCCGGTGCACAGGTCGTCGATATCCGAACTCGCTGCAAGCACCATCAGCATCCCGGTCCCCTGCTGAAAAACCAGCTCCGCAGCATCCCTCAGCGTCGTGCCGGGGGCGAACCGACGAAGCACATCGAACGGTGGTAGCGCTTTCGGTGTCATCCTGGATGCAGGCTAGTCCAACGGGCCGCCGATCGGATCCGATCAAGGGACCACATCAGCCCTCGTGGGGATCACACGCAGCCCCCGTCGGGTGTCGGCGTCGAGCGGACGTATCCCTAACTCACCGAGAACATCACCGAGATTCCGCCGATCAGCAGCCTCGACAACCCGGCTGATAGCGAGCCGACGGCTCTCAGATCGTCGGCGGTCTGCCTGCTCAACCCTCCGCACCTCCCCGGTAAGGCCCACCTCTCCCCACGCAGCAACCGATCCGAGAGGAACTCCGGTGACAGCCGAGGCGATGGCAAGTGCCGTTGGCAGATCGGCAGCAGGCTCACTGATCGAAAGGCCGCCCATCACGGATACGTAAACCTCACGCCCGCCCATCGAGATCCCGCCGTGTCGTTCGAGAGCGGCGAGTATCTGGTGGACCCGCGATGCCGGCAGGCCTTTCACGCTGCGTCGTGGCTGCGCGGATCGGGTCGGTACCGTGAGGGCCTGGATCTCGACGATCAAGGAGCGCCGCCCGTCAAGCGCCGGGAATAGCACGCTCCCAGCCGATGTCCCGTCGCGACCGCCCGCGAGAACCGCACTCGGATCGATCATCGGCTCGAGGCCGCGGTCCGTCATCTCGAACACTCCGATTTCGTTAACCGAGCCGAATCGATTCTTCATGCCCCTGAGGAACCGGAGGTTTCGATGCGGATCACCGTCCAGCGAGAGTACGACGTCGACCATGTGCTCGAGGCTCTTCGGACCGGCGATTGCGCCGTCCTTCGTAATATGACCGATTAGGAGAACCGCGACATCGGCCCCCTTCGCAGCTGCGATCAAGCGGGCCGCCGAACCACGGATCGCGGTCGTGCTCCCGGCACCGTTCTCTCCTGCGACCCCGGTGACGGTCTGGATCGAATCGATCACCACCAACGGATACGCTCCGGATTGGATGAGGTCGCAGAGCTGCTCAACATCGGATTCGGTGGTGATCGAGAGACCGTTCGCGATTGCTCCAATCCGCCGTGCTCTCAACCCCACCTGAGGCCGCGACTCCTCGCCGGTGGCAACGAGAACACCCACACCGGCTTCGGCAAGCGCCGATCCGATCTCCAGAACGAGCGTGGACTTGCCAACTCCCGGAGCACCACCGAGCAGCGCCACCGAACCCGGAACAACACCACCACCCAGGACTCGATCGAACTCGTCGATTCCGGTGTGAAGACGGTCGAGTCGATCGCCGACGACGTCGGCTATGGGTGTCGGCGCGCTGACCAGACGACCGTCGGCGACCACTTCGAGGAGCGTTCCCGAACCGCGGCATTGTGGGCAGAACCCCATCCAACGGCTGGTGCGGTATGAGCAATGGGTGCATCGATAGTCGGCCATGAACTGCACCGTAGGAAACGGGTGGGACAGAAAGCAGCGGACAGGCCACAGGCGACGAGCAACAGACGACAGCAGACAGGAGACAGCAGCGATGGTCTACCACGGGCTGTGGGCTGTCCGCCTCCTTGGCTGTCCGCCTCCTTGGCTGTCCGCTGTTGGCTGGCCTAGCGGCGTCGGATTGCCCAGTAGACGATCATCCCAACGACCGAAACGAGGAACAGGGCCCCGAGGACATTCCCAAAGCTCCAGGGCTCAGCTACGCGAACCAGTGCAATACACGGCATTCGTGCCACAATACCCGAACACGCCCCGCTCGGAAGACTGCAAACGGATGGACCAGGACAAACCCGACTTCGACGATCTCTTCGAACCGTTCGAACTCGGAGAGACCCCACCAGAGCCGACAACACCGCGCCGTCAGCAACCTACGCCAGCACCCAGAGCTCCGGCACCCGTGGCACCAACCCACGCCGTTGGTTCCGAAGTGCCGACCGTTTCGTGCCCCTCGTGCGGGGCTCACAATCCTGACTTCAATCGCCACTGCGAACAATGCGGCGCCCGCCTGAGCCAGGATCCGCTCCCCGTGGCCCCGGCGCCGAATCTCCGGACCTCACCGGGAGGTCGTGCCCTCGGCGTACTCGGCGCTGTGGTACTCCTCGTGGCGCTCGCGGCGCTGATCTTCAACGTCTTTCGCGGAGGAAGCGACGTCGCAGAGAGCTCAACGACCACTTCATCGGCGACCACTATCCCCGTGGTCGCCGTCGAACTATTCCCTTCCGCCATTGATGCAAGTTCATACCTCAACGGGCACGACCCTGAGCATCTGATCGATGGAGATGCGGATACCGACTGGAACGACGACGGTGCTCGTGGCGTCGATGCGTGGGTGCGGTTCTCCTTCGCTCAGCCGGTACGGATCACCGAGATCGAGCTTCAGAACCTCTTCGACGAAGATCGGTTCAAGAAGAACTACAAGATCCAGGGCTACCTCATCACCACCGACGACCTGACGATCGAGATCTCCGGGCGACTCGCCAACACAAACGACCCGCAGCGTGTACCGATCGCGAGCCTCGGCACCACCGAGTTGACCATCGAAGTGAAGAGCACCTACCCGGCCGAACCGGCCGGCGATCGCCCACCGTTCAACGAGTTGGCGCTGCAATCAGTGCGCTTCTTCGGCAGCGAAGGCTGATTGACTGAGCAGCTGAGTAGCGCGGGTGACCCGACCCAACACGGTTGCTGTGCTTCGTCCGATCGCCTCGAATCCGGTGACGTGCCGAACTGCGTGGTCACCGACGGTTCCTTCGGCGTCCGTCTCGGCTACTCCGCTACCCCGCTACTTGGGCTCAGATCGCTTCGCCCTTGCGGTATCTCAGGCCGTCTGCGGCCGGCATCCTCAGTCGCTGGGTGGCGAGGGAGAGGACCAGCAGCGTCACGAGGTATGGCAGTGCAGCGATCACCTGTGTCGCCACCGTGTCGGTCATCAGGTACCAGCCGAGGAAGAACGCCGCAGCGACGCCTTGGACCATCGCCGACGTCGTCTTCTTCTTGGTGAACGACCACGCGGCGAGGAGCGCGAGTCCGATCGCAGCAACAAGGAGCAGCGCGTGCACGGCGGTTCCCTGGCGAAGGCTCAGCGCATCGGCGTAGCCGAATACCGCCGAACCCGCAGCGACGCCGAACGGATACCAGTTCCCGAAGATCAACGACGCAAGGCCGATGAAGCCTCGACCCGCCGTCATGCCTTCTCGATAGATGCCGGCCTGGACGACAACGAGGTATGCACCGCCGAGACCGGCGAGTGCACCTGAGATCACGACGCCGTAGTACTTCATCCGCAGCACGGGAACGCCGAGCGACTCTGCGGCGTACGGATTCTCACCGCATGAACGGAGACGCAACCCCCACGCTGTCCGCCAAAGCACCCACCACGTGAACGGAATGATAAGCAGCGTTACCAATGTCAGCCACGACATGCGGGTCGTGAAGCCAGCGAGGAGTCCGGCTACGTCGCTGATGAAGAAGATGGCCCGATCTTCTACCCAATTGAAGGCGTCGGACAGCAGCGGCACGTCGAATGTCCCGATCGGAGATTGGATCCTCGGGGACTGCGTGGCTCCGCCTCCGGATTCGGGGCTGTAGGTGACAACCGAGAGGAATCGCATCGCACCGGCAGCGAGAATGTTGATCGCAACGCCGGAAACGATGTGGTCGACCGCGAATGTGACGGTGGCAATCGCGTGGATCAGACCGAACAGCGCACCTCCGAGGAGACCGAACAGCACGCCGTACCACGGACCGTACGACCACCCTGCCCATGCACCGAACCACGCGCCGGCGATCATCATCCCTTCGAGACCGATGTTGACGACGCCGGAACGTTCGGAGAACAGACCGCCGAGACCGGCGAGCATGATCGGGATCGCAAGGCGGATGGCAGCCGCCCACGTTCCCGACGAGGTCAGCTCGGTCGTGCCGCTGATCGCCTGCACGATTGACAGCAACAGCAGCCCACCGAGGGCCAATGCTGTGTACCGGATGGCACGGGACTCGAGCAGAGAAGGCTTGGCACTCAGATCCGGCTCGTACTCGGCAGTATCGGGGAGTCGGGTGTTGGAATCATCGAGACGGCCCGTCATGCTGCCACCTCCTCTTCGATATCAACTGTTCGTGTCGCCTCGGCCGCGGCCTTGATCTCTCGCCGTTCGATCAATCGATTCACGACCTCATAGGCAATAACCACCGCGAGGACGACGACGCCCTGCATGATCTGGACGACCTCCTTCGGTGTGTCCTCGAGGTCGAGGATCAGTGCCGAACGTTCCATGAATCCGAAGAGCAAGGCTCCAAGGGCCATCCCGACGGCACTGTTACGGCCGAGTAGCGCAACCGCGATGCCGGTGAAACCGAGACCCCTTGGGAAGTCCTGGGTGTATGAATGCAGGCTGCCGAACATGGTCGCCAGCCCGACCAGACCCGCCACGCCTCCGGAGATGAGCATGGTCGTGAGAACCATCCTCTTCGGAGCGACACCGCTCATGCGGGCCGCACCCGGATTCATGCCGGACGCTCGGAGTTCGAAGCCGAACCTCGTGCGCTTCACGAGCATGTAGTAGAAGATTCCCACGCCGACGGCGACAAACAGAAAGCCGTGGAGGGAGATCCCGCGAGGCTCGCTGAACCCGAACGTCGTGAATATCCAGTTCAGGTCCGGGATCTGCCCGGACTCGGGGAAGGTCCGCGTCTGGAGATTGAGCGACGTCGGGTCATCCCGGAACCAGTTGAGGAGGAAATACGCAATCACACTGAACGCGATGAAGTTCAGCATGATGGTCGAGATCACCTCGTGCACTCCACGCGTGATCTTCAGAAATCCTGCGATGCCGGACCAGATCGCCCCGACAAGAACCGCGACCAGGATGACGATCGTGATGTGAAGTGGCGACCACAGACCGATGTTGCCTCCGACCCAGCCCGCGAACAGCGCCGCAAGTAGATATTGGCCCTCGACGCCGATGTTGAAGAGTCCCATCTGGAAGCCGATCGCCACGGCGACGGCCGCGATGTACAGCGGGATTGCACGGTTGATCATTGACGCAATCGAGGTTGATGTCGTCCCGAAGCTCCACATGGAGCTGAACGCATCGATCGGATTTCGGCCGACGGCCCAGAGCGCGACCGATGCGACGATCAAGGCGAACACGATTGCAGCGGTCGGTGCGAGCAGCGACAGAAGCATCTTTCTCACGTTCATGATGCTGCCTCCGCTCCGACTCCGGTCATGTACGATCCCAATTCCTCGGGAGTGACCGTCTTCGGATCGAGATCCGCAACGATCCGGCCACTGAATATGACGAGTAGCCGATCCGAGAGGCCGATCAGCTCCTCCAGATCGGCGCTGATCAACAACACGGCAAGCCCAGCTCTCCTGGCATCTCTGAGTTCGTCCCAGATCGCGGCCTGGGCACCAACGTCGACACCCCGCGTTGGATGGGCTGCGATGAGCGCGCTCGGCTCGGCGATCATCTCCTTGCCGACGATCAGCTTCTGCTGGTTCCCTCCCGAAAGGGCGATTGCCTTGACGTCGGCATTGGGCGTCTTGACTCCGAAGCGCTCGATGATCGAGGCCGTCTGCTGCCGCGCCCCTTTGCGATCGATCCAGGGCCCTTTGCTGAACGGCTTCACCGTCTGATGGCCGAGCATGGCGTTCTCCCAGAGGGGCGATTGCAGCAAGAGGCCTTGCCGGTGTCGGTCGGCCGGGATGATTCCGATCCCATCCTCACGGCGTCGTTTCGTCGACCAGTGGGCGATGTCATCACCCTTGAACTCCACACTCCCACTCGAAATCGCATGGATACCCATGAGCGCGTCGATCAGCTCCGCCTGACCGTTGCCTTCGACGCCGGCGATTCCGACAATCTCACCCTGATGAATGTCGAAGTTGACATCGTCGAGAATGGTTCGCCCGTCGTCGGAGAGCGCTTCGAGTCCCCGGATCGAGAGTTCGACGACGTCGGTGACCGTCGACTCCGTCGTCTCGGGTGTCGGGAGCTCGGACCCCACCATAAGTTCGGCGAGTTGCTTCGCGTCGACGTCGTCCGGGCTGACCGTCGCAACGGTACGCCCACCCCGCATCACGGTGATCGAATCGGCGATCGCCAGCACCTCATCGAGGTGGTGTGAGATGAAGATGACCGTTTCGCCTTCCTCCTTGAGGTCTCGAAGGCTGTCGAACAGCTCATCAACTTCCTGCGGAACGAGCACTGCGGTTGGCTCGTCGAGGATGAGGATCCTCGCTCCCCGGTAGAGCACTTTGACGATCTCAGTACGTTGCCTGGCCCCGACTGTGAGCGTTTCGACGAGTGCGTCCGGATCGAGGTCCATACCGTATGTTGCGGCGATCTCGGCGATCCGATCGCGCCCCGCGGCGAAGTCGAGTTGGAGGCCCTTCGTGGGTTCCGAGCCCAAAACGATGTTCTCGAGCACTGTGAGGTTGTCGGCGAGCATGAAGTGCTGGTGCACCATCCCGATCCCCTCGCCGATCGCATCCTTCGGTGTCTTGAAGTGCACCTCACGGCCCCGAACCCGGATCGTCCCCTCATCGGGACTCTGCATCCCGTAGAGGATCTTCATGAGCGTGGACTTCCCGGCGCCGTTCTCTCCAACGATCGCGTGGATCTCGCCCGCACCGACGGCGAGTTCGACGTCTTCGTTGGCGATCACGCCGGGAAAGGTCTTCGTAATGCCGGTCAATTCGACGGCTGGCGCTTCATCTGCCACCGGTGTGCTCCTCAGGTCCGCGGTCATGCCCTCAATGCAACGGGCCCGAGGCTAGCGCCTCGGGCCCGTGCGTATCGAATTGTGTGGAAGGATTACTTGACCGTCTCAGGAACGACCAACTCACCGGCAATGATCTGATCACGAAGCGCATCAAGCTGGTCCGCGATATCGTCGACGAATCCGCCGGAATTGGAGTAGCCCACACCGTCCACGGAAAGGTCGAAGACGAGGACACCGGACTGCTGTCCGCTCTCGACGAAGTTGGTAATCGTCTTGTAGACGGCCACATCAACGCGCTTGAGCATTGAGGTCAGGATGTACTCCTGGACTTCTGCGCCGGCGGTCAGATACTGGTCGGAGTCGACGCCGATCGCCCACACCTTGCTGCCGCTGGCCGTCGACACTTCCTTGGCCGCCTCGAAGAGGCCACCACCGGAGCCGCCGGCCGCGTGGTACACGACGTCGGCGCCCTGCTCGTACATGGCGAGCCCGGCTTCCTTGCCCTTGGCAGGATCGCCGAAGCCGGAGAAGTCCGGCGGCTCGGTGAGGTACTGCACCAGGATCTCGATGTCCGGGTTGATCTGCTCGGCACCGAATATGTAGCCGGCCTCGAACTTGTTGATGAGGCCGATATTGACGCCCCCGATGAACCCGATGATGCCGGTTTCCGACTTCAGAGCAGCCGCGGCGCCGACGAGGGCGGAACCCTCATGCTCGGCGAACACGAGCGAAGCCACGTTCGGTGCATCGACGACCGAGTCGACGATTGCGAAGTTCGTGTCGGGGAAGTCTGCAGCCGTAGCAGTAACGGCATCGGCAAATGCGAACCCGACCGCGATGTTCAAGTCGAATCCGCTCTCTGCGAGGAGACGCAGGTTCTCTTCACGGTTCTCGCCACCGGCGGTCGGTTCGAGTTCTTGGGACTCGACGCCGTAATCGGTGACGGCCCTGTCGAGACCGACCGCAGCGGAGTCGTTGAATGACTGATCGCCACGTCCACCGATGTCGTAGGCCAAGCCAACCCCGATGCCTTCACCGGCCATGGAAGCGGCGGTCGTGGTTGTCTCTTCGGCGGCGGCAGCCGTCGTCGTTGTTGTGTCGTCGCTGTCGCTGCTGCAGGCAGCAACGATCAGTGCAAACGCGAGGAGCAGTGCGAGCAGCGCTCCGCGTCTCATAAATCCGTTCATGGATCGAGCCCTTTCTTTCGGTCGAAACTGTTGCGCGCATGGCAACGGGCGCAACACCCGTAAGTGTAGGGGGTTCTGACGTATGAAGTGCAAGGCAGACAGGCAACAGGCAACGGGGAACAGGCAACGGGGAACAGGAAACAGGAAATCGGGAGACAGGAGACAGGCAGACGGCAAAGGGACACATCAACGAAAACCGAGTCCGGATACCGATCGCTCCCGGCGTGGCCGCAGTCAGGCTTCGTTGTCGGCTAGCTCTACCGGGGGCTGGATCGGGGTCTCGATCGACACGAACGACAGACGCTCTTCGTCCTCTTCATCGATGTCGACGAGCACGGTCGAACCGGCCGGGAACTCACGCTGAAGCACCCGTTCAGAAAGCGGATCCTCGAGCAGGCGCTGGATGGCTCGACGAAGTGGCCGGGCGCCGAGCTGCGGGTCGTACCCCTTCTCGGCGAGACGGGTCTTGGCCGCATCCGAAAGCGCCAGATCGATGGCTTGCGACTCGAGCTGGTTACGCACACGGGCGACGAGCAGGTCAACGATCACCTTGACCTCGGCTTGCGTCAGCTCGTGGAAGACGATCACCTCGTCGATCCGGTTGAGGAACTCAGGTCGGAAGTGCTTCTTGAGCGACTCGACGACCTTCTCACGCATCTTGTCGTAGTCGGCGTCGACGTCGTCAACTGCGAATCCAACCGCCTTCTTGCGCAGGTCGGCCGTCCCGAGATTCGACGTCATGATGATGACCGTGTTCTTGAAGTCGACGGTGCGGCCCTGTGAGTCCGTGAGGCGTCCATCCTCGAGAATCTGGAGCAGAATGTTGAAGACGTCCGAGTGCGCTTTCTCGATCTCGTCGAACAGCACCACGGAGAACGGCTTCCGGCGCACCGCCTCGGTCAGCTGCCCACCCTCGTCGTAGCCGACGTATCCGGGTGGTGAACCGACAAGCCTGCTGACGGCGTGTTTCTCCATGTACTCGGACATGTCGATCTGGATCAAGGCGTCTTCGTCGCCGAACAGGAAATCGGTGAGCGCCTTCGCCGACTCGGTCTTGCCGACACCTGAGGGTCCAAGGAAGATGAACGAACCGGCGGGACGTTTCGGGTCCTTGAGACCGGCACGAGTCCGGCGAATCGCCTTGGAGACGGCTTGGATGGCGTCGTGCTGTCCGACGATACGCTTGTGGAGTTCGTCCTCCATGCGCAGCAGCCGCTCGGTCTCCTCTTCGGTGAGACGGTGGACGGGGATCCCGGTCCACTGGGCGAGCACTTCTGCGATCTGCTCGTCATCGATGACCGCCGAGTAGTCCTCGCCCACAGAAACACCCTGGGCCTCGTACTCAGAACGTTCCGTCATCAGCGTGCGCTCCTGGTCGCGAAGCTTGACGGCCCGCTCGTACTGTTGTGCGTAGACGGCGTCCCGCTTGTCGCCACGCAACTTCGCGATCCGCTCGTCGATGTCTCGGATGTCGGGCGGGAGGTCCTTGCGCTTCAGACGCATGCGGCTCCCGGCTTCGTCGATGAGGTCGATCGCCTTGTCAGGCAGGAATCGGTCCGCGATGTAGCGGTCCGCGAGATTCGCCGCATTCACGAGGGCCTGGTCGGTGAAGCGCACCCGATGGTGATCTTCGTACGAGTCCCGAAGCCCCTCAAGGATCTTGATCGTGTCGGCGATCGTCGGCTCTTCAACCCGGATCGGCTGGAATCGGCGCTCGAGGGCGGAGTCCTTCTCGAGGTACTTTCGATATTCCTCCAGCGTGGTGGCCCCGATCGTCTGGAGTTCACCCCGCGCAAGCATCGGCTTGAGAATGCTCGCCGCATCGATCGCTCCCTCGGCAGCGCCCGCGCCGACGAGCGTGT
>CAXMQO010000125.1:0-19491 GCA_964195515.1 uncultured Saprospiraceae bacterium | reverse complement strand
CGGTTCGGCTGGTGATGGATTCGATCGCGTGATCGATGCCACCGGCCGGTATGTGATCCCCGGCGGTGTCGACATGCACACACACATGGAGTTGCCCGTGTCGGGCACGTCCTCGGCCGATACGTACGAAACAGGCACGAGAGCCGCCGCTATAGGCGGAACCACGACGATCGTCGACTACGCCGGACAGACACGCGGCGGAACGCTCAAGGACGGACTCGCTGAGTGGATGGCCCGCGCTGAAGGGAACTCGTACATCGACTACGGGTTCCACATGATGGTCACCGACGTCCACGAAGGCACGCTCGCCGAATTCTCGGAGATGATGCATGCCGGCGTGACCACCTTCAAGCTGTTCACGGCCTATCCCGGCGTGAACCTGTCGGACGACCGGCAGATCCTCGAGGCGATGCAGGTCGCTGCTTCGATCGGCGCCACGGTCATGATGCACGCGGAGAACGGAATCGCGATCGATGCCCTTCGCGATCAAGCGGTAGCCCGTGGAGAGAGCGATCCGATCTACCACCTGCTCACCCGTCCGGCGTCGATGGAGGCTGAAGCCGTTCATCGTGTGGCCCTTCTTGCCGAGATCGCGGGATGCGCTCTCGTGATCGTGCACATCTCTTCGCAGGATGCATTCGCCGAGGCCGTCGTCGCTCGTGATCGGGGCCTGCCCGTCTTCGCTGAAACCTGTCCGCAGTACCTCTGGCTCGCTCAGGAGGATCTTCCCGATGGATTCGAGGCAGCGAAATTCGTCTGTTCGCCACCGCTGCGGCGTCGCAGTGAAGGACACCAGGCGGCGCTGTGGTCCGGGGTATCGACCGGCAGGATCGACGCGGTCGCCACCGATCACTGCCCGTTCACGTGGGAGCAGAAGGAGGCGGGGCGGGGAGACTTTCGCAAGATCCCGAACGGCCTCGGCGTTGTCGAGCACCGAGTGGATCTCGTCTACCAGGGTGTCGTGGAAGGCTGGATTCCACTCACCAGGTGGATCGAAGTGACCGCGGAGACGCCCGCCAAGCTGTCTGGGATCTATCCGAAGAAGGGCACTATCGCTCCCGGCTCCGACGCCGACGTCGTCATCTACGACCCTGCCTCATCGCACACACTGTCCGCAGCGACGCATTCGATGAATCTCGACTACTCGGTGTTCGAGGGTGCGGAGATCGGTGGCCGCGTCGAGACCGTCATGCTGCGCGGAGAGGTCATCGTCGATCTCGGTGAATTCGTCGGCGAACCCGGGCGCGGGGACTACCTGCATCGTGGAACGAATGCGTTGTTGCCGGAATCAGTGGTCGGGTAGGGGAGTAGCGGAGTAGGTGTTGCCCCTCGCCGGACCCACTCAAAGCCGAGAAGTCCCCAATATGATCGTCATGTCGGTCCTTGGGTGGCGTTCGAGGATTGTCGCTAGCTGGTTCGCTCCCTGGTCGCCGTTCGGGGTCACCTTTGTGATCGCCATCACCACTCGTGCAGTATCTGGGATTCCCTTCAGGCCGCCGTTCTGGTGGAGAAGGACGGAAGCGGCGCCCTCGATGGTCAAGACGTCGTCTGCTCCAATACCTGTGATCCTCGCGACGAGGTCGGGGCGATGCGCTACCTCGGAGATTGGGCGGCCGGTGGCATCGATGCCGGCGACCACGATCACCGTGGTCGAGGTACTTGGGATTACCGGCTCGTGATCGGCCGGGGCCTTGATCGACATCGACCGGGCGCCGTCGGCTTCGACCAGGATGTAGTGGGCCGTCGTCTCTGAGAAGAGGCGATCGACAGCCGCCGGTGAAGGGCCGGTGACCTTACCGGGGATCCGGTCCACCGCCACGAACACCGGATGCCCCGGAACGAGCGCCGCCTCGACAACGGCCGGGTCATCCGACCAACAGGTCGGCTCGGTGACTTGGCCAATTGCCATCTTCGTCGTCGTCGTGATAACGACCCGACCCGACGAGCCGGCAAGTTCGCGGCCGAGAGTGAAAAGGATTGTGGACTTTCCGCCTGCACCGACGATCGAGACGAGTTCGCGTGAGCCGATGCCGAAGCGATCTCTCAGCGGTGCCGTCATCTGCCGGCGTCGCCCATCCAGACGAGGATGGCTTCGAGCACGGCGCCGCCGATCGACAGCGCTTTGTCGGAGATCTGATGAATGGCGTTTGGATCGACTCGGGGGTCAACGTCGCCGATCTTGAGACCGATCTCGACAGGTCCCGGCCGGATCAGGCCGCGCACCGTTCCCCCGATCTTCGCCATCACGGAAGTGCCCTCGATGGTGCCGAGAAGTCGGTCCGGTTCGACGAGGTCACCGAAGGAGACGTTCCACCGGAGCTCACCGCTTGTTTCCGCCCGAAGCACACGATCTCCGGATGCGCCACCGACCTCGCCGGGGACGCCGGTGTTCGGTGCTGCCGGTCCGTCCCAGATGACCCGACCGAGTCGGTGGCCGCGCATCGTCTCGATGACCGCATCGCAATCGCGACCCGCGACGAACCCGGGGCCGAGTCCGGCGACGAACAGTGCCTGGTCGATGGTCGTGTCGAGTACCTGTTTGGCAAGCCGGGCATCGACGAGCGTGGAGATCGGCATGGGAAACACCGGGACGTCGGGGGACACGAAAACCGGCACGGCACCCCTCTCGACGGTCTCGAGGGCCGTTTCGGCCGAGGAGACGAGAATGCCCTCGATGCCGTCGATCTCGATCCGTCCCTGGTCGACGGCCGACGAGAAAGCAACGGTGCGCCGCACCGTGAGGGGACGCTCGAGTTCGAGGACGACGACGGGGAAACCAACCCGAGCCAGACGCCAGATGACACCGGACCCGAGGTCACCGCCGCCGCGCACGACGACGAGATGGTCGGAGAAGTCGATCACCCGTCGCTCACCGCAGCCGACTCGATGATCTCGGACATGATCGAGACAGCGATCTCCTCGACGGTCTCGGCACCGATGTTGAGGCCGATTGGAACGTGAACGCGGCCAAGCGCTTCGGCGGACGTGCCCGATTCGACCAGTGCCTCGCGGGTCGTTGCCCACCGGCGTTTGCTGCCCATCACACCGATGTAGGGAGCGGGCGTTTCGAGGAGGATCGGCAGAATCTGGGCGTCGAGCTCATGACTCCTTGTCACAACGACGACGGCGGTGGTTTCATTTGCAGGATGTTCAGCGAGGGCATCCGGCACGGAGCCGGTGAAGCGGACCCCGGCATTCGGCATTGCCTCTTCGGTCACGAGGTCGGCCCGGTCGTCGACGACGACTGTGCGGTACCCGAGCCAGTCGGCGAGGTCGGTGACGGAGCGACCGACGTGACCGGCTCCAATGACGTACACGGTGCGTGGGGTCATATATGGCTCCAGATAGATGGTCATCGTGCCACCGCAGATACCGGGGTCGCCTTGCTCGGGATCGTTGAGCGTGTAGCTGCGGAGGCGAGGGCTCCGATCCTTCAGCACGGCGAGGGCCTCGTCGCGGACAAGGGCTTCGACCTCGCCGCCACCGATCGTCCCGGTTGTGGTCCCATCCGCGTGCACGACCATCTTGGCGCCGGCGTGCCGGGGGACCGACCGCTCGGTTCCGACGATGGTGGCGAGCACGACCGGCCGACCACCATTGGCCGCGGCGGTCAACTCCGCCAGGATGTCCCTGGGACCAATCGTGTTCACGCTTGCTGCAGCGCGTTCCACACGCGTTCCGGTGTGAACGGGATGTTGGCAATCCGAACACCGGTTGCGTCCACGATCGCGTTCCTGATGGCTGGGGCGACGGCGTCCTTCGGGATCTCGGCGATTGCCTTGGCTCCGAACGGACCACTCGGCTCCATCGTCTGCACCAGGATCGCCTCGAGTCGTGGCATCTCGTCGGCGCGGTAGATCTTGTACGGGCCGAACTGCGGATTGAGCATCCGTCCGTCCTCGTCGTACACCATCTCCTCGCAGTGCCCGTATCCGAGGGCCTGCACCATCCCGCCTTCGACCTGCCCGGACGCCGTGACCGGGTTGATCGGGACACCACAGTCGACGGCCATCACGAGTTGGTTGACGGTCACCTGCCCCGTCTCGACATCAACCTCGATCTCCGCGAACTGGGCCGCATATGGTGGAGGTGATTCTGGCGAGACGTAGGACGCGTCCGCCATGATCTGATGCTGACCCTCCTGGTGGAGCGTGGATAGTGCGATCTTCTCAAGCGTCACCGACTGCCCGTCGGCCGACCAGGCCGACCTGTCGTAGAGATCGATCGTGTCCGCTTCGACGCCGAGCATGAGCGCAGCGCGCTCGATGATCTGACTACGAACCTGTTCGGCCGCGCGTTTGGTTGCCATCCCCGAGATGTAGGTCGTGCTCGACGCATACGCACCAACATCGAATGGGGTCATGTCGGTGTCGGATGAGTAGACGATGATGTCATCAGTTCCTACACCGACCACTTCCGCAGCGATCTGTGCCAGCACCGTGTCCGACCCGGTTCCAAGATCGGTGGCGCCGACCAGCAAGTTGAACGAACCATCGTCGTTGATCTTGAGGCTCGCACCGCCCATGTCGAGGCCGGGGATCGCGGTGCCGTGCATCGCCATCGCAAATCCGAGGCCCCGGCGGATGTTCGGTCGGTCGGCCGGTCGATGCCATTCTGCGTCGGTTCGTCGGTTCCATCCGATTGCCCGTTGTCCTTGAGCGACGGCTTCCTCGAGACCGCTCGATGTGACAACCGGCATCACGCTGGCATCCTGATCGCCCTCACCGAGTTGAGGGGCGATGTCGAGTGGGTCGCCGACACCGGTCCAGTTCAGTCGCCGGAATTCAATCGCGTCCATGCCGAGTTCGTCGGCGATGTCCTCCATGTGCGTCTCCAGCGCGTAGAGCGCCTGTGGAGCTCCGTACCCGCGGTAGGCCCCCGGCACCGGCAAATTGGTGTACGCGACCTTGCAGTCGAATCGCTTCAGCGGGCAGTTGTAGGAACTGAGTCCCCGGAGGCCGGTCACCATCTGCACCGTGAGGCCATGGGTTCCGTACGCGCCGGTGTTGGCGACGACGCGCATCTCTTGGGCGGTCAGTTTGCCGTTCGCGTCGACGCCGGTCTTGAACGTGATCGTTTGCGGATGTCGCGTCCGGCTCGAGATGAACTCCTCCTCGCGTGTGAGTTCAAGCCGAACCGGACGGCCGGTCACGATCGTGAGATGACCGACGATGTCCTCGATCAACATCTCTTGTTTGACGCCGAAACCGCCGCCGATGCGCGGCTTGATGATTCGGATCTTCTTCACCGGCAACCCGAGCAGCGGAGCGACCATCCGCCGGACGTGGAAAGGCACCTGGGTCGATGATGTGATCACGAGTCGCTCGTCGCTGTCCCAGGCCGAGATCGCAATGTGTGGTTCGATCGGTGCCTGCTGGACCTGGTGGACGCGCGACGTGTGTTCAAAGACGCGGTCGGCGATCGCGAACCCGTCTGCAACGTCGCCGGTCTGGGCTTGGATGTGATGGACAAGGTTGTGGGAGGCGTCGTGCGCCCCGTCCATGTCGGCTTCGTCGTGGATCACCGGCGCACCGTCGAGGATCGCCTCGTTCTCATCGAAAACTGCCGGGAGCGCCTCGTAGGTGACGTCGATCAAGTCGACCGCCGCAAGGGCGATCTCCTCGGTGTCGGCGGCGACGGCAGCGATGCGGTCACCGACGAAACGGACCTTGTCGTCGAAACTAGCCTGGTCATAGGGGAGCGGATTTGGGTAACTCTGACCGCCCGACGCGTACCGCACTCGGGAGACGTTCCCGTAGTGGAGCACGGCGCGAACGCCGGGCAGCGCCCGGGCCCCCGAATCGTCGATCGCGATGATCCTGGCATGAGCGTGGGGGCTGTAGAGCACCTTCGCGATCAGCATTCCGGTCAGGTCGACGTCATCGGTGAACGCGGGATTGCCTTTCGCCAATTTGAGTGCATCAACCTTCGTCTCAGGCTTGCCGACGACACGAGTTTCAGGGACGTCAATGCTCGGAACGACGCGAGGAGCGATCTCGGAGAGCCCGTCGCGATCAGAATCGGTTCCTTCGCCATCGATCAGCGGGTCCAGGTACGCGATGTCGATGTTGTCGGGCTCGTCTCCTCGCATCACGGCGGCGGCGCGCAAGACCGCATGAACCGGACGGAGGTACCCGGTCTCCCGGTCGAGAATCCCCGAAAGGGCATCGCGAATTTCGTCCTCGGACGGATTCGGGCTACGGTCGATGAGGGCCTTCGCAGAGAGAATCGTCGCCGGGGTTGAATACCCCGATTGGATGGCGCCACTCTCGATGAACGCCTGCTGGATTGGATGGAGATGCCCGGGCACGCTGAGGCCTTCGATCGTCTCGACGTCATGTCCGTCGGCCTGTGCGGCGAGCATGACATCGGCAGAGATGAGGCGGCCGTCAACGAGGACTGCAGCCGCTCCCGTCTCGCCGGTTCCTGATCCGAAGCGAACACTGTGATAGCCCGCCCGACGGAGTACGGTGCGGAGAGACTCGTGTGGCTCGCAGAGGAGAGCACGCCTTGTCCCGTTGATCGTGAGCGTGATCGTCATGTTCGTTCACCTCCGGCGACGGTGGCGAGGACCCTGCCTGCGAGCACCTCGGCAAGGTTCCTGCGGTAGCCCCGCGATCCCCGGAAGTCGGATGGTGCGTCAAGGCTGGCGATCTGCTCTGGATCGACCGCAACCGGGCGGGTGAAGACGCCGGTCATGGCTAGCCGAATGGTCCCTTTGTGGTCGCGGTGTGCGACGGCCATCACGATCGGCCGATCCATGGGGGTGCGGCCGGTCCGATCGGCTGCGGCGAGTCCGTTGGATGGGATCGATACGCTGGTCATGATGGCTCCGTTGAGCAGCGCCGGGTCGTCGAGGATCTCGTCGAGAGCGTGCTCGGTTGTCGAACCGGCACGTGCGAGCGTCACACTCGATCCGAACGCGAGCAGGCCGGCAAGCAGTTCGCTCTCTGCATCGACGGCCCCGATGGTGCCGCCAATCGTTGCGGCGTTGCGGATGGTGTTTGGCGCTTCCCTCCTGGCGAGATCGCGGAGCACGACAGGGACGAGTGTCGAGTCGACAAGATCTTGGAGGCGTGCCGTTGCACCGACACGGATGGACTCGCCGTCGGTGTCGATGCCGCCGAGGTCGAGCGCTTGCAGGTCAACAGCGGTGGTCTGCCTGCGGCCGGGGTCGGCATTGACGGAGGTTCCTCCGGCGATGATCACGGCATCGGGTCGTGCAGTGAGCGCGATCGCCTCTTCGAGAGTGAGCGGTCGGTGGTACTGCGTAATCATGTTCATCTCTCCTCTTCTTCGACCCCGTCTTCCCATTGTACTGAGGGATCCGGAACCTGACTACCGACGGACGACGCCGGTCGACTTGGTACATTGTTTCCTATGAGCACACTTCTCGTTCGGCACGCGCAGGTTCTCGCCACCATGGACGACGCTGGAACGGAGATCACCGACGGGGGCCTCTTCGCCGTCGACGGGTTCATCGAACAGGTCG
The DNA here is from genome assembly GCA_964195515.1 of uncultured Saprospiraceae bacterium. Classification (GTDB taxonomy): domain Bacteria; phylum Actinomycetota; class Acidimicrobiia; order Spongiisociales; family UBA5794; genus JAHEEL01. Next base: position 11,999 of record CAXMQO010000125.1, on the reverse strand, counting down.
GTCCAACCGCGGAACTTCCCGAGACGGCCGATGACGTGGTCGATCTTTCCGGGCATGTCGTGCTTCCCGGACTCATCAACACCCACCATCACTTCTATCAGACGCTGACCCGCGCCGTGCCCGGCGCCCAGGACGTCGGCCTTTTCGACTGGCTCCGCACGCTCTATCCCATATGGGCACGCCTGACTCCGGACGATGTCCGAATCTCGACACAGCTCGCTCTCTCCGAATTGGCACTCTCCGGTTGCACGACCTCGTCGGACCACCAATACCTCTTCCCGAATGGGTCGAGCCTCGACGACCAGATCGCGGGTGCCGCAGCGGTCGGGCTGCGCTTCCATGCCGCCAGAGGTTCGATGAGTCTCGGTGAGAGCGACGGGGGATTGCCCCCCGACTCGGTCGTCGAAGACAAGGAGACAATCCTTCTCGACACTGAACGGGTGATCAACGCGTTCCACGATCCTGCACCCGGAGCCATGACCCGCGTCGTCGTCGCACCGTGCTCACCGTTCTCCGTGACCGCGGACCTGATGCGCGAATCTGCCGAACTGGCCCGGCGCTCCGGCGTCCATCTCCACACGCACGTCGCCGAGACACACGACGAGGAGCAGTTCTGCATCGAGACGTTCGGGCGGCGACCCGTCGAGCTCATGGAGGACCTGGGATGGGTGGGTAGTGACGTTTGGTATGCCCACGGCATCTACATCAACGACGCGGAGATCGAAAGACTCTCCGAATCGGGGACCGGAGTAGCTCACTGTCCGTCATCGAACATGCGCCTCGCATCCGGCATCGCTCCAGTCCGGCGCTACTTGGCATCCAACGTTCGACTCGGTCTCGGCGTGGACGGCTCGGCGAGCAACGATGGCAGTCACCTGATCGCCGAAGCCCGACAGGCGATGCTGCTTGCGCGGTTGGCAGCCGCCCCGTCGATCGAAGGTGGCCGGCTGCTCACGGCACGAGAAGCACTTCGGATCGCAACCCGCGGTTCGGCCGCGGTCCTCGGGCGGAACGATGTCGGCTCGCTGGAGCCCGGAAAGGGAGCGGACTTCATCGCCATCTCGCTCGACCGTTTGGAGTATGCCGGTGCGCTCCACGATCCGATTGCCGCCGTGCTCTTTGTCGCGCCGACTGGTGTCGACCAGAACTACGTGCACGGACGGGCAGTGGTGAAGGATGGTGAGCTGATCGGTGTTGAGCTGCCGACCTTGATCGAGAAGCACAATGCGGCCGCGGCGCGGTTGGTGGGGTAGGCAGGTAGCTGAGTAGCTGAGTCAGGACCGGTGGCAGCCGACAGGTGTGAGCTGTGAGTAGGAGGGGGCCCTCACCGACTACCGACTGCGTCACCGACGATGGCATCGACTAAGTTGGGCACATGGAATTCGTTGCTGCCCACGACCTCGACGAAGCGCTCGCTGTGAAGGCTCAGCAGCCGGATGCGCAGCTCCTCGCCGGAGGAACCGACCTCATGGTTGAGGTCAACCTTGCACACCACCGACCGTCCCGGATTCTCTCCTTGAGACGGGTCGAAGAACTCCGGGAGGTGACACCCACGCGCATCGGCGCCGGTGTCACCTGGGCCCGACTCGAACGGGACGAGCATCGAGGCCTCGCTCAGGCAGCGAGAACCGTCGGCTCACCCCAGATCCGCGCTGCAGGGACCATCGGAGGGAACGTCGGCACGGCGAGTCCGGCCGGTGACGGATTGCCGTGGATCGCTGCCGCAGATGCTTCGATCGAAGTCCGATCCAAGGAACGCGGAGCCAGGACGATCCCCTGGAACGAGTTCTTCACCGGGGTGAAGCGCACTTCATTGGCGGCCGACGAAATCATCACCGCTGTCGTGGTACCCGAAGATGTGTCAACCGCACAGGAGTTCGCGAAGGTGGGGGCCCGGAACGCCATGGTGATCTCGACTGTCAGTTGCGTGGTCATCCGCGGCGACGACGGTATCCGCGTCGCGCTCGGGTCGGTCGCTACGACGCCGATGCGCGCCACCCGGGCCGAAGAGCTGATCAATGCCGAGTCGACAATCACGGAATCCGTCCTCGCAGAGTTCGCCCGTATCGTCTCCGACGAAGTTCGGCCGATCACCGACCATCGATCGACGGAGGCCTATCGGAGACACGCCTCTGGTGTGCTGGCCAGACGGCTCGTGGAACGGAGTCTCCTATGAACGTCACGATCACCGTCAACGGCACGGAGCGAGTTGTCGACGTCGCAGGACACGAGAGCCTGCTGCACGCCCTCCGGAATGATCTCGACCTCCCCGGGACAAAGGATGCCTGTGAACAAGGCGAGTGCGGATCCTGCACCGTCATCTTCGACGGCGAATCTCTCTGCTCTTGCCTCGTGATGGCAGCGGACGCCGACGGGTCAACCGTGAGCACCGTCGAAGGGCTTTCCTCCGACGGGGAACTCCACCCCGTTCAAGAGGCGATGCTGGCCGAAGGCGCCGTTCAGTGCGGCTTCTGCACTCCCGGCTTCGTCGTCGCCGGCTCCCATTTGCTCGAGGTCAATCCCCACCCGACCGAGCCCGAGATCAGGGAGGCGCTCTCCGGCAACATCTGCCGTTGCACCGGGTATGGAGCCATTCTGCGCGCCTTCGAGACCGTGACCGGGGAGGGATCATGACAACACTCACCAAACCCGGGGTCAAAGGCGGCATCGGAACCAGCGTGCGCCGACCCGATGGCAAGTCGAAGGTCACCGGGAGCTTCGCATATGCGTCCGATCTCTCGTCGGAGGACATGTTGTGGGGCGCCACACTGCGAAGCCCACACGCCCATGCCCGGCTCCTGAAGCTCGACATCGCTCCTGCGCTGACTATCTCCGGCGTTCGCGCGGTCCTCACACAGGACGACGTACCGGGCGAACCGCTGTTCGGACAGGAGGAGCAGGATCAGCCCGTGCTCTGCGACGGCATCGCCCGCTACTGGGGCGAACCGGTTGCCGTCGTGGCCGCCGACGACGAGGAGACGGCCAGACGTGCCGCTGCTGCGATCGTGGTCGAGTGGGAGCTGCTGGAGCCTGTTGTCGACCCGGACAGAGCAGCCGACGAAGGATCCACGTTCCGGGAGATGAAGGTCCGACGCGGTGATGAAGCAGCGGTCGGATCGGTCGTTGTCGAAGGGTTCTACGAGACCGCTACGCAGGATCAGGCTCCCCTCGGACCGGAAGCAGGCTTCGCCATCCCCGACGGGGATGGCGGCCTCGATCTGTACATCACGAGCCAGTGGATCCACGTCGACCACCGGCAGATCATCGTCTGCCTCGACATGGAGCCGGACCAGATCCGCTGCCATCCCGCCGGCATCGGTGGCGCATTCGGATCCCGTGAGGACATCTCGCTTCACATCCACGTCGCCATGCTCTCGCTGGCTACGGGGCGTCCGGTGAAGATGGTGTACGACCGTTCCGAGAGTTTTGTCGGTCACGTGAAGCGCCACCCGTCACGGATGTGGTACCGCCACGAGGCCGACGAGGACGGGAAACTCGTGAAGGTCAAGGCGCGCCTCATCCTCGACGGAGGTGCATACGCTCACACGAGTCGAGCGGTGATCGCGAACGCCGCGTTCTTCGCTGTTGGGCCATACAACTGCGACAACGTGGAGGTTGACGCTTCGGCCGTGAAGACGAACAACCCGCCTGCCGGAGCGATGCGCGGATTCGGGGCTGTGCAGACGTGCTTCGGTTCTGAGATGCAGATGGATCGCCTCGCAGAGGCGCTTGACATGGATCCCCTCGAACTCCGGCGGCGCAATGTACTCGCCGCTGGAGATCGGCTCGCCACTTCGGGGCAGATCATCAACGGTTCGCTTCCGATGCTCGCCGTGATGGACGCGCTCGAGTCGATCCCACTCCCAAGCGACGAGATCGAGGATGACCCCCGATTGCTGCCTGGTGGGACCGGGCTGACAACACCGGCTTCGTCGGTCGTGCGTGGGATTGGCTACGCCATCAACGTGAAGAATCTCGCCTTCTCTGAGGCCTTCGACGACTTCTCCGAGGCTCGGGCGGTCATGACGACAGACGGGGTGGAGATCCACACCGCCGCGATGGAGGTCGGTCAGGGTCTCGTCACGTTGTGTCAGCAGATCGCGCGGACGGTTCTGGGGACCGATGACGTTGAGGTGATGTGGGACGACACGTCGAGTATCGGTTCCGCAGGCTCCACGTCGGCATCACGCCAGACCCAGATGACCGGTGGAGCGGTACATGCCGCCTCGGTCGGACTTCGTGACAAGATCCTCGACGCCCACGGCGGCGATGAACTCAGCTACGACGGTGTCTACCGGCGGGGGGAGTTGGTTGCGACGATCGACCAGATATGCGCCGAAGGGCCCGTCAAGCATCATGTGCAGTTCCGTCATCCCGAGACGTTCCGTCCCGACGAGAACGGCCAGGGTGACGTTCATGCAGGGTTCGTTGTCTCCGCCCATCGCGCGGTCGTCGACGTCGATCCTGAACTCGGGTTGGTACGCGTTGTCCAGGTCGACACGGCCCAGGACGTTGGCAAGGCGATCAACCCCCAGGCGATCGTCGGTCAGTTGGAGGGCGGCATCCTGCAGGGGGTGGGCCTCGCTGTGATGGAGCAACTCGTCATCGACGGCGGTGTCATCAAGAACCCAACGTTCACCGACTATCTGATTCCGACGTTCCTGGATGCTCCGTCCGTCGAGACGCGAGTAGTTGAAGAGGGTGATCACTTCGGGCCATTCGGGGCCAAGGGGATCGGGGAGTCTCCCACGATCAGCGCCACACCTGCCGTCGTAGCGGCGATCCGTGCGGCGACGGGGAGGGACCTGACGAGGGTCCCCGTTCTCCCCGAGGACATCATCGGGATTTGAGCGATGTCATCGGTCACCGGCGTCGTACTCGCTGCCGGTGCTTCTGAACGCATGGGGGAGCCGAAGCTCCTGCTTCCGTACCGGGGATTGACGGTGCTCGACGCGACGATCGCGGCGGTCGAGGCGAGCGTCGCTGACCGGGTGATCGTCGTCGTCGGATTCAAAGCAGAGATGATCGAAGCCTCTATGGAAGCCCGGCGGGCGACGATCGCACGGAATCTGGATTACCGCCGTGGAAACATGTCTTCGTTGTTGACAGCGACGGCTGTTGACACGGAGGCCGAAGCCTTCGTCCTCGTACCGGGCGATCTGCCGACGACCCGTACCGAGGCGATCGATTCGATGATCGATCTCTGGGCAGAGGAGAAACCTTGGGCAGCCGTGACTGAGTACAGCGACCGGGTCGCCCATCCGTTCCTGTTGTCGCTCACGGCCGTCGAGTCCATGAAGGAAATGGCGGGGGGCAAAGTGCTCGGTCGAATGCTCATCGAGTCGAGCGACGACCGGGTGGTACGGCTGTCGGTTGCCCGCGAAGCTCCCCTCGACGTGAACACGCCCGAGGACTATGAGGCGCTCCTTCGCCGCGGCCCGGTAGATCAGTAGATCAGTAGTGCACCGGCCGGACGCTGATCTGCTCGCTACCCCTCTCCTCATCTACTTCCTCCTCATGACGGCGAGGAAGCGTTGCCAGATAAGGATCGCGCCCCCTTGGAATTGACCATCTAGCCATCAGGTAGGCTACCGGGAGTGGACAAAGCAAACCGTGAACAGCCGGGTGCGCGCCGTCATCCTACGAGTCAGCTGAGGAGTTGAAGTGATCACGAATCCAGCGTTTGGACCGCGAAGAGCGACATGGGTGGAGGTGTCAGAGCCGGCGGAAGGGATGCCGGACGATCTGGCGGCCTTGAAGCGGTTTGACGATGTGTACCGAGGGTTGTGTGCGGTGCTGTTCAACTACGCCCAGTCCGGGCACCCGGGTGGTTCGGTGTCGTCTGGCCACATCGTGGCGGGGTTGTTGTTCGACGACATGGACTACGACATCGGTGACCCGAACCGCACGGATCAGGACTTGATCTCGTACTCGGCCGGGCACAAGGCGCTCGGTCTGTACGCGATGTTCGCCCTGCGCGACGAGATCGCTCGGATCGCTCGGCCTGAACTCCTGCCCGACGAGGAGAATCTACGGCTGCGTTTCGAGGATCTGCTCGGGTTCCGTCGTAATCCGGCCCGGCTGGCCCCCCTGTTCCGGCGATTCGCCTCGAAAGCGCTGGATGGGCATCCGACTCCTGCGACGCCCTTCGTGAAACTGTCGACCGGTGCATCGGGAATCGGGGTCGGATCGTCGCTTGGCCTGGCGGTGGCGGCTGCCGACGCCTACGGCACCGACGCACCCCGGGTGCACCTAATCGAGGGCGAAGGTGGACTGACCCCGGGGCGGGTCGTTGAGGCGGTGGCTTTCGCCGGCACATCGGGCCTGTCGAATGCGGTGATGCATGTTGACTGGAACCAGTCCTCAATCGATTCGGACGCGGTGACTCGCGAGGGCGACCGACCCGGCGACTACGTGCAGTGGGATCCCAAGGAGTTGTTCTATCTGCACGACTGGAATGTGATCTACGTCCCGAACGGATTCGACTTCGGGTTGGTGCTCACCGCCCAGCGGATGGCGGCAGAGATGGACAACGGGCAGCCCACCGCGATCGTGTATCGCACGACGAAGGGGTGGCAGTACGGCATCGAGGGCAAGAAGTCGCACGGTGGCGGTCACGCCATGTGCAGCCCGGAGTTTTTCGACACCCAGCGGCCCGTGTTCGGTGACGACGTCGATGCTTGGGAGAGGCCGGACCCGTCGGATGAGGTCGCCGTCGAAGCGGCGCAGTGGGCCGCACTGGAACGGTATCGAACACTGCTGGAGTCCGATGAGATGACAGCCGTCATGGCCGACCGTATCGCACGCGCGAAGGATCGTCTCGAGACCCGGGGGAGGAAGCTCCGCGACGGGGTTCCGGACGTGGAACGGATATTCGCGGCGGCGAATCCGGCGACGGTGCCGGACGAACTTGCGTTGGAGCCGGGTGACAAGCTGGCGCTGCGACAGGCATTGGGCAGGGCCCTTGGATATCTGAATCGGGAATCCGACGGGGCGATCCTCGTAGGGGCCGCCGACTTGCTGGGGTCGACGGCGATCTCCGACGTGGCGGCAGGATTCCCCGATGGTTTCTACCACCGGACGGCAAATCCGGACGCACGGTCGTTGGCGGTCGGAGGTATCTGTGAGGACGGACTGTCGTGTGTGCTCTCCGGAGCATCGGCGTTCGGCACCCATGTGGGAGCCGTGGCGTCGTATGCCGCCTTCCTCGCCCCGTTGGGACACATCTCGGCGCGGCTCCACGCGATCGGCAACCAGGCGCGTCAGGAGACCGAACCGGGTCCGTACCGGCCGTTCGTGCTCGTCTGTGCACATGCGGGCGTGAAGACCGGTGAGGACGGTCCCACCCACGCGGATCCGCAGGCACTTCAGGTGTTGCAGGAGAATTTCGCACCGGGCACGGGCGTCACCCTGACGCCCTGGGAACCGGCAGAGATGTGGCCGCTCGTGGCGGCGGCATTCCAGGCCCGCCCGGCCCTGATCGTCCCGTTCGTCACCCGCCCCGGCGAGACGGTTCCCGATCGCGATGCGCTCGGGTTGGCACCCGCCGGCATGGCAGCGCAGGGGTTCTACAAGCTGCGCAACGCCGCCGGTACGGCCGACGGCGCCGTGGTACTGCAGGGCTCTGCGGTGGCCTACGCCTTCGTCGATCAGACCTTGCCGTTGCTGGCAGAGGTGGGAATCGACCTCGATGTCTATCTGGTCACGTCTGCCGAACTGTTCGACAGACTCTCAGTCGACGAGCAACGGGCGATCTTCCCGGAGGCATCGGCCCAGCAGGCGATGGGTATCACCGGGTTCACGTTGCCGACCATGTATCGGTGGATTCACAGCGACCTGGGACGTGCCCACACGATGTATCCCTTCGAGAAGGGCCACTACCTCGGGTCCGGCACCGGCGACATGGTCGTCCATGAAGCAGGGCTCGACGGTGAAGGACAGCTGAGGCGGATCAAGGCATATCTCGATGCCTTGAAGAAGTAGGTCAGCTCCGAGCTTCAAGACCAGAGCTACAAGCTGCAAGATACGGAGTTCGGTCCAATCTTGCAGCTGGAAGCTTGCAGCTACTGCTCTGCCCACTCCTTCAGCAGACCAAGGCCTTCTTCGATGTCTGGGACCTTGATACCGGAGTAGGCGAGGCGGATGTACTTGTTCTGCTCGCCTGCGAGTTCGCGGCCGAAGTGGATCCGTGACGTGAACGACACGCCGGTCGCGTGGAGTGCTGCGCGACGGAACTCTTCGTAGTTGCTCATGCCCTTGCGAGCCATCAACTCGGTGACGTTCGGGAACAGGTAGAAGGTGGCGTTCGGCGTGAAGGTGTGGATCCCGTCGATGGCGTTCAGACCTCGTGCGGTTGCATCTCTCCGTGCTTCGAGTGTGTTGAGGATCGCCTGGGGCTCGCTCTGGTCGCCCTGGAGTCCGGCGAGGGCGCCGTACTGGATGAAGTGATTCGAACAGGATTCGTCGTTCACATTGATCTTGGCGATCACGTCAACGATCTCCTTCGGACCGATGCTCGCACCCAGACGCCATCCGGTCATCGCGAACTTCTTCGAGAAGGTGTAGAGCACGACGGTGCGCTCTGCCATCCCGGGTTGTTCGACGAACGACGTGCTCTTGCCCGAGTAACGCATGTCGAAATACGCCTCGTCGGCGAGCACATACAGATTGTGCTTGCGGACAAGCTCGGCGAGGTTCTCATGCTCCTCGATCGAGCATTCGGCACCCATCGGGTTTTGGAGGTCGTTGAGGATCAACAGGCGGGTCTTGTCGGTGATACCCCGCTCGAGAGAGTCGAAGTCGAACTCAAAGTTCTCGGTGCCCTCGACGTACCCGTACGGGACGGCGACTCCGCCGTTGAACTCGATCTGGGACTCGTAGATCGGGTAACCGGGGTTCGGATAGAGCACTTCGTCGCCCGGGTTCATCATGGTCAGGATGAACTTGCCGATCGTGGGCTTCCCCCCGGGCTGCATGACCACGTTCTCAGCCGTGTAGTCCGTGTTATGGGACGCGGCGACGTCGGCGGCGAGCGCCTCGCGCAGCTGCGGGATTCCTGCGTTCGGGCAGTATCCCGTCTTGCCGTCTGCGATGGCCTTCGTTGCTCCTTCGACCACGGTCGACGGGGTCGGGAGGTTGATGTCGCCGAGGTGGAACGGGTAGACCCGATTCCCCTCGGCAGCGAATATCGCGGCCTCGCCCGATACCGCGAAGGCAGTTTCGGTTCCGAGGTTGGCGATCCGATTGGCGATGCGCATGTTCGGGGCTCCTTGTTATGTGACGATGACGCGACAGTCAACGCCCGGGTTGTGTACGGTCCATTCCTTGGGAGCCATCGGCGTCCCCTAACTCAACTGTCGAGGACGCCGAAGCGTCACCTACTCGGTCTTGAGAACCTCCCGCACGGCTCCGAGCATTTCGCTCGGATCGATGAACTGCACGACATCGGGGATGTTCGTGAACAGGCTCCTCGCCTTCTCCTGGAGTCCGTTGTGGACTTCGAGGAGCAGAGGGATGTTGAAGGTGCGACAGACGTGGAAGATGTCCTCGTAGGTGACACCCCCGGGCTGCGTACTGTCCGCCGGGGCGAAGATCTTGTGGACGTATCCGATCAGGACGTCGACCCGGTTCTCGTTGTTGATGATCCGAACGTTCATGCCATGGTTGTCGAACCCGTTCGAAATCGGCACCGTGTCATAGTGGTCACAGACGAGATCGGTCAACAGCGTCGAGTCGGTCCCTCCAAAATAGCCAACGACTTTTCTTGTCATAGCCAAACCTCCCTACACCACGCCCTGGTCGAGCATGGCATCTGCCACCTTACGGAAGCCTGCGATATTCGCTCCGACGACGTAGTTGTCCGGAACGTCATATTCCTCTGCGGTCTCGCGACAACTGCGATGGATCTCGGTCATGATGCCGAGCAGTTTCGCATCGACCTCTTCTCGGGTCCACGACGTGAACCCGGCGTTCTGGGCCATCTCGAGCCCGCTGGTCGCGACACCACCGGCATTGACCGCCTTGCCGGGACCGAACAGCACCCCGTTTTCGATGAGGAGCCGGACGGCATCGGGCTCCGTCGGCATGTTCGCTCCCTCTGCCACAATTCGAACACCGTGAGCGAGGAGCTGCTTGGCGTCCTCCACGTCGAGTTCGTTCTGTGTCGCACAGGGGAGCGCCACATCGGCGCCCTCGACGGCCCACGGCCGTTGTCCCGCGTAATACTGGACTCCGAACTGTTCTGCGTACTCGCTGATCCGACCGCGACGGACGTTCTTCAGATCCTTCACCCAGGCGAGTTTCTCGGCATCGATACCGTCCGGGTCGTAGATGTATCCGGCGGAGTCCGACAGCGTCACGGCCTTGCCGCCGAGGCGGTTCACGTTCTCCACGGCATACTGGGCAACGTTTCCCGATCCGGAGATGAGCACCGTCTTGCTGTGGATGCTGTCGCCCTTCGCCCTGAACATCTCCTCGGCGAAGTAGACCGTTCCGTAGCCGGTTGACTCGGGCCGAATGAGACTCCCACCCCAGCCGATGCCCTTGCCGGTGAGGATGCCGGAGAACTCGTTTGCGAGCTTCTTGTACATGCCGAACATGTAGCCGATCTCCCGAGCCCCAACCCCCATGTCCCCGGCGGGGACGTCGGTACGCAGACCGATGTGCCGGAAAAGTTCGCTCATGAACGCCTGGGTGAACCGCATGACCTCGCAGTCGGTCTTGCCCTTCGGATCGAAGTTGGAACCGCCCTTGCCGCCGCCAAGCGGCAACGTCGTGAGGGCGTTCTTGAAGGTCTGCTCGAATGCGAGGAACTTGAGGATTCCCAGGTTCACCGACGGATGGAAGCGCAGGCCGCCCTTGTAGGGGCCGATGGCGCTGTTCATCTCGACACGGAATCCGCGGTTCACCTGGACCTCGCCGGAGTCGTCGATCCACGGGACCCGGAAGATGATGATCCGTTCCGCCTCCACCATGCGGTGGGGGATCCGGGCCTCCAGATACTCCGGGTGGCGCTCGAAGATCGGCCAGACCGACTCGATCACTTCGTGCACGGCCTGATGGAATTCGAACTGGGACACGGACTTCGAGACCACATGGTCCATGAACTCGGACATTGATTCTTGCTGCACCTCGTACATCCTTTCGTGGTGCGACCCAACCGACAGACGACAGCACTCACATCGTGAGCGCCATCACCGCCTTCTGGGCGTGGAGCCGGTTCTCGGCCTGGTCGAACACGCGGCTCCAACGACCGTCGATGACGGCGTCGGCAACCTCGATATTGCGGTCCGCCGGGAGCGGGTGCATGTAGATGGCGTCTTCTTTGGCCATCTCCATACGCCGTGGGTCGACGATCCAATCCTTGTAGTTGTCGGAGATCTTCGCCGACTCTTCGTGGTCGGACGTGGTGAGCATTGAGCCCCATGCTTTGGCGTAGACGACGTCTGCACCGACCATGCCCTCTTCGAAGTCTTCGAGGATCTCGAACGAGCCGTGGTACTTCTTCGCGTTCTCCTGGGCCTGAGCCACGACGTCTGGCATGAGCTTGAACTCCGGAGGCCTGGTGAGGCGTACGTTCGCGCCGTAGCGGGTCATCAGGAGGATCTCGCTCTGTGGGACCGAGATCGGCTTCTGATAGCTCGACGCATACGCGTAGGAGACGTTGATGGTGAGCTTGCGGGGGTCACCCTTCTGCTCGATGACTGTGAGCAGGTCGGCGAGCGCCTGGAAAGGATGGAACTGGTCGCACTGCATGTTGAGGACCGGCGTGCGACTCGCTTCTGCAACCGCGCGGATGTAGTCGTTACCGATGCCCCAGTCGACCTGGCGGATGGCGATGCCGTCGTTGTAGCGGCCGAGGATGTCGCCGATCTCTTTCCACGTGTCGCCATGACCGATCTGGGTCGCCGTCGAGTCGAGGAACATGGCGTGTCCGCCGAGTTGAGCCATACCGGCTTCGAAGCTCGCACGGGTCCGCGTGCTCGAGAAGAAGAACAACA
>CAXMQO010000124.1:0-10930 GCA_964195515.1 uncultured Saprospiraceae bacterium | reverse complement strand
CTGAGGAAGACTCACCTTGTTGACGGTGATCCCGGCAGCTCGAGCGTCTAGAACACACCGCTCTCTTCGTGTATGACGGGGGAATGTGGAACTTCAGAAGACTCGATGTGTGGCAACGGGCTCACCATCTTGCTCTCGACATCCATCGGACGGCCGACGGGTTGAGCGGCCGCCACCGCTTCGGCCTCGGCGATCAGATCACACGGGCAGCGATGTCCATTCCCGCGAATATCGCAGAGGGAGCGGGACGAGAGTCGGTGAAGGAGTTCCGCAGGTTCCTGACGATCGCTCTCGGCTCCGCGGCTGAACTTGAGAGTCATCTCCTCCTGGCGAGAGATCTGGGAGCAGTCGTCCGTGGCGTCGCCGATGATCATCTTGCTGAGGTCGGCGCAATCAGGCGGATGCTGCTGAGGCTGAAAGCCAACGTCCGCTCATGACCCGACACTTCGTTCGGCCACTCGGCTACTCCGCCACTCGGCTACTCCGCCACTTCACACTCGCTCAACAAACCAACGGGCCCCCGTAGTATTCGTCGCCATGTCCATCTTCTCTAAAGCTCTTCGGATTGGGGAGGGTAAGCGCCTCAGGGAACTTGAGGCGCTTGTCACACGCGTCAATGCGCTCGAGCCGGAGACTGAGCGATTGAGCGACGCCGATCTTGTCGCGAAGACCGCTGAGTTCCGCAACCGCGTCCGGAAGGGCGAACCGGTTGACGATCTTGAGGAAGAGGCCTTCGCCGTCGTTCGTGAAGCGGCGAAGCGAACGCTCGGTCAGCGTCATTTCGATGTCCAGGTCATCGGGGCCGGCACGCTCCATCGGGGGATGATCTCTGAGATGCGCACCGGCGAGGGAAAGACGCTGGTCTCGACGATGCCGTCCTACCTGAACGCCCTCGCCGGCGAGGGCGTCCACATCGTCACGGTCAACGACTACCTGGCAGAGCGCGACTCGAATTGGATGGGACAGGTCCACCGATTCCTTGGTCTCGACGTCGGACTCATCCAGTCCGAGATGACGCCACAGGAGCGAAGGCCGGCATACCGCGCTGACATCACGTACGGGACGAACAACGAGTTCGGATTCGACTACCTCAGAGACAACATGACGATGCGCCCCGAGGACCGCACCCAGCGGGGCCACTACTTCGGCATCGTCGACGAGGTCGATTCGATCCTCATCGACGAAGCCAGGACCCCGCTCATCATCTCCGGGAGGGTCGGCGAGACCGGGAAGTGGTATCGGGACTTCGCCCGCATCGTCGAGCGACTCCGAAGAGATGAGCACTACGAGATCGACGAGAAGAAGCGGCAGGTCATCGTCACCGAGACCGGCGTCACCCGTGTCGAGCAGATCCTCGGCGTCGAGAACATGTACGACTATGCCAACGTCGACTTCATCCACCACCTCGACGTGGCATTGAAGGCGACGGGGCTCTATCACCTCGACGTCGACTACCTCATCAAGAACGGTGAGGTCATGATCGTGGACGAGTTCACCGGTCGGGTGCTCGAAGGCCGGCGCTACTCCGAGGGCCTTCACCAGGCGATCGAGGCGAAGGAGGGCGTTCACATCAGAGAGGAGAACCAGACCCTCGCCACGATCACCCTTCAGAACTACTTCCGAATGTATGAAAAGCTCTCGGGGATGACCGGCACGGCCCTTACCGAAGCCGGGGAGTTCCATGGGATCTATGGACTCGACGTGCTCGACATCCCGACGAATGAGCCGGTCGCCCGCATCGATCAGGCTGACGTCGTCTACCTCGACGAGGATCACAAGTTCGCTGCGCTCGCCGACGACATCGAAGAGCGGAGCCGCCGCGGCCAGCCCGTCCTCGTCGGAACCGTGTCGATCGAGAAATCTGAGCGCCTCGCCAACACGCTGAAGCGCCGGGGCATCAAACACGAAGTCCTCAACGCCAAGCAGCATGAGCGAGAGGCCCACATCATCGCCCAGGCGGGACAGCTTGGAGCGGTCACGGTCGCGACGAATATGGCGGGACGAGGGGTCGACATCCAGCTCGGCGGGAATCCCGAGGAACTCGCTCGAGCCGAGATGATCCGCAAAGAGATACCAACGGACGATCCGGGGTACGAGGCAGCGCTCGCCGCTTCCATCGAGCGATTCGCCGCAGAGACGCAACAGCAGAGACAACAGGTGCTCGACGCGGGCGGCTTGTATGTGCTCGGTACCGAACGGCACGATTCGCGCCGCATCGACAACCAGCTACGAGGCCGTTCCGGCAGGCAGGGCGATCCAGGTGAGTCTCGTTTCTATCTGTCGCTTGAAGACGACCTCATGCGCCGGTTCGCCAACGAACGCGTGGCTTCGATCATGGAGAGACTGCGGATTCCGCCGGACGTCCCGATCGAGCACAAGATGGTGTCGAAAGCGATAGAGCGTGCGCAGACGCAAGTCGAAGCACAGAACTTCGAGATCCGTAAGAACGTGCTCAAGTACGACGAGGTGATGAACACCCAACGTCAGATCATCTACAAGTGGCGGAACCAGATTCTCGACGGTGCGAGCACCGACGAACTGCTCGCCGGGTGGCGCTCTGAGGTTATCGAGCTCGAGGTCGAGACGATGACGGCAGACACCGATTCTTCTGATTGGGATTGGGCCGAATTCGAGGTCCGAACGAAGGCCCTCTACGAGCCGACGTTCAGCAGCGCGTCGTTCAGCGACCTGGAGACCCTCACCTCTGACGAGATCATCGACGCGTACGTGACCGATGCCGACGCCGTGTACGCAGCCCGAGAGGCGCAGTTCGGTGACACGGTCATGCGTCAACTCGAGCGCACGGTCACGCTCTCAGTCATCGACAATAAGTGGAGGGAGCATCTCGCCGAGATGGACTACCTCCGCTCCGGCATCGGTCTGCGTGCGATGGGTCAAAAAGACCCACTCGTCGAGTACCAGCGCGAGGGCTTCAACTACTTCGAGGAGTTGATTGACGCCGTGAAGCACGACGCTACCCGCTACATGTTCCACGTCGATGTGGTGCAGCAGCAGGAGGCACCGAAAGCGCAGGTGACCACCTCGTCGGCGAAGTCGGTTCAGCAGCTCAAGCAGAAGCAGATCATTCGAACGGGCGAGAAGGTGGGGCGCAACGCTCCGTGCCCATGCGGGTCGGGGAAGAAATACAAGCGCTGTCACGGCGCCGTTGGGGCCGAACCGCTGGCATAGGCAGCGCCATGCTCGATTCCGCGGAACTCAAGAGCACAGTGGCCAAAGGTGCAGACTTCGTCAATTCCCTGTTGGCCTCACCCGGCGTGCCCATCGAGGCTATGGCGATGGCATCGTCGTTCGAAACCTCCATGATGGCACGCACGTCGAGGACATCCGGGGGACGGTGGTTCAAGAAGCTCCACAGCAAGGAATCTGAACCCAAGGAAGTGCAGCAACCTACCGACGGGTACGCTCATCTCACAATGGAACCGAATGACCTCCGCATACTTCTGAACGACCTGCGCTCTCGGCTCGACGACGCCAGGAGGTTCCTTTGACGTCGCTGGCAAGGAACAGGCACTCGTCGAACTGAGGCAGCAGGTTTCCGAACCTGGTCTATGGGACGATCAGGATCGGGCGCTCGAGGTGACCCGAACCCTTGCTCGGCACGAACGTACCATCGAGCAGGTAGCGACCCTGGACGGGGCACTTGATGACGCCGAGGTGCTGATCGAGCTCGGCCTTGAAGAAGACGATGCCTCAGGCCTCGACGACGCGATGAAAGAGCTGCGCGAAACCGAGACGACACTCAGTCGTCTCGAACGCGAAACGCTCTTCTTCGGTCCTCACGACGACTCGACCGCAATCATGTCGGTTCATGCCGGTGCCGGCGGCGTCGATGCTCAGGATTGGGCGGAGATGCTGTTCCGTATGTACCTGCGATACCTCGAACGAACAGAGCTCTCCTTCGAGGTGGACGAGTACCAGGTCGGTGAGGAAGCGGGCATCAAATCGGCCACGATCACCATCAAGGGAGACCATGCGTACGGGATTTTCGAGAGCGAACGCGGCGTGCATCGGCTGGTGCGGATCAGTCCGTTCGATTCGGCCGCTCGTCGCCACACGGCATTTGCCGGTGTCGATGTCATCCCGGAAGTCGACGTCAAAGAAGTCGAAATCAATCCGGAGGACCTCAGGGTCGACACATACCGGGCGTCGGGTGCCGGCGGCCAGCACATCAACAAGACCGATTCGGCGGTCCGACTGACGCACCTGCCCACCGGTGTCGTCGTCAGTTGTCAGGCCGAACGGTCTCAGACCCAGAACCGTGTGCGGGCAATGCATCTCCTCGCCGCACGACTGGCGGATCGAGCCCGCCTCGAACAGCAGGCGAAGGTCGACGCCATCCGCGGGGACCAGACCGAAGCTGGCTGGGGACGCCAGATCCGCTCCTATGTACTCCAGCCCTATCAGATGGTCAAAGACCTTCGTACCGGCCGCGAGATAGGAAACATCCGGGGTGTCCTCGACGGAGACCTGGACACCCTCATAGACAGCTATCTGCAGTGGCGGCGTAGCGCCGCCAAGTAGAGCAGTGGAGCAGTGGAGCAGTGGAGCAGCTCTGATCTACTTGCTACTGATCTACTGATCTAATCCGCTTCTCACTCTCGCAATACCCTGGCTATACGGGGTCCACGGGTAACCTGGCAACTCGTTGGCGGGTGGGGTAGGACTACGAAGCCGCGATAGGGATTTCATGATCCGTCTCGATAATGTGACGAAGGTCTACGACGGCGGTGTTGTAGCCCTCAAGGACATCGATCTCGACATCAACAAGGGTGAGTTCGTCTTTCTCGTCGGACCCTCGGGGTCCGGGAAGTCGACGCTCATTCGCCTCATGATGCGAGAGGAGAAACCGACCAACGGCGACATTTGGGTCGCTGGGAAGCACGCATCGGAGCTGCCGGGATGGAAGATCCCTCACCTTCGTCGATCTATCGGGACTGTGTTTCAAGATTTCAAACTTCTCCCGAGCAAGACCGTCTATGAGAACGTCGCATTTGCGATGGAAGTGACGGGGAAACCGCGCTCGGCGATCGACAATCAGGTCACACAAGTCCTCAAGCTCGTGGGTCTCTCCGAGATGGCCGACCGCCTGCCGCGACGACTCTCCGGTGGTGAGCAGCAGCGAGTCTCGGTGGCCCGAGCCTTCGTGAACCGACCTCTCATCGTTCTCGCCGACGAACCGACCGGGAACCTGGACCCCGCGACATCCGTTGGGATAATGCGCATCCTTGATCGGATCAACCGTACGGGCACCACCGTTGTCATGGCGACCCACGCTCACGCGATTGTCACCGCTATGCGTCGCAGGGTCGTCCAACTCGATCGTGGCCGTATCACTCGCGACGAGAGTCGTGGCCTCTACGAGGCGGCAATCGCCGAGGATGCCGGTGCCAGAGATGCCCCTCTCATCATTACGGACATCGTTGCCGAATCCGATACTGCTACTACGGCCGAAGACACTGCCACAACGACCCTCGATTTCGAAGAGTCGACGGTTACCGGTTCGTCGGCTGAAGAGCAGAGTTCCTCGGAGGAGCTCACGGGCGTTGACGGTGAGTCGGTCGAACACGACGAACGTGACGAGCAGGACGCCACCGCAGACAGCGAGGGTCCAGACGAAGAACCCGGCGCCGACGAGGAGGTCAACGGATGACCCGCGTCTCGTACGTCCTCCGAGAGGCCTTCGCAAACATCGGGGCCAACGGCCTGGTCGTGTTGGGGGCTGTTCTCGCCGTCTTCATCTCTCTGACGCTCACCTTTGGAACCCTCGTCTTCGGCGAAGTGGTTCGGATCAACACCCTTCAGTGGGCTGAAGACGTTCGCGTGATCGCGTTTGTGCGTGATGACGCGCTCACGGCGGTCGATGACATGCAGGCCGAGATGGAGACCTGGGATGAAGTCGAGAGCGTTAGCTTTGTCTCAAAAGCTGAAGCCCTCGAAGAGGCTCGAGTACTGCTCTCGAACCAGCCGGCCACGTTGCGCGTGATCGAAGAGAGCCCCGATATCGTCCCTGCCTCGATCCGGATCAAGCCCGTTGACCCGGATGACTACCAGACGATCGTGACGCGCCTTCAGGCCACGCCGGGGCTTCTGCGCGTCCAGTCCGCCGGGCAGGCCATTGACGCGATGATCTCTCTTCGAGATGGGTTACGCGTGATGTTCTGGCTCCTTGCGGTTGCTCTCGGGGTCGCCGCAGTGGCGCTGATCGCCAACACGATTCACATGGCCATCTACGCGCGCCGCGAAGAAATTGAGATCATGCGACTCGTGGGTGCATCGAACTGGCTCGTGCGGGTACCGTTCCTTCTCGAGGGCGCGCTCGAAGGATTCGTGGGAGCTGGTCTCGCCGTGGGGTTCATCGTCGTTGCCCAACAACTGGCGGTCGATCGTCTCACCGACCTGCCGGACTGGATCAACGTCGCAGTTCAATCTGAATACCTCTTCACGCAGGGAGTGCTGGTCCTGCTGTTCGGGGTGCTTGCCGGTCTCGTCGGCAGTGGCCTGAGCCTCACGGTCCACAAGTACTTGCGAACGTGACCAAAGCGCGCGGTCTTTTCGTCTCGGCACTCACGGCGGTGTTGGTGCTCGCGGTGGTGCCGGCCGTCGGTGCCGACGATCTCGATCGTGATCTCCAGAGTGTCAGGAACCGGATTGAATCCCTGAGTGACGAAATCGATGCCACATCGGCGAACCGTAGCGCTCTCGCCCGCGACATCCAGGCCACGGCCGAGCGCATGGATGAGATCTTCGAGGCGATGGCCTCACTGCGGATGGAGGTGCTCACTGTTGTCTCCGATCTCGCCCAGAAGCAGGGTGCTCTGCGCGACGTGCGATCCGACTTGCACGCGAAGTACCAGTCCCTCGCGCTGACCAGATCGGAATTGGGCACGGCGCGCGTCGACGCTGCACACTACGCGGTCGAGTCCTACATGAGCGCCGGCCTCGGTGTCCCGACGGTCGCCCTGTCGGCGAAAGTGTGGATCGACATTGGGATCGGGTTGGCGTATCTCGATCGGATCACCGCCAGCGGTACCGAAACGGTTCTGCGATTCGAGTCTCTCCTCGTCGACGAGCAACGTGCGAGTAACACCATCGCTGCACACGAGGTCACCCTTGCGTCGGATCTGGTCGATCTCGAGACTGCCGAGGAGCGCCTCGGTTCGCTTCAGAACGAACTGCAGCGTTCGAGCGATGCGCTCCAGGAGGAGTATCGCCGCCAGCGATCTCTCCTGGCGTCCTACGACGCGGAGATAGAGGAGATCGAGGTTGAGATCGCTTCGCTCGAAAAGGAGCAATCGTCGATCAAGAAACTCATTGCCGAGCGAGTGGAAGTCGCCGGCGCGGCGCCGGGCAGCCTCGTCCGACCAGTGCCGGGAGTGATCTCATCCGGGTTCGGGCCGAGGGTTCATCCGATCTACGGTTATTCGTTGATGCACACCGGGGTCGACTTGGACGCCGGCATGGGACAGAAGATCGTGGCGGCTGCGGCCGGGACGGTCTTCTTCGCAGGCGTGAAGGGCGGGTATGGGAACTCGATCATGATCGACCACGGTGGCGGCATGGTGACGCTGTACGCCCATCAATCGGAGTTCGCCGTGTCCGATGGACAGAAGGTGAAGGCCGGACAGGTGATCGGCTACGTGGGATCAACAGGCGTTTCGACCGGACCCCATCTGCACTTCGAGGTCAGGATCAACGGCGACCCCGTGAACCCGGCTAAATACTTCTAGGCTTCTGATCATGGCTGAAGGTCGCAAAGTTGTCGCATCCAACCGACGCGCACGACACAACTACGAAATCCTCGACACCTTCGAGGCAGGGATGGTGCTCACCGGGTCCGAGGTGAAGAGCCTCCGCGCGGGGCAGGTGCAGCTCAAGGATGCCTACGGGTTGCTGCAGGGCGGGGAGCTCTGGCTCGAGAACGCCCATATCGCACCGTACTCGTTCGCGATCGGTGGTGGCCACGCCCCGGAGCGGAAACGCAAGTTGTTGCTCCATCGGCGGGAGATCGATCGTCTCACCGGCAAGATCAACGAACAGGGACTTACGCTCGTTCCGCTCCAGATCTACTTCGTGCGCGGCATCGCGAAGATCGAGATCGCTCTGGCCAAGGGCCGTCACACCTACGACAAGCGGAGGAAGCTTGTAGAACGCCAGCAGAAGCGAGAGATGGACCGGGCGAAGAGCCATCGGAGATAGAGCTGCCAGCTTCCAGCTACCGGCTTTGAGCCTTGAGCTTCGAGATCAGTGGTTCGTACTCGGCTACTCCGCTACTCGGCTACTCCGCCCACTCCGCTCCTTCTCTTCCGGGCCACCACCCTTGCCTCGTGCCGGTCTTCGATCGACCAGCCCTCGGCGTAGTGGAGGATCTGGAGACCGTCTACGAGCGACGGCGCCTCGCCCTCTTGGAGGAGGTAGGGGAGGGATGGTCGCTCCCGGCGTTCCAGGTTCCGAACGGTGGCGACCGAGAACGCGATCAGACCGTCATCCGCCAGAAGTTCGATGGCCGGCGAGAAGAGGTCTCTCTGGAGGTAGTGCACGATGAGCACGAGATCCCATGGGCCGTCAGGGAGCGTTGCAGCGGTGAGGTCGCTGTGAACGAGCGTGACGTCGACGCCGGCCTCTCCTGCCCGCTCAGCGGCGAGAGCTATCGCGACCTCCGACGTATCGATCATGGTCGTCTCCCAGCCACGCTCCGCGAGCCAGAGGCCGTGTCTCCCTGCGCCTCCGGCGAGATCAAGTGCCCGACCGGGCGGGCCGAGAAGCGGTGCGAGCTCAACGGTAACGAACGCCGAAGGGTCTACCGGAGCCGACCGTTCCCGGTAGCGATTGTTCCAAGAGGATCGCACGCCGAGCGGCCCCTACGCAGAAAGCGATTCGAGCTGGCCGAAGATTTCCGCGACCTGCTCGATCTCGAGGAAGCCGGCGACCCTGAGCAGAGTCGACCCGTCTCCCGCCGTGAAGACCCAGAACGGGTAGGCGCTCAACCCAAATTGTTCGGCGAGGGCGAGGTCGGGGTCCACGATCGCAGGGAACGGGAGTTGCAGTTCATCAAGGTAGGGCTCAAGCGGATTCCCGCGGGCCGGGTCGATGGAACTGGTGATGCTGACTAGCTCCACATTCGGATAGAGATTGGCGTTCTCGGTGTACCAGTCCGACAGCGGGGGTAGCTCACGCTGGCAGTGTGGGCACCAGTGCGCCCAGACGAGCCATGCTCGCGCTGTGCCGTCCGCAGGATCGACGGTCATCTCGGCGTCGGTGTAGTACTCGACGCCGGTGACGTCACCGAGGACCACTCCGAGGGCGGCATCCGGTTGGCCTTGCTCGAACGGAGGAAGGTATCCGGTGGGTGCGCTCGGTGCAACGGCTGCCGACGCGCCGGAGGCGGCGGGAGCGATCAATGACCCGGTGGCGAGGTCGTCGACCTTCTGATCCACGGCGTCGACGGAAGCCTGGACATTGGCGACGTCACCGCCGATCGAATTGACCTGCTCGTCGAGAGCGGCGATCTGCTCGTCGGTCCGACTCGCAGAGACCAGCGTGAAGACCTGCATGGCGAACACGGCGACCAGTCCGATCGCAAGGGCGATCAAGAATCCTCGGGCCGTGCCAGACGTTCGCGAGTGCTCCTCGCGGGTCGTCACGTCGATGGTCGACGGAGCCGGGGCGGGAGGGTTGGTCGTCCCGTTCTCTGGATCTTGTGGTTCTGTGTCCATGCCCGGCAGGCTATCCGCGGATGGCATCTAGCGGGAAGACGATCAAGCGGTGACGGGATCGCACGACTACTCTTGAGCGTGATGAACGCGCCAAGCGTGTTCCCCAGAAATGGGGGTGACATGGATTCGACCGTGAGGGTTGAGGCGCCGGAAGCGAGCCGAGGTCCCCGGAGCCTCGTTAAAGAGCCGGGAACAAACATAAGTGCCAATAACGAAAGTTACGCATTCGCTGCATAATTAACGCAGCGTGTCCGACCGGAGGGTGCCTGTCTCGCCGGATCCGGGCATAACAATGCAGGATGCCCCCGCCGGGATGTCGGGATCGGCGGGGTAAGACAATTCCGACTAGGACCCAGGAGAAACTGCCGACGGCGTCTCTCAGGTTTCGAAAGCTCGCTGTCGGCTGCGCTCGGAGATGCCGACGCTGAAACCTCGTGGGACGGGGGTTCGATTCCCCCCACCTCCACCGAAGGCCCGGTCGTTGACCGGGCCTTCTTCGTGTTTGACAGCATCAGTGTCGCTATCCAGGTGCTGCGGACCGGCGACTCTTGGCTACGGCCTCCCGGATCCTCTTGTGCACAGCGAAGTACGCGGCGCGCTTCCTCGCCGTATCGAGCACGACGCGCGTTGGTCTTCCGACGGCGACATCCCAGATGAGATCAGCGAGTTCGGTGGCCGTGAGGCCCTGTCGATGCTCCGGATCGACCGGATCGGGTTCATCGGTAGTGAGTGTCATGATCATCGTTCAGGTTCTCGGAGGGGTGGGGCGTGGATTGGTGGTCGGTTGAGTCGTCGGCGTTGGGGTGGTGATTCGGGGTTGGTGGTGAAGCGTCGTCCGTGGATCACATTGTGGTGGTGGAGCCAGCACAGTGTGGTGTGGTTGTCGGCTTCGGTTGATCCGCCTTCGGTCCAGGGGGTGATGTGGTGTGGTTGGAGGCGGTATCGGCTGATACAGCCCCGATGGTGCACACCCCGGCGTCGCGGGCCAGGACGAACCGGCGGAGGCGGGGTGGGATGGTCCGACTGTGGCGTCCCATGGCGAGCGGGACGCCGTCTTCGCTTCGGCCGGTTACCTCGACGACTCCGTCACACAGGATCGCTTCGAGCGTCGCGGGTCCGACCCTGGGTCCTGATTCGATCATCACGCCGGTCTCGCCGCCGGTGGGTGCCGCATCGTGGGCGTCGACGAAGACGGT
>CAXMQO010000123.1:0-7525 GCA_964195515.1 uncultured Saprospiraceae bacterium | reverse complement strand
ACGGAATACGGGCCCATCCGTCAGATCGATCTCCACTGCCGGAAGCAGGCACGGATCATGAACCCAAAACACGCCCCGGTTTGAGAGGTGCGACTGGAGTGGTTGGGTGAAGACTGCAAGGATCGGGTGCTTGAGTCGGGGGTGACGATGCCGACGACACGGAATCTGTTGGAACGGGACGGTAGGTCGTGCCTGTCACTCCGGGACGACCGATCAGGACGCGACTCACCATCGCTTCACTGACGTCACCGGACCGAACTAGTTCGGCGAGTTCGGGTCTCATCGATTGAGAGGGCACGGCGGCCCGCCATTCCTGCAAAGCCATTGCGACCCTTCTGGCCGATCGAGGAGCCTTGCTGAAGGAGGGTTGTACACTCCCCCGACGGCCACCATCCCGCAGTCCGAGATCCACTCCCAGGAGGAACTCCCCAAAATGACGAACCGATTCATCGCCCTCGTCGGTCTCGTTCTCGCATTCGCCCTCTTTGCCGCCGCCTGTGGCAGCAGTGACACCGGCGAAGAAGGCACGACTTCAACCGAGGCAACGACGACGACGGTTGAGGATACGACGACGACGGTTGAGGAGACGACGACGACTGGGGGGGTGGCGTTTGCGCCGGTTCCGGTCAAGGTCGGGACGGTGCTTCCTCAGACTGGGCAGCTCGCTTCGATTATTGAGGCGCTCGAGAACCCGATCAAGATGGGTGTTGATGAGATCAATGCCGTGTCTGACGGGCTTGTCGGCGTCGATTATGGCGATTCGGGGACCGATCCGAACATCGCTTCGGCCACGGTGGACAAGTATCTGACTGGTGATTATGCCGGGATTATCGGGGCTGCCGCTTCGGGCGTGTCGCTCTCGATTGTTGACAAGGTGCAGTCCAGTCAGGTCGCGATGTGTTCTGGGTCGAATACTGCTGCGGCGTTGAGTTCGAGTGATTACGACCCGTACTACTTCCGTACCGCTCCTTCGGATAATCTGCAGGGGCCTGCCCTTGCCGATGTCGTTGCTGGAGATGCCCCCACGTCTGTGGCGGTGTTGTGGCGTAACGACGAGTATGGGGTTGGTTTCGGTGAGCTTGTCGCCGCGGAGCTGAGTGATGTTGTTGTTCTTGCGGAGTCTTACGATCCGAAGGCTGGTTCGTTTGCGACCGAGGCTCAGGCTGTTGTGGCTAGTGGCGCCGACGCTCTTGTGATGATCACCTTTGAGGAGGGTGGGCAGATCCTGCTCGATCTCGCCGGGGCGGGTTTCGAGGGTCAGATCTATGTGGCCGACGGGTTCAAGGACACGGTCGGTTCCGATCAACTTGGCGGCAACGTTGCGTTGCTCGATGGCATCAAGGGTACGGCCCCGTCGGCTTCGCCGGCGAATGGTGAGGCGACGTTCCCGGTGCGTTTCGAAGCGGCGTTCCCTGGTACGCCGACGATCTTCTCGGCGCAGAACTATGACTGTCTGATGGTGACGGTGCTCGCGGCGCAGGCTGCTCAGAGTGCCGACCCTGCCGTCTTCGTCAAAGAGATCGAGAACGTGACGAAGGGTGGGGAGAAGTGCTCGGTGTTCGAAGTGTGCTTCAACCTGTTGATGGAGGGCAAGGACATCGACTATGACGGTGCTTCGGGTCCCCTCGATTTCGGTTCGAGTAACGAACCGGGAATCGGCACGTACGACGTCTTCTTGTATGACGCCGAAGGCAACACGGTGACACTCCTACAGATCGTCGCCAGCTGACCCCGCAGCAACCAACCAAGAATGGAGTGGGGCCCGGCATCTGCCGGGCCCCACTCCATTTAGCGGGGGACTCGGCGGATAGGGCCGCGAGGTGCTCGCCATCTTCCGTCCCCCCACGCAGGTGGGGGGACGCGGATTCGCCCCAGCGAATCCGCAGGGGGGCTTCCGCATCGCAGGGGGGCTTCCCTCTCCGCAGATGGGCTTGACGCGGAGAACCTCCGAGACTCGGGATATCACACGATGCCCCCCTGCGTCGTCGCTGGCGCTCCTCTGCGTCCTTTAGCCGAGGGGGCGGATGAACGTCGCTTCGCCACCGCGTAATCTGCCCTATCCGCCGAGCCTCTGGGTAACGGGGTACCGGGGTACCGGGGTACCGGGGTACCGTGAGGACATCGCTGGCGGTTCGTGGCCGGTACTGAGTACCTGGGATTACTCGACCCGGCCGAGGGTTCCCAGATACAGGTCGATTACCTTTGGATCGTGGAGGAGATCTCGTCCCGCTCCGGTGTGGGCGTTCTGTCCCTGGTCGAGGACGTAGGCACGGTCCGCGATCTGAAGGCATCGCCGTGCATTCTGCTCGACCATGATGATCGACACGCCGGAGTCGGCGATGTCGCGAATCCGCTCGAACACGAGGTTCTGATTCGCTGGCGAAAGACCGGCAGAGGGCTCGTCGAGGAGAAGAACCGACGGGTCCATCATCAGAGCTCGTCCGATTGCGACCATCTGGCGTTCCCCGCCCGACAGGTAGCCGGTGCGCTGGTCGGATCGGTCGGCGAGGAGGGGGAAGATCTCTACGACCGCTGCCAGCCGCCGGTCCCATGCCTTCGGTTCGAGGTAGAGCCCCATGCGGAGATTGTCTTCGACCGTGAGCGACGGGAACACGTTCTCCCGTTGCGGTACATACCCGACACCGAGAGCCACGAGTTCGTGTGCGGGGAGATTTGAGATGTCGCTGCCCCTGAGGGTCACGAGGCCCTTGCGTACCGGGACCAGACCGAAGATCGCCTTGATGAGCGTCGATTTGCCCGCACCGTTCGGTCCGATGATCCCGATTAGTTCACCGTCGCCGAGGGTGAGGTCCACACCGCGCAAGATGTCGACCCCGGGAAGATATCCGGCGATGACACCATCGGCGATGAGAAGCTGGTCGGTCATGTGGCTGCCTCCCCGTGGTGCTCTCCGAGGTAGGCATCGATCACGGCCCGGTTCTGGGCGATGACCCCCGGCGGTCCCTCGGCAATCACGCGACCCTGGGCCATGACAACGACCCAATCGGAAATCTCCTGGACAACATCCATGTCGTGCTCAATGAAGATGACGGTCTTGCCGCCGTCGCGTAGACCGGTGATGTGCGTGAGTAGCGACTGGGTGAGCACGGGGTTCACTCCGGCCATCGGTTCGTCGAGCATGACGACCTCTGGTTCCATCATGAGCGCCCTGGCCATCTCGAGGAGCTTTCTCTGACCACCCGAGAGCCCTCCTGCGAACTCTTCGGTCATGTGCTCGAGACCGAACCGTTCGAGGAGTTCGGTCGCCCGTTCCTCATTGGCCTGCTCGGTGATGCGCCACCCACCGGTGATCGCTCCCCAAAGGCTCTCCCCGGCGTGGTCTTTCGTTGCGACCAGCATGTTGTCCATCACCGTCAGCCGGGCAAGGGAGCGAGTGAGCTGGAAGGTCCGAACCATCCCGCGTCGCGCGACCCGGAACGCAGCGATCCCGGCGAGTGATCCGTTGTTGAGATGCCACTCACCGGCGCTTGGCTTGTCGAAGCCGGTGAGGAGGTTGAAGAGCGTCGTCTTGCCGGCCCCGTTCGGTCCGATGAGGGACGTCACGGTGTGCCGTTGGATTTCGAGGTGGTCGACGTCGACGGCATCGAGACCACCGAACGACCGCCGCAGGCCGCTGGCAACGAGGACCGGGTCGGGTTTGTGGACGCCGGGTTCCGGTGTGACGCCGGCCATTGGGTGATCAGCGTTCATCGATGAGCACCTCCTCCCTGTTCCCGAGGATGCCCTGCGGTCGGAAGATCATGAGGACCATCATCCCGATGCCGACGAGTACGAGCTTGATCTGGCCGGCCGCAGCAGGTGTCAGGAGGTCGCCCACCCACCCGATGTTGGCCTGTGCACTGACCATGAGGGCGTCGATGGTGAAGAACATGAACTGGAAGGTTATGGCCCCGACGATCGGTCCGAGAATCGTGCCTGCACCGCCAAGGATGACGATGACGTAGAGGATGAACGTGATCTTCGGCAGATAGGCGTCGGGGGTTACATTCTGCTGTTCGACGGCGAGGAGGATTCCGGCGATGCCTGCGATTGCACCGCCGATCATCAGTGCCTGGAGCTTGTAGGCGAAGACGTTCTTGCCGAGTGAGATCGTGGCGTCTTCATCCTCCCTGATGGCCTTCAATACCCGGCCCCACGGGCTCTTGATGAGGCGTCGGATGAACAGTGTGATGATTGCTGCGACGGTCCATCCGACGATCATGACCCACAGCTTGCGGCCGGTCACGACGAGACTGCCGACGCCGTAGATCTGAGACGCAGGGAATGGGTTGAGAGTGAAGAACGAGTCGGCGAATCCCTGGATGCCGAAGACCCCGTTCGTGAGCGGCCGTGCCCAATTCGACCGGACGAGGAGACGGATCACTTCCGCGGCCGCAATGGTGGTGATCGCCAGATAGTCAGCGCGCAGGCGAAGTGTCGGTAGGCCAAGGAGCAAGCCGAGGAGAGCGGCGGCGATAATGCCAACGATGACGCCGAGCCACAGAGGCGCACCGAAGTCGACGGTGATCGCGGTCCCGTAGGCGCCGACGAGCATGAATGCGACGTGGCCGAAATTCAGGAGGCCGGCGTAGCCGAACTGCAGGTTCAGCCCGATCGCGGAGATTGCATACGCTGCAGTGATCGGACCGATCGTGGCGAGGATGCCGTCAATGAGGATGTTTGCCCAATCCATCAGCCGATCCGCTCCTTTGAGCCGAGGAGACCCTGTGGTCTGATGAGCAGCATGATGATGAGAACGCCGAGGCCAACTGCCGCCTTTAACTCATTGGGGAACACGAGGGTGCTCATTTCGACCGCAACGCCGACGATGAAGCCGCCGGCCATGGCCCCGTAGGCGGTTCCAAGGCCGCCGAGCACGACCGCGGCGAAGATGAGGAGGAGGAGCTTGAACCCCATGTCCCATTGGACCGCCTCGTTGAGTCCGAAGAAGACTCCGCCGAGGGCCGCAAGTCCGCCGGCCAGCACCCAGGTGATGAGGATGATCTGGTTGACGTTGATGCCGGATGACTCAGCAAGGTCCGCATCGTCGGCGACGGCACGCATCGCGGTCCCCGAGCGGCTGCGTTGAAGGAAGAGGCCGACGCCGGCGAGCACGATGAGTGAGATGGCGATGGTGGCGAGCTGCTTGGGGACCATCGAGATGCCGAGGAACTGGATCGGCGGCTGTCCCGCGAAGTTCGGGTAGGCCCGCGGTTCGCCACCGAAGATAATGAGGAAGAGGTTGCGGAGGGCGAACGAAAGTCCGATCGAGACGACCATCATTGCAACGAGACCGGTGTGCCGATTCCGGAGCGGTCGCCACAGTGCCCGATCCTGTAACCATCCAAAGCCGGCACCGACGAGGACGGCCGGCACGATCGCGACCACGAGCGGCCACTGCGGGCCGAGGGTCGAGCCGTGGAAGAAGTATGCGGCGATGGCGCCGAGCGTGACCATCTCCGCATGGGCGAAGTTGACGAGTCCCGTGACGCCGAACACCAGGGAGAGACCGACGGCGGAGAGCGCAATGATCGCTCCCAGTTTGAGTCCGGAGATGAAGAGAGCTCCCACTCGTGCGTAGGGCGACACCGTCGAGAAGGTGCCTTCACCGAGAGGAAAGATCACCTTCTTGGCCTGTCCGTCCCGGACCTCGACATCCGAGAGCTCCTGCTTGTCGGGGTCGGTGAGCGCGACGCCCTCGGGGAGGGTCGAGGTCTCGAGTCTCACCATGTAGATGCCGGCGCCCGGGACGGGAATCTCCCATTTCCCGTCGGCTCCGGATTCTCCGGTTCCGATTGTGTTCCCGTCCTGGATCACGGTGATGGTGATTCCCTCGACGGGAAGCTTCTCATCGCCGAGCCGTTGAATGAGGGTGCCGCCGATCGACTCGCCGGCAGCGAAGGACGCGAACGGCGTCATCACGACGATCGTGATCGCCGCGAGCCAGAACCATGCGAAGCGGGCACGTCGTGACACGATCGACCGAGTGTAGGGGTGTTCGCAGTTGCCACGCCAAAATCGATAGCTTCAGCGCGGTCGCCGGTCCTCGACTATGTTCGTTGGGAAGAGAAGGAGACGATATGCAACGGATGGTTACCGGGATTCTTGACGTCAAGGGTTCGGACGTGTGGTCGGTCGCTCCCGACGACACGGTCTTCGACGCGCTCGAGACGATGGCAGAGCTCAACATCGGAGCGGTCCTGGTGCTTGACGGAGACGACCTGGTCGGGATCCTGTCAGAACGCGACTACGCGAGGAATGTGGAACTCCTCGAGCGCGGTTCGAAGGAGACCCGGGTTTCGGAGATCATGACGGCCGAGATCCGAACGGTCGGTTCTGCGTCGACCGTCGCCGAGTGCATGGAGTTGATGACCGAGCACCGGATTCGACACCTCCCGGTCTTGGACGACGACGGTCGGCTCGCAGGAGTGATCTCGATTGGCGACGTGGTGAAGGCGATGATCGCCCAGCAGCATGACATGATCACCCAACTCGAACGCTACATCACCACCTAGAACGCGTACCCAGGGTTGCAGTCCCCGTATGCGGCGCAGCCAGCCCGCGGAACGACTCGGCGGGTTAGTGGAGGCAGAACTCATTGCCCTCCGGATCCTGCATGACCGTCCAGATACCGATGGCCTCGTCGAAGTCTCCGACCCGCGTGGCACCGATCGCAACGAGTCGTTCCGCTTCCGCTCCGATCGTGGACCGACGCTCGACCGGATTCATCGAACGGTCCGTGACTGAGACATCGAGATGGCAGCGGTTCTTCGCCGTCTTCGGTTCGGCCACCTTCTGGATGAGAATGCGCGGACCGTTTCCTTCGGGATCGACGACCGCCGCGAGTTGGTCCCGGACGTCCTCGGGGATACCGACGGCGTCGGCGAACGTCTCCCACGAGTCATATCCCTTCGGGGGCGGCTCGGGAATGTATCCGAGTACCTCCGCCCAGAAGTCGGCCAGTGCGTGTGTGTCCGCTGCGTCAAACGTGACCTGGAGTGAACGCGTCATGTTCCCAAAATACCCGACAAGAGCCGGAGCGGTTGGTCGCCGTGATAGACGCCAGCATCCGGGCGGTCTGATCCGGTGACATCAATCGGATGAATGAGATCCTCAACAACGACACCAGCGTCGTCGACTCGCACGGCTCGTTCGATCTCGAACCCCATCGCGGTGGTCGAGGCATTGGGGGTGCAAGGTTGGTCGGTATTCGTCGACCGTGATCCTCGAGCAGCGTTTCGACAAGGACCCGGTTCGATACCGAGCGCCGCTCGTTCCGGTAGGTTCATCCCCGGAGGTGTCCGGACGCCTGGTGGGTTCCCCGGTCTTCAACACCGGTGTCGGGTTGCATTGCGGCCCGAGGGGTTCGATTCCCTGCATCTCCGCCAGCGGTGAGTCTTGCTTCGGTCGAGTCCTCCCCGGCCTCGACCCTGCTCTGCGGACTCGCCCACGAATCCCAAGGGGGGCTTCCTCCTTACCGCAGAAGGACTCCACACGGACAATCACCGAGATCTGGGGTGTCACA
>CAXMQO010000122.1:0-5111 GCA_964195515.1 uncultured Saprospiraceae bacterium | reverse complement strand
CCCGATGCTCATGGATGACCTCATCCATTTCAGCAACGCACGGACGCTCTCACCAGTGATCCAGGCGGCCATCGTCCACGCGCAATTCGAAACGATCCACCCATATGGCGACGGCAACGGTCGCATCGGCCGCGCACTCCTGTACCGGGTCCTCGCCATGCGTGGCGCAATCCGGAACACAGCACCGCCACTCAGCCCGATCATCGTGAGAGACCGACAGCCGTACATCGCCGGGCTCACCGCATACCGAGAGGGCCAACCGTCGGCATGGGTAGACACCTTCGTCCATCTCCTCGACAACGCCTGCGGCTACAGCCTTCTCCTCGCAAGGGCCCTCACAGATCTCGGCGAAACCTGGAACGAACGAGTCAGCGGCATCAGGCGCAACGCAGTCGACCACCGAATCGTTGCCGACCTGGTCGAACAACCGATCCTCGACGCAAAGCACGTCGCCGAGCGATTCAACGTATCAACGGTCGCCGCCCGCGACGCCCTCGAACGACTCTCAGGGCGCGGCGTACTCACTGAACTTCCACTCCGCAAAGGACGGAGGGGCCGACCGGCGAAAGTGTTCGAAGCAACAGGACTCTTCGACCTCCTCGACGAAGACCCCCACGTTCTTGCCTCACGACAACAGAAGGTTGATTGAATCCCCCGATGGGTCCCCCGCGGTCTCTTCGTGCTGCGCCCCGATGGCCGTGTCGGGAATGTACGCCGTAACACTCGCCACGCGGCCGGTACGTTCAAAGATGCTGCGACTCGTGTCCCGATCGATTCGGAGACCGTCACTCCCCCGTCGCGTGCCGTCGGTGAAGGTGACCTCAATCGCGGCCGCATCCGTGGTGAGGGTCACAACGACGGGGACCTGGCACAGCGTCATGCCAAGAGATCGCGACGGAAGGACGACTGCTTCCCGACTTCCGTCGATTCTGTAGACCTCCCACTCTTCAGGCGAACTGAGGAAATCCTCAGCGCGAAGCAGGATCGGATCGAAGCGGATCCCCCCGTCGACGATGCGGACACCGGTCTCGAGGAGACGGGTCAGGAGCTCCTCCTTGACCTGTCCCGTCATACCTGGCTGCTGGGCACCGGCGTGTGCCGGCGTGTGCGAGTAGGGATCGATGGGAAACGCGCCGTATTCGGCCGCGGTCTTGTTGAACCCGAGTCCGGAACGTGCCCGCCAGTAGATATCGACGAGTGCGCCGACCGCGGCGGGCGGAGCCCCGTCATCGCGCGCGTCGATGATCGACTCCTGAATGGCAACGAGCAGCTTGGCCACCATGTGCCAGTAGATCGAACCAATCCCTTCGTATCCGTACATGGATCCTGATCGGCCGGTGTATTTGTGGTGACGGAACACGTCCTCATAGGAGCGGAGGGTCATCGACCTGTTGGTGGAGACGAGTGTGTGCCACTCGTCCTCCTCGGCGAGTCGTGTCAAGGCAGTGTCGAGGTCGCTCCCGTTTCTGAACGTGGCGCAGAACCGATAGCGGCCGTCCACGTCGCGAGTGACGATCGACCAGTTGCCGGCCTCCACAAGCCCTGAGAGCAGGGGATTCTTCGTGACCTCGGCGTCTGGTACCACGTTCTTGTCGAGAAAGGACGGAGGACGCCTCGGCGGATAGAGCGTGAAGCTCCTCTGGTCGGAACGGAACATTGAGCTTGAGAACAGCGCCTCGATCACGGCGACCTTCTCTTCTACCATGAGAGAGCCGGAGCTGAGGACCGCCACCTGCCCTTCGAGCATCTCGTGGAGGTGTGCGAGCCGTGCTGCGGACCCGTCGGCATCGAAGTCCACGAGGTTGTATGAGTGGTAGAGCCCGTCGGGGCGGCGATTGAGGCGAATCGTGTCGTCAATGTGGGCGACGGCCCTCTCACACAACTCAACGACCCCAGCGATCTCCACTGAAGTCTTCCCGGAGAACCCCGACGCGTAGACCCGCGATCGGTATTCGAAGAAAGCCTGGCCGAGTCCGTCCATCACGGCCTTGCGTCTCTCGATGGTGACTTGGCCGCCGGGGACCGCCGCGTTCTTGTGGAGGATCGTGGAGATTGAGGGAAGCCAATCCGCCACCTCGATCGACAGGTCCACTTCATCCAGGCCGGAGTTCCCGATCACCTCGATCAACTGCTCCAAGTACGAACGCAAGTAGTACAGCGTGACCATCGACACGCCGTGACCCACGAGTGCGTTGTTGGCGTCGTTCCACTCGGGGCGTTGGGTGTTCATCCAGATGCCGCCTCCCGGAACGTAGTTCGAGAGCTTGGAAAGGGCCGTGACGACGAGCTTCTCGAGCAATGTGACGAGGTACACCTGGCGGTCAGGTCCCGACAGCAGCTTCCCGTCTTGTCCCAACTCTTCGACGCGGGCCGCTGCGCGGGCGGCAGCCGCCTCGTCGAAGCGGATTGTCGCCTTTGGATCGTGCAGCATCTCTTCATAGGAGACGATCCGGTATGGCACATCGGCATATGCGAACCAGGCACGACCGAGGAGGCGCTCGATCTCTCCCGGGAGGTATCGCCGGGTGGCCTGGAGGAGACGATGGAGGTACACGATCTGATGGTCGCCCCAATAGCCGATGTTGCTCCAGGGATCGTCAGGGTCGGGTATCTCCCAATCGATGCCTTCGCGGGAGATCCGATACGCATTGAAGCCGTCGGCTGTGGTGGCATTCACAAAGACGGACACGATGCTCGGCAGATACGCAGGAAAGCTGAGGCACAGCGCTTCCCAGTTCTGGAAGATGTCTCGCCAGTTGCCTTCGTAGTGGATGATCGGGTGGCCACCTTCATCACGCACCCGAATCGAGAACTCGTTCCACGGCCGGCTCGGATCGCCGTGCCGCCGTGAGAACGTGAGTGGAAGGTATTCGAGCACGAGACGCGTCAACTGAGCGTCATCGGCCATCTCGGCCTCACCCACGAGAACCGCGCGGTCGATGACGTCGGGAAGAGCCTGGAGTCGAGGCCGGTGACGGTCGGCCACCGCCCGATTCCGGTCGGCGAGGAAGTCGGCGAAATCGGCGGTGCGGATGCTGTAGTCCCCGCTGAAGATGCCTCCGCGCATCACGTTGTACGTGACATTCGCGAAGTGGTGTGCGGTGGCCACTCGGTCGCCTGTGCGCTGCAGCGCATCGCTGCGCGCCATCATGGTGACCAGGGACTCGGTGCCGCGACGGGCGGAGTCCGCCGCCTCTTCCCCGGGATCCGACGATACGCGGAGGAAGCGGCGCAGGGCCACGACCTGGCCCTGGTCCTGGTTGACGTCGGCAACGATCATCCAGGTCTTCTCGTCCCCAGGAGCCAGCTCTATTCTTCCCGAGAGGAGGTAGGCGCCCGGCCGACCGGTCACCAGAGCAGAGGTTGCACCCGGCTGGCCGATCTGGAACGACTCAACCAGGTCACGGTTCAAGTCAAGAGCCGCCTCATCAAATCCAACGGACCAGGCGACCGACGCCATGAGCGCCTCAGCCGGCTCGGGTCGGTCGACGACATGGGACTCGAGCGAGTAGACGGCAAGTCGGGTCTCCGGGTCGACGACCTCACTTCGCTTGTAGGCGTTGGTGAGGCTGCTCACGCGCTGATACAGCGAGGGGTCGAGTCCAAACGGAAGCAGATTCACGAGTCCGTCGAGAAGATCCAGCGTCACCGTGCGATCTCCCGTATTGGAGATCGTGCTGGTCCTCACGAAACCGAACCGTCCACTATTCGACCAGCGGTAGCGAAACACGAGGCCGAGGTCGCGGTCGATCTCCTCGAAGAGGATCTGGTCGCCCACCACGGACTTGTAGAGGTTTCGTCGACTTCTGGCGGCTGGCGCACCCCGGAAGGGCTCCCACAACGCCGAACCACCAGCCCCACGCGACCGAATGGCCGTGATGGGTCCCGTGATTCCTCCGGCGAGGTGGAGACGATCCTCTGTCTCGTAGGGGAACAGAGCGGATGCGGAGACACCCCTCCCGGCGGTGAGGCCGCCACGGCTCGACACGAACATCCAGTGATCGGTATCGCTGACGACGCTCATCAGGAAGGGGCCGAGGCGATCAACGTCGGAGATCGCGTAGAACCCCTCACCGTCAATCTCCACAAGACCTTCCACCAACGGACCATCGGTCGATTGGACGGATGTCACACTCACCTCCCTCCTCAAATCGGTGCCCGCCGGTGGTCCAGCCGCCATGGGTGAGTCGGCTGGTGTTGGTGTTCGCATTTGTCAGCGTACTCGGCGAAGACCAACCCGGGCTCACGCCAACAACCCGCACCACACAAGAGCCGCGAGGTGGCAGCCGCGACGATGAACGTCACGAGGTCAAGACCGAGAGGGGTTCGACCGAAGTAGGAATCACATCCGTCGCTGGGACAGGAAACGAACATGCGCCCTTCCGACTATGAGCCCGTCGATACCCCTCCGAGTACCGTTGAACTCTGCTGATCAACGTGTTCACGGAGAGAAACGCGTGCCAACGGGTGGTGGG
This sequence comes from uncultured Saprospiraceae bacterium, assembly GCA_964195515.1. GTDB lineage: Bacteria > Actinomycetota > Acidimicrobiia > Spongiisociales > UBA5794 > JAHEEL01. The sequence continues at coordinate 636 of CAXMQO010000122.1, read as the reverse complement.
TGGTGCCAGGTCGTTGGGCTTCAGAATGGCTTCAGGCTCATGGGCACAGACCGCCCGGACAGCCGTTGCCGGACAAGATCGAGATCCCCCGGCCGAAGATGCCGCGCGAGGAGCAGCAGGAACAGTTCCTCCGCGACATGGAGATCGATCCGCATCTGTACTACCCGGACGACGCCTACCGGCCGCCAACCCAGACGTGGCCCGAAGAGGGTTGGTTCCTCGAACCAAAGAAGATGCTCGAAGCCCGCGGCATCGACGTCGACGCCGAAGAAGACGAGTAGCCGGGCACGTGTCCCGATGGTCGGGCTGTCCCTTGGTTGGGCAGCCCGACCTGCGACTCCTTCATGACTGATCGCATCCTCGCTCCCGGTCCGCGTCTCGATCCGATCGTTTCGCCGACCGGTGAGCCGATACCCGTCACCCTGCTCACCGGGTTCCTCGGGTCCGGTAAAACCACACTGCTGAATCGGATTCTCAATGGCGACCATGGCCTCAGAGTCGGTGTGCTCGTCAACGACTTCGGTGCCGTCAACATCGATGCCGATCTGATCTCGGCGGTCGAGGAGAACACGATCAGCCTGAAGAACGGTTGTGTGTGTTGCGAGGTCCGCGACGACCTCGTCGATTCCCTTGAAC
>CAXMQO010000121.1:0-34097 GCA_964195515.1 uncultured Saprospiraceae bacterium | reverse complement strand
AACCGACAACCGACAACCGACAACCGACAACCGACAACCGACAACCGACAACCGACAACCGACAACCGACAACCGGGCGGAGCGGGAGCTAGCGGAAATTCTCACCGGCCTCGGCGTGGGCACGGATGATCCCTGCGGGTTCGAACCGTTCCCCGTGCTTCTCGGCCAGGGCTTCGAGTTGGGCGACGATCTCTCCTGCGCCGACCTCGTCCATCCACCAGAACGGACCGCCGCGGAACGGCGGGAAGCCGAGACCCATCACGGCGCCCATGTCGCCGTCAACCGCCGACTGGAGGATTCCCTCCTCAAGACAAAGCGCTGCCTCGTTGACCATCGCCAGGGCGATGCGCTCCTGGATCTCAGCCTTCGGAATCTCACGACGCGGTCCGAGACCGAGCGCCCGGTAGACGCTCTCATCGACCTCGCCCCGCTCTCCCTTGTCGTCGTACTCGTAGAAGCCGCGGCCGTTCTTCCGCCCCTTGCGATCCTCGTCGAGGAGTCCCTGCGCCATGTCGGGTCCGGCCATCCGCTTGCCGAACGCGTCGAGCATGATCCTCGAGATGTGTGCCCCGACGTCGATGCCAACCTCATCGGTCAACAGCAGGGGACCAATCGGGAATCCCCACTGAACCATCGCCGTGTCGATCGCCTCGACCGAGGCGCCCTCCGAAAGCAGATAGAAGGCCTCGTTCAAGTAGGGCACGAGAATTCTCGTTGTGTAGAACCCGGGCCCATCCTTGACGACGATTACGGTCTTGCCCTGGCGCTTCCCGAACTCAACGGCTGTCACCGTCGCCGAAGCAGACGTGTCTTCGGTCACGATGACCTCGAGCAGCGGCATCTTCTCGACGGGTGAGAAGTAATGCATGCCAAGGACCGCTTCGGGATGTTTGGCGTTCGCCGCGATGTCGGAGATCGGGAGCGACGACGTGTTCGAGGCGAAGACGACGTCGTCGTCGATCACGGCTTCGGCTTCGGCCAGTAGCGCCCGTTTGAGATCGAGGTTCTCGAAGACGGCCTCGATGACAATGTCGACGTTCTGGAAGCCGCTCCAATCGGTCGTACTCGTGACCTTGTTCAGGGCCTGCTCGCCCTCGAACGGCCTGAGTCGGCGTTGCTCCACCTGCTTCGACACTTCCCTTGAGACGTGTGCCAGCGCGCGTTCGATGCCGGCGTCGTCCACCTCCCGCACGCGAACCGTTGCTCCGGCTTTCAGAACCGATACGGTCGCGATTCCTGCGCCCATGAGGCCACCACCGAGGATTCCGACCTTAGATACCTTCTTCGGTTCGGCGTGGCCGCTGATCCCGGTCGTGTACTTCATCATCTGTGAGGCGAAGAAGATCCCACGGAGTGCCTTCGACTCGGACGAGGTGACGAGTTCACCGAAGAACGTCGCCTCTGCCTCGTATCCGGCAGCGTTGCCCTGATCGACACCGATCTTGACGGCCTCGAGTGCCCGCTTCGGCGCCGGGTAGAGGCCCTTCGTCTTGGCGAGCATCGCCTCTTCGCCCTTCTTGAACATAACCCGGCGCCCTACCGGGTTCTGTTCGAGCGCGAGAGCCTGGAGATGGGACGGAGTGAGGAAGCTCTTCACCGAGCCGCCTCCGGATTCCCCGAGATGCCCGATCGATCCAGAGGCCCTCTCCTTCGCGATGTCGTAGAGCATCTCGCTGGGCACGACTTCGTCGACCAGGCCGATCTTGAGAGCTTCCACCGGTCGGACGGGTCGACCGGTGAGGATCATGTCGAGTGCCGCAGCGATACCAATGATCTTCGGGAGACGCTGTGTCCCACCCCCGGCGGGGAGGATTCCGAGTTGGACCTCGGGTTGTCCCAGCTGAGTCTTCTTGCTGTCGGTGGCGATGCGCATCGAACCGGTCAAGGCGAGTTCGAGGCCGCCGCCGAGGCAGGCTCCGTCGATCGCCATCACGACCGGCTTGCCGTGAACCGCGTGCAACGCCTCGATTCGGACGAACAGCGCGTGAAGTTCCCTGATCGCCGCCGCTGCCTCGTCGGGGTTGGTGAGGGTCTCGAGGAAGCGGATGTCGGCGCCGGCCAGGAAGTTCCCTCTCTTTGCAGAGCCAATCACGACCGCCTTGATCGCAGGGTCGGCCTCGATCCGGTCGATCACCGAGGTGAAATCGTCGAAGATCGCGGGCCCGATGGTGTTCATCGGCTCGCCGGCGCGGTCGAGCAGGACGACGGCGACGCCGTTCTCGACGTTGAACGTGAAGTGCGTGAGTTCCATGTCTTCCTCTCTACCGCTCGAGTACGACGGCAGCACCGAGACCGCCCGCTGCACATTGTGTGACGAGAGCCGTGCCCCCGTCTCGCCTGGCCAGTTCGTTGGCCATCGTGAGGATCTGACGCGTTCCGGTCGCACCGAAGGGGTGGCCGAGACTGATCGATCCTCCGTAGAGGTTGAACTTCTCCTCTGGGATCTCGCCGATCGCTTCATCCTTGCCGAGCCATCGCTTCGCCCACTCGGCCGATGCGAATGCCTGCGTGTTCGACAGGACCTGCGCTGCGAACGCCTCGTGCATGTCGATCACGTCGATGTCGGCGAGCGTCATCTGCGCCTTCTCGAGGGCCTTCGGAGTCGCGAACGACGGGCCCATCAGCAGCTGCCAGTTCGGATCGAGTGCCGCGAACGCCCAGGATCGAATGAAGGCCCTGGGTACGAGACCGAGTCGCTCGGCCGTCTTCTCCTCCATGAGGATCACGGCGGATGCGCCATCGGTCAGTGGAGACGAGTTTCCTGCAGTGATCGTCCCGTGCTTCCGGTCGAACACCGGACGCAGCTTCGCGAGCGCCTCCATGTTCGAGTCGGCGCGAGGGATGTTGTCTCGGGTGACGGTCGCCTTGAAACTCGGTCCGATGGGGAATGCCATCACCTCATCGTCGAAGATCCCGTTCTCCCACGCGGCGATCGCCTTCTGATGGGAGCGGAGCGCGAACTCGTCCTGGGCCTCACGGGTGATTCCGTTCTCCTTGGCCATGATCTCGCCGGACCCGCCCATGGTCAACCCGGTCGACCGTTCGGCGATTGCCGGTGGTTGCGGGGCGAGGTCCTTCGGTCGGAGTGCCGAGAACGCCTTCACTTTGCTTCCGATGTCCTTCGCCGCGTTGGCATCCAGGAGGACGTCGACGAAGCGATCCGAGTACATGACGGGAGGTTTCGACAGCGAATCGGCACCACCTGCGACCACGATGTCGGCGTCGCCGAGGAGGATCGACTGGGCGCCCGAGACGACTGCCTGTGTCGACGTCGCGCAGGCGCGGCTCACGGAGAACGCCTCGACGGTCTGAGGGAAGTCGGCGGCGAGGACAATCTCCCTGGCGATGTTCGGACCGGCAACATCGGCGACGACTGCCCCGTAGACGACCTGATCGACCTGTCCGCCTTCGACGCCGGATCGCTGGAGCAACTCGTTGACAACAGCGGACGCCAGATCGAGCGTGGACAGGTCTCTGAATGCCGTTCCCGACTTGACGAACGGTGTACGAAGACCGTCGACGATCGCGACTCGACGTCCGTAGACCACGCCGGGATGCTTCGCGGCCATGGGCACTCCTTCGTGTAGGTACTCCCCGTATTCTCGCGCACCGAACCGGGTGTGACGGCGGTGTGTTCCCTGAACGAAGAAGGCCGCCCCGATTTCGGAGCGGCTCTCTTGCTGAGATGGAGTTTGAGGGACTAGAAGTCCATCGCGTCTTCCCGGAGACCGAACGCCGGGTGGCGGAGCTTCGAGAGGGCGAGTTTCTCGATCGACCGGACCCGAGTCGGGCCGAGACCGAGATTTCCGCCGATCTCCTCATGAGTGCGGGGGAGACCGTCTTCGAATCCGACCCGCATCGACAGGATGTAGGCCTCACGCTGGGGGAGGCGGTTGATCGCTTCCCGGAGCGATTCGATGGCACTGGCTCTCTCGGTCTCGCGAACCGGGTCTTCCTCGTCGTGGTGTGCGACGAAGTCGCCGAGGACGGCGCCATCTTCACCGACGGGTGCTTCGAGCGACACGGAGTCGTTGACGAGCTGCGCTTCGACGACGGCGTCGAACGTGAGACCGGACTCCTCGGCAAGCTCCTGCGGTGTCGGCTCCCGGCCGAGCTCGGAGAGCAGACGGTTGCGGGTGCTGTTGAGCGTGACGAGGGTGTCGTGGAGCGAGTTCGGGAGACGCACGGTGCGGGACTTCTCAGCCACCGCGCGCTGCATGGACTGACGGATCCACCAGGTCGCGTACGTCGAGAACTTGAAGCCCCTGCGCCAGTCGAACTTCTCAACGGCACGAATGAGCCCGAGGTTTCCCTCCTGGATGAGGTCGATGAACTCGATGCCGTACTGGCTGCGGTACCGCTTCGCCTGGCTGACGACGAGACGGAGATTCGCCTGAGCGAAGCGCTCGCGAGCCTCGCGGCCTTTGCGCACGTTCCGCTGGAGCCGAACCTTCTCGGCGCCTCGCACCGAGACGGTTGCGAGCTGTTCTTCTGATACCCGACCGGTTTCGATCGCCTGGGCGAGTTCGACTTCCTCATCTGCGGTGAGCAAGTCGTGGTATGAAATCTCTTGGAGGTAGCGGGTCAAGCCGTCGCCCATCTCGAGCGGTTGACCGACCATTCGCATCTTTTCTGCCGTCTTCATGTTTGTGAAATCCTTCACTTATTGGTTCGCGTTTCAGCGCTGAGGGTCTTGGAGATTCGGCCCCATTGGCTCCAGCGTCTTTCGTTGGACGCTTCGACCACAGCGTTTGGTTCCCGGCCGTCGGGTTTCGTGAAGGAACAACGCTCTCAACAACGGAGGGGTTCCCGAGTACCGATCGGCTCGTTCGAGTGCACAATATGACACAACTTCGCTCAGACTTCAAGTCCAGATCGCGAATCTGGTCCCGGTGGCCGGCCGTACACTCGCGACATGACCGACTTCGACACCCTTGCTGCCCTCGTCGAAGTGGCCGAGAACCTCATCCCTTTCAACCGAATTCTCGGCCTTCGAGAGTGCCGGATCAGCGAAAACGGGACCGTCCGCATCCGTGTCGACCGGCGTGACGATCTCATCGGCAACTTCGCTCGCGGCTATCTCCACGGTGGTGTCATCTCGTCGACCCTCGACGTGGTCGGCGGCATCGCCGCGATGATGGGAGTCGTGGGCCGTGATCTGCCCGAGACCCAGGAGGACGCGGCGCGTATCTTCTCGAAGATCGGCACGATCGACCTGCGAGTCGACTACCTCCGCCCCGGTGTCGGCGAGTGGTTTGATGCCTCGGCCGTCGTGTTGCGCACCGGGTCTCGGGTTGCCGTCGCCCGAATGGAGTTCCACAACGACGAGGGCACCCTCATCGCGGCGGGGACGGGCACCTACATCGTCGGCTGATCAGATCGCTCGCGGGTCGATCAAGGTCAGGTCGGGGAATCGGGCGCAGTCGTCAGTAGTCGATACCGATTCCTAGCGCGTGCTCATGAGATCGAGGAGCGCCGACGAGTCGTCGAGGTCGACGCCGGGGAGGATTCCGTCGCCCCCGACGATGAATTTGTCGGCGACATCCGTGATGGTCCTGGAGCGGCGGGCCGTAGGGTGGTGGCGAAGGGCCTCTTCGACGAGCGAACTCAGACTTCGGCCTTCGGCCGTGGCTCTGACCTGGGCGGCGGGTACAGGTCCTCGCCCATCGCGATAGTGGTCCGCATACCCACCACCTGCGCGGGCATCCAAGAAACGTCAACGACGCGCAATTCGTCCCAAGCGGACAATCGTCCGTGGATCCAGCAGCGTCTCGAGGTGGTTCCGCGGGTCTTCACGGACGAAGACCGCGTCGGCGGGCATCCCAGGAATGAAGCGATGATCCACACCGAGATAGTCGTATGCGGCGGTGCTGACCGCATGGAGAGCCGCCGGCTTCGAGAGGCCGAGACCGTGGAGACGGATCGCCTCGTGGGCGACCTTGCCGTGGGGAATAGCGAGGTCGGTGCCGGTGAGTACGGTGACACCGAGACGTTCGGCCTCCGGGAGCAGCTCCCGCACGTTGTCGACGCCACTGGACAGGAGTCGCCCGCCCGAACTGTCAGCGCCGAGAAACTCGATGATCGCCTCGGCGCCGAGAACGGTCGGGACCCACGCCCCGCCGCGTGCGGCGAGTCCCGCCAAATCAACCGCTGACAGGAACAGCCCGTGTTCGATCGAGTCGACGCCCGCTGCGACCGCCGGTCCGATCCCCTGAGGGGCCATGGTGTGGATCGCTACTCGTCGTCCTGCAGCGTGAGCCACCTCGACCGCTTTGGTCAGCGCCGCCTCGCCGTAGTTTGCCTCGGGGCCGATGCCCTTGCGCGGCCAGTCGCCGACGATCTTCACCCACGACGCGCGGGTTCCGGTTGCTCTGCGCACGGCTTCGACGAGGCCTTCTTCGTCTACCTCGTGGCCGTAGCCGGCGTAGTACCCGCCTGGTGGGGCGATGATCCGGCCTGCCATGTGAATCTCCGGCCGCTCGGTCGGCGGCGCATCGAGGATCTCGAGAGAGACGTCGCTTGACGACCCCTTGTCGGCGATGAGGAGGACGCCGCCCTCGACCTGCATCCAGGCGTTGGTGACACTGTTGGATCGGATCTCGTCGTCGGTGATGTGTGTCATCTCGCCGACCTGAGTCAGGCCAAGGTGCGCGTGACAGTCTGCGAGACCGGGCAATGCATAGAGGCGGCCGGTTTGAATCTCCCGATCGATGGGGCCGTCGTCTGGATCCGAGAACCGATCTCCTTCGATGACGAGCGGGACCGGATCTTTGCCCGGCTCTCTGACGGTGATCAACGTGCGCATCACCGGCAGCGTAAAGCGTCAGCCGATGAGGTTGCGTTCTCCCGCCCTGATCGGGACTTCCAGCCAATTGTCGTACGGCGGAAGAGCACACGAGTATGCGTCGCTGTATGCACAGAAAGGTGCATATGCGTAGTTGAAGTCGATCGTGACGGTGCCGTCGCCGTTCGGCTCGATGTCGAGGTATCGCCCTGCGCCGTACGTCTCGTCCCCCGACGTGGAATCCCGAAACGGGAGGAACAGGCCGACCTGTCCGGTGGAGTACAGACCGAGAACCACGTCGGTCCCCTCAACGAAGACGGTCACGGTGGCTGCACGGTGGTACGTGCGTTCTTCGCCGGCGGTGGTCCCGATCTGCACCGGTTCGGGTTCCACAGTGTCGACGGGGACCGTGAAGACCAGTTCGGGTGAGGGGTCGTAGTAGGTGAGCCCTTCGAACCGGGTTCGGTCCTCCGTGGGGATCGGCGACTGCGGGTCGTGGCGGAGGAAGTCGTCCTTGTCGGCGCGCTCGGCGAGGAGTTGTTGGGTGTCCATTCGTTGGGGAACCTCCGGTGGATCCATTGATTCCGAGATCCTTCTCCGGACTCACGGATCCCAAACGCTCCGACCGACGATCACTGGGTCGAGGCGCCCGTCCCCGTCGACATCGGCGCATCCGATCGTTCCGGGTCCGGAGAGTTCGGCTTCGAGCACGAAGCCGAATCCGCTCCACACGCCCACACCGGTGGCGATCACCGTGGCGTCGTCGAGTGCCGTGTAGGCGAAGGCGGCTCCGCCGTCGCACGCCGCGACGTAACCGACCGGGTGCGGGGGACGGCGTGACAGCCAGATCGGGGACCCGTCGGCTGCGATCACACCGAGATGCGCGGACAAACCTGAGGCGTCGGTCGGCGGCGGCGGAGCGGGATTACCCGACTTGTCCCGCAGCGGATGACGGTAGGAGACGAGGATCTCGGGGATCCCGTCTCCATCGAGATCGCTGGTGCCGGCGTTGACAACGGTGCCTTCGGAGAACGAAGGGAGGTCGATCGAGGTATCAACGAGGGCGACCGGGCGGTCGAGATTCCACGATCCGCCGGCGACGAGTGCGGCATCACCGTCCGGAGGACGCCACCCGTTGAAGTGAACGCGGAGATCGTGGTGGTCGACGTCACCGACGCGGTGGGCGACGACCCCGTTCCGATCGACGAGCACTTCGAGGAGAATCCCGGAGTCGGTTCCGGGCCTCTGCTGATCGAAGAGGAAGTTGCCCAGAGAGGTGCCGATCACGGTCGGCCGCCCGACGTAATTCGGGTCGGTGACCGAGATCGGTTGCTCGACGTGCGGCCCGTGGCCCCACACTACGTCTGCGCCCATGGCGGCGAGTTCGTCGGCGATCGGACCGAGCAGCGGATCCGGGCCTGTCCGGTATTCGACACCTCCATGGAGTCCGACGATGACGACGTCAGCGGCCGAACGAGCCCCGACGATCGCCGATCGTGCCCGGTCCGGATCCCAGGACGCGATACCGGGTCCCGACTCGGTCGCGGACAGACCTTGTCGGGAGCCGTCGATCGCGAGGAAGGCGATCTTGACGCCTCCTGTCTCTACGATCACCGGTGTCCACGCCCCGGCGAGGTCGATTCCACCCCCAACCGTTCGCATGCCCGCGTCGCTGATGGCGCCCACGGAGTCGACGACGGACATCGGTCCGGCGTCGCCGGCATGGTTGTTGGCGATACCGGCGACGTCGAAACCTGCGGCGGCGAGCAGGATTGCGCTCTGCGGATTGGCCTCCAGCGCGTAGGGGTTTGGTGAGGTATGGGGCCGATCCGTGAGCGGCGATTCGACGTTCACGGCGGCGATATCGGCCTGCCGAATCTCACGGCGAACGTCGACGAACAGCCCGTCGGGATCGGCGGCCGCGACCGGAGCAACGTTCCGGCCGAGCATCGCATCACCCGCGAGAAGCACGGTGACCGCGGTCGGCCCGGTCGGCGGCGGTGCCACAGTATCGTCGGCCGGCGCGACGGCGCACGACCCGCAGAGGAGTGCTGCGACGAGCCAGAAGGTCAGCCGAGTTCGTCGGTCCACCACGATGGCCGATCCGGGAGATCTCCTGCGACGATGCGGTCGCGCCATTCCTCGTCGGTGAGACGCTCGGAGCGGGGACCCCAGAACTGGTAGTACGAGTAGACCGCGCCGGTGGCGACCTGGAAGTGTCCTTCGTCGTTGGGAACGATGACGTGGATGGTTTCGAGCGGCCCGGTTCCGACCTCGAGAACCTCATCGGCGAACGGATCGAGGAAGATGTCGGCGATGATGGGTGTCGCCTCGATCTCCCCCCGGTTGACGGCTTCGAGTAGCCAGCCGATCGCCCCGCCGATCTCGGAGAGCCACTTGTTGTCGTCGGCGGAGATCGGAAGGGCAGCGAGTTCGTCGTCTGCGAGTCGAGTGAAACGGTCGAGCATGTCGATGAGATAGTCGGCCGCCCACCGGGTCGTCTCGTCTTCGTTCCACGGGTCGCCTTCCTCGGTGTCGTAGTCCCCGGCGAGCATGAGGCCTGCGCCGGCGAGTCCATCGCGCATCATTCGGGCAAGAGCGGCGAGTCGGCCGAACGCGACCGGATCGGACTCGACCCAGTGGCGTGGCGGCGGAGGAGGCTCCGGAGCATCACCTTCGGCGATTCCTTGTTTCGCGTAGAGGATCGTGTCGTGCTTCAGCTCCGCGTACGACGCGAAGCCGGCGTTGTGCGACTTGGCCTCCCATGCCGTTGTGCGCATGAACGGCGGGTACGCGTCGGGATGCGGCATCACCCATTCAGGTTGGAGGGCGTAGAGCCAGCCGCTGTAGACCGTCTCTCCCCACTGGTCGATGGGTCTGGCTGCGGTGATCTCGCGGAGTTCCACGACCTTTGGCTCATAGTCCGGATACGCAGCCGGTTCACCCGCTGCATTCTGGACGCTGTCGGCGAGGTCGCTGCCCATCACCGAGGCGAGGTCGAGCGGGTCGGGGCGGATCCGCCCGGCGACGCCCGGAGCGGTGAGTTGGTCGTAGATCCAGGAGTCGAGGACGAACCGGGAGCCCATCGTGCGGAGCGACGCCCGTTGCGGATCGATTTGCACGTCGCGAGAAGCGAGGAGAGCATTGCCGACTGATGCGACGGTCTCATCGGCGGTGAGAGCGTTGAGATCACCGAGATCCACGCCGACGGCGGCTGCTGCCCCGGCCGCCTCGAACGGCGTGTAGTCGTCGGCCGTTCCGATGAGGAAGGCAGTCGGGTCGTAGATCGTTGCCCACGCAGCGGCCAGGTCCGGGTCGGTTGCCAGGAGATGTGCTATCACCAAGCCGACACGAAGAGTTTCGACATCGGTGACCGAGAAGCCGATATTGCCGAGCATTGACATCGCTTTGAAGTAGCGGGTCAGTCCACTTGATCGCGTGTAGTGGCCGCGCGGCGTCATCAGGGAGTAGTCGACACACGAGGCGGTCGCCGGTGGTTCACACGACCCGCCCACGGTGGGCGAGACCGCTATTTCGGTGTGGGTTTCGACGAGGGCAACGTCATCCGCGGCGCGCTCGCTGATCGGTCCGACATCGAGTCCGAGGACGGTGGCGACCGCTTCGAGATGGTCAGCCGCACGCATGGTGGCGTCCTCCATCGGGGTGCCTGCGAAGGTCGCGGCCCGATCGCGGGCGGCCGACAGCAGACCTCCGACGAGCGACTCGAGCACGGCGAGGAGTTGCCGCTCCTCGGTGTCGCGGAGCACGAAGTCGAAGACCTGGTGCCACAGGTGGTAGCCAACATCGGTCGTGACGAATACCGGGCGTCCTGCCGCTCCGCCGTACGGACCCAGTTGTTCGTAGATCGTCGAGAACTGCGTGCTCCATGACAGGGCTTCCGGAGATTCAGTCGCGTACCCATCGGTGTTGGATTCGATGACGAAGCCATCGTCGACGAGTCGTCCACGGAGTCCCGCCGGAACGGCATCGACGAAGGCCACACGCTCGAGCGACGAAGGCCACGCAGGCCCCGCATAGGCCCCTTCTGTGATCAGCGGAACGTCGGCAAGCGTGGCGTCGAAGCTGGAGTCCGGCCGCTCCACGATCTCGATCGCCGCCGGTGGGGATGATGTCGCCGTGCTCGTGGTGGCAGGAACCGTCGTGGGCGTCGTCGTGACTGCGGTGGTCGGGGCGGGTGCCATCGTCACCGTGGTCGTCGTGTCGGAAGAACTCGAGACGCATCCGGCCGCGACCAGCATCGCGACCACGAGTGTGGAGACCATTCTTCGCATCGCTCACCTCCAAGAGCCCCCGTGGACATGCTGCTCTCCATCCAGCGTCGTCCCACCGTTGAACGCCCGGTAGGGCCGTTCGGCCGAACTCAGCGCGGCGCTCGCGACGCGATCACCTTGCCGTACCAGGCGAGGCTGTCCTTCGGGATGCGTTCGCCGGTCTCGTGGTCGACCCAAACAAGGCCGAAGCGCTGGCTGTAACCCAGCGCCCACTCGAAGTTGTCGAGGATGGACCACACGAAGTACCCCGTCACCGGTATGCCGAGGTCGATCGCATCCGCAACCGCTTCTATGTGGGCTCGGAGGTACTCGATCCTGTGCTCGTCGTGAACCGCCCCATCCGACCCGGGTCCGTCCGAGTAGGAGGCCCCGTTCTCGGTGACCCGGATGTCCGTGGCGCCGTAGTCGTCGTGGATGCGCTTCAAGAATGCCGTGAGCGCCGACGGAACGATCGGCCACCCCATCTCGGTGTATCCGCTGGGAGGGTTCGGCCCCGGTTCGATACCGGTGTCCTCCGTCTCGTCCGCACCGGCGGTCACTTCGAGGGCGGTGTAGTAGTTGACGCCGATGAAGTCGATTGGCGCCGCGATCTCGTCGAGGTCTCCCGGAAGCACGAACGGTGGTTGGTCCGTGTCGAACCTCCCGCGCTCCCTATACGCGTCGACCATGTCCAAGGGGTAACCCTTCCCAAAGATCGGATCGAAGAACCAGCGATTCCGGAATCCGTCGAAATGCCGGTTCGCCGCGGCATCCTGGATGGAGTCGCTCGCCGGTGCGGATGGGCGGCAGTCGACGACGATGCCCACGTCACCGTCCGGGACATTCGCCCGGATGACAGGGACGGCTCTTCCGTGGGACAGCAAGATGTGATGGGCCGCTGCGAGCGCCTCGGAGAAGTTCGTGTGGCCGGGAGCGAACGCACCGTCCCGATGGCCGACGAATGAGGCGACCCATGGTTCGTTGTGGGTCTTCCAGTGTTTGACCCGATCGCCGAGCGCCGCACTCAGCACGTCGGCGTAGCGGACGAAGGCATCGACGGTGCTGCGGTTGACCCAGCCGCCGCGGTCCTGGAGACCCTGGGGTAGATCCCAGTGGTAGAGGGTCACGTACGGCGTGATGCCGTGCTCGAGCAACTCATCGACGAGACGGTCGTAGAAGGCGATCCCCCTCGGTTCGGCGGGTCCGAGTCCGTCGGGGATGATCCGGGTCCACGCTGTGGTGAGGCTGTAAGCCGGTACCCCCGCGCCGGCCATCAACGCAACGTCTTCGGGGTAGCGGTGGTAGTGGTCACACGCGACGTCGCCCGTTCCCCCGTTGAGGATTCGGCCGGGTTCTCGGACGAACCGGTCCCAGATCGACTCGCCCTTGCCATCCTCGTCCCAAGCCCCCTCAATCTGATAGGCAGATGCGGCCACACCGAACACGAAGTCGTCCGGGAAGCGACTCACGTTGGACCTTCGGATGCAAGCTGTCCGAGCGCCGCGAGAACGCGGTCAACCTCTCCGGCGGTGTTGTAGTGGGCGAATCCGATCCGGACGAGACCGCCCTGGTCGGCGACGCCGATTCGGTTCATAACCTCGACCGCGTAGTAGTCACCCGACCAGACGAAGATTCCCTGATCGCCGAGTGTCTCGGCTACGGCATCGGGGTGTGCGCCGTCGACCGAGACCGCAAATGTCGGCGTACGACCGTCTGTGACCGTCCGTCCGTAGAGCGACACGCCGCTCGTCCGGGCGATTCCGTCAAGGAACCGGGCTGAGAGCGACTGTTCGTACGCGCCGATCCGCCCCATCGCGGAGCGGACGAGATCCCTCCGGGTCTCGCCGAATCCCAGCGAAGCGAGGTAATCGACGCCGGCCGTCACCCCGGCGAGGCTCTCGAAGCTCTGGGTCCCCGTCTCCCACTTGTCGGGCGGTTCGTCCGGCGCCGGCCTGATCTTGTAGGCCTCGACGGCGTCGAGGACCTCGCTCCGTCCATAGAGACAACCCGTGTGCGGTCCGAAGAACTTGTAGGCGGAGGCGACCAGGAAGTCGGTGCCGAGTGCAGCTACGTCAACGAGGCCATGCGGGGAGTAGTGGACGGCGTCAACATAGGTGAGAGCGCCGACGGCATGTGCTGCTTCGATGACGGGTCGAGGATCGGTGATCGTGCCGACCGCGTTCGAAGCGTGCGTCATCGCAACGAGGCGAGTCCGGTCGTCGATGAGTTCGCCGATGGTTTCGGCCTTGAGACGACAGCCGTCGTCGGGATCGAAATCGAGCCACCGCACTTCGGCGCCGGCGTCCCTCGCGGCGATGACCCAAGGCCACACGTTCGCATCGTGGTCGAGTCGGGTGACGACGATGTTGTCTCCTGATCCCCATGTGGCACCGAGGGCGCGGCTCACCGAGAGCGTGAGGGATGTCATGTTCTGGCCGAACGCGATCTCGTCCGGTGTTGCACCGAAGAGATCTGCGATGGCGCTGCGTGCAGACTCGGTCACGGCATCGGTCTCGCGAGACGAAGCAAACGGTCCGCCGTGGTTGCTTCCCCCGGCACGCATGAATCCGGCCATGGCCTGGATGACCGACTCTGGAACCTGAGTACCACCGGGCCCATCGAGATATGCGGCGGGAACCCGACCGACGGTGCGGGACAGCGCTGGAAACTGTGAGCGGACCGTCGAAACGTCGAGTGTCATAGGCTCCTCGAATCGGAGGCCCGACGGTACTCAGCTCCTCGACTACTCCGCCACTCGGCTACGCGTCGAACGGACCGTCGCGCCGGACATCCGGCAGATTCCTCCGCGTCACGATTCCCATCTTGATGACGGTGTGGCGCTCGGGATCGCCCGTGAATCGGGCGTCGGAATCCTCGAGCAGACGCCTGAGACGGACGACCTGGTTGCGGAGACGGGCGTTCTCGATCTCGAGACTCATGATTCGACGCACCCCTTCGAGGTTCACGCCGGCGTTCGTCAGTTCTTGGATAAGGAGGAGTCGTTCAATGTCGGCCTGCGAGTAGCGCCGTGTCCCTCCCGGTGTGCGGTACGGCGCGATGAGACCGCGGCGCTCGTAGATGCGGAGCGTTTGCGGATGCATGCCGGAGAGTTCGGCGGCGACCGAGATGATGTAGACGGCTTCTTCCTGGCCACTCATGTCACACCCCCAGGTGTTCGCGCGGGTTCTCCGGCGCATCGTCGCGGAACGTCTCGAGCAGTTCTCGCTGCGTATCCGAGAGGTCGGTTGGCACGGTCACCTCGATCGTGACGAGCAGATCGCCGCTGCCGTTCGAGACCTCGACGCCTTTCCCCGACACCTTCATCGTCGTGCCGCCCTGCGTACCCGCCGGGACGCGAATCTTTGTGTCTCCGTCGAGAGTTGGGATCAGGATGACCGCGCCGAGAGCGGCCTCGGCGAACGTGACCGGTACCGCGATCGTGAGATCGCGCTTCCCGGAGCGTCCGAACACGGGATGCGAGGCGACGTGCACCCGTACGAAGAGATCACCTGCGGGGCCGCCGTTGGCTCCCGGCTCTCCCCTTCCTTTCAAGCGAACCTTCGTGCCGTCGGCGATCCCTTGAGGCACTTTCACCTTGACGGTCCGTCCATCGATACCGACGGTCTTCGTCGGACCGGCGAGGGATTCGTGGAAAGTGAGGGAGAGATCGGACTGGAGATTTCGTCCTGCCATCGGTCTCGGCTGTTGCCGCCTGGCGCCCTGACCAAAGATGTCGCCGAGCCCACCGAGAAGGTCCTGGAAGCCACCCCCACCCATGTCGCCGCCGAAGACGTCCTCGACGCGCACGTACTGCTGATGGCCGCCCTGGTCACCGACGAAGTAACCCATCTCTCGAACGTGGTCGTACTCCTTGCGATCGTCCGCGTCGGAGAGCGTGTCGTACGCCTCATTGACTTCCTTGAAACGGGCCTCTGCCACCGCGTCGCCGGGGTTGTTGTCGGGGTGGAACTCTCGCGCGAGTTTGCGGAATGCCTTCTTGATCTCCTTGTCAGAGGCATTCTTGGAGACGCCGAGTGTGGCGTAGTAGTCCTTCTCCAACCATTCCTTACGCATGTTCCACCGTGACGAGCGACGGACGGATCACCCGCCCGCGCATGACGTACCCGCGGCGGAGTTCGGCGCCGATGAACAGGTCACCGCTGCCCTCACCCGGACCGGATACGGCCTCGTGTACCTTCGGATCGAATGCCTCGCCGACGGCGGGGATCGGTTCGAAACCTTCGCGGGTGAGTGTCTCCAGAAGCTGGCTCCGGGTCGACAGCACTCCCTCCTTGATCCTCTCTTCAGACGGGCTCTGTGGTTCGAATGCCGTCGCCGCGTCGAGAGCATCGAGCGTCGGGAGAAGTCCCTCGATGACGCGTTGAGAGGCCCGTTCGACGTTCTCCGCCTGGTCGCGTTGAACGCGTCGGCGGAAGTTGTCGAAGTCGGCCGCGACGCGTTGAAGCATCTCGAGATGATCGCCGGCCTCCTGGCGGGCTTCGTTCAGTTCTCGAAGCAGCAGGTCCTGGGCCTCATCCGGATCGTCGGGCAGTTCAAGGCCGAGGTCGTGCGCCGTCGGCCCGACCTCGGGTTCGAGCACAACAAGTTCTTGGACCTCGATTGCTTCGAGGGGAACTGCTTGACCCCCTCCGCAGCCTGCGGCAGCACCTCCCCCTGAGGGGGAGGAAGCCGCTTCGGGCTGTTGGCTGTTGGCTGTTGGCTGTTGGCTCTCCTCAGGACTCGTCATCGTCCTCCACCACCTCGGCTTCGACGACCTCGTCGTCATCGGAGGGTGTGTCGTCTGCCGCCGCCGCAGCACTCTCGGCCGCGGACGCCGCGTAGATCTTCTCACCGAGAATCTGCGACCCCGTCAGTAGTTCGTTCGTGGCGTTCTTCAGTGTCTCCGAGTCGGTGCTCTCATTAGCAAGCAGCGTCCGCAGTTCCGCGATCTTGTCGTCGAGAGGCTTGCGCTCGTCGTCGGTCAGCTTGTCGCCGTGTTCGGCGAGTTGCTTGGCGATCTGATACACCGTGTGGTCGGCGTGGTTGCGGGCTTCGACGGTTGTCTTGCGCTCAGCGTCATCCTGAGCGTGGGATTCGGCATCTCTGACCATCTGATTGATGTCATCATCGGACAGTGCCGTGCCGCCGGTAATCGTCACCTGCTGCGTCTTCCCGGTTCCGAGGTCCTTCGCAGACACGGAGACAATGCCGTTGGCGTCGATGTCGAACGTCACCTCGATCTGGGGGATGCCCCGGGGTGCCGAAGCGATACCGGGGAGCTTGAAGCGGCCGAGGCTCTTGTTGTCGTTGGCCATCGGGCGCTCGCCCTGCAGGACGTGGATCTCGACCTCCGGCTGATTGTCGGCCGCCGTCGTGAAAATCTCGGAGCGGCGGGTCGGGATCGTCGTGTTGCGTTCGATCATCTTCGTCGACACACCACCCTCGGTCTCGACGCCGAGCGTCAACGGTGTGACGTCGAGGAGAAGGATGCCCTTCACGTCACCGATGAGCACGCCTGCCTGGAGCGCGGCGCCATCGGCGACGACCTCGTCCGGATTGACCCCCTTGTGTGGCTCCTTGCCTGCGAGCTCCTGGACGAGTTTCTGTACCGAAGGCGCTCGCGTCGATCCGCCAACGAGGATGACGTGGTCGATGTCGTTCATCGTCACACCGGCATCCTTGAGTGCCTCCTCGAACGGCAGGCGAGTCCGCTGTACGAGATCGTCCGTCATCTGCTCGAACTCCGAGCGGGTGAGTGTGCGGAGGAGGTGGATCGGCCCCTCGTTCGTGGCGGTGATGAACGGAAGATTGATTTCCGTCTCCATGACCGACGACAGTTCGATCTTGGCTTTCTCGGAGGCCTCTTTGAGTCGGGTCATCGCCATCGCGTCGTTCGAGAGATCGACACCGTTGTCGCTCTTGAATCCGTCAACGAGCCAATTGATGACCTTGTCATCCCAGTCGTCGCCGCCGAGCTTCGTGTCGCCGTGCGTCGACTTGACCTCGAAGACACCTTCGCCGATCTCGAGGACCGACACGTCGAACGTTCCTCCTCCGAGGTCGAAGACGAGGATGAGGTGGTCGTCCTCGCCCTTGTCGAGTCCGTAGGCCAGCGCGGCCGCGGTGGGCTCGTTGATGATGCGGAGCACCTCGAGACCGGCGATCTGGCCGGCTTCTTTGGTTGCCTGGCGCTGTGCATCGCCGAAGTAGGCCGGGACGGTGATCACGGCTTCGGTCACGGGCTCGCCGAGGAAGGCCTCAGCATCCCGCTTGAGCTTCATGAGGATGCGGGCTGCGATCTCCTGTGAGGTGTATGCCTTGCCGTCGACCTCGACGCTCCAGTCGGTTCCCATGTGTCGTTTGACCGAGCGAACCGTGCGGTCTGGGTTCGTGATCGACTGACGCTTGGCCTGGTCGCCGACGAGAACCTCGCCGTTCTTGGCGAACGCGACGACCGAAGGGGTCGTGCGGTGTCCCTCAGCATTGCTGATGATCTTGGGTTCTCCGCCTTCGAGGGTCGAGATGACAGAGTTGGTGGTTCCGAGGTCGATACCTACGGCGCGTCCCATGCGGGGTGCTCCTTCGTTTCGTTGAACCCGCAGTGACGCGAGCCATGTCCTGAGTCGTTATAGATATCATAACCTGAGTCGTATCGTATCAATTCCGAGATTTTCGGTGCGTAGTACTCCACCCCACCACCCATATACCCCACGGGGGTATATGCTCTCCTCATGCAACTGGACGAGATCGAGATCCACGACATCCTGACGAGGCTGCGCCGCGTCGAGGGTCAGATCCGTGGAATCCAGGGGATGCTCGAAGAGGGGCGCGACTGCTCCGACGTAATCACCCAGTTCTCTGCTTCGATGCGGGCGCTTGAACATGCCGGCTACAAGTACTTCGGCGCGACGATGACCATGTGCGCCACCGACCCGGAACGGGCCGCGCTGGAGGGTTACGACCCGAAGCGGCTCGAGAAACTGTTCATGCAACTCACGTGATCGGGGAAGAATCGGTTCAGGCCGTACGCCTCGTCCCCGCACGCGAATGGCGAACCTGGAGCAATGAACACGACGCCGTGATCATCGATGTGCGCGAGCCGTTCGAATGGGCGATGGGGACACTTCCCGCCTCGGCCCTCATCAAGCTCGGTTCACTGCCCGACAAATTGGACGAACTCGACCGCGACCGAGCCATCTTGCTCGTGTGCCGGTCCGGGAATCGGTCGGGAGTTGCAGCGGAATACCTCGTCCGCCGCGGGTTCGCGGTCGTCGCGAACCTCACCGGAGGACTGGTCGACCTTGGAATGGCATGACACGCCGGTGGACCGGACAACACAAAGGAGATCTACCACGATGAAACCAGCAATGATTCGAAGTCTGCTCGCGCTGATCCTGGCGCTATCGGTTCTCGTGACGGCATGCTCTTCGGACACGCGCACCCAGAGTATTGAGCTGGTCTCTCCCGCGGACGCCGCTCAGGTGATCGCCGACGACCCGGTAGGTCTCGTTGTCCTCGACATCCGCACGCTCGAAGAGTTCAACGAGGCGCGCCTCGCCGGCGCGATCATGGTCGATTTCTATGCGGACGACTTCGCCGACCAACTCGACACCCTCGACAAGGACGTGCCATACGTCGTGTACTGCCGGACCGGAAATCGATCCTCCGAGGCCGTCAAGACGATGAAGGACCTCGGATTTGTCGAGGTCCACGAAGTCGACGGCGGGATCGTCAATTGGTACGACCAGGGCTATCCGATCGAGAACTGACCGTCACGACTCGGCGAGCCAGTCGCTGACGATGGACACGAATCGGTCGGACGCTTCGAGCATCGGGACGTGCCCGACGCCGTCCATCTCCACGTACTCCCAGCAGGGTCGCTCGGACGCTAGCCATCGTGCAGAGTCGACCGACACGAGTCGATCCTCGACTCCGTGAATGAGCAGCGTCGGGGCGCCGATCCGATGGATGAGTTTGCGGTAGCGGTTGGGGCGCAGCACGTAGCGGGCGATTGATCGGTCGGCTTCGAGAAACGCCGGGATTGCCCATTCTTGCCCTCGCCTGCGCCGGTTGGCCTCGGAGAGTCGTTCCTCAACCCAATCCGACACGGTCGACGGATCGGCGGTGATCATCTTCAGTGTTTCTGCCGTCTCCTCCTCCGGAGAGTGGGCGGCTCGGTAGGCCCTGAACGCCGGCTCGCCGATGCCGGGAACAAGCGGACCGAGGAGCTTCGTCAGAACCTCGAAATCCGGAGGATGTCTGCGGCTCACGGGTAACGCGGGGTTGACGAGCACGATTCGTTCAACGCGGTCGGCGTGCTCAGCGGCGGCGATGATGGAGATGAGGCCACCCATGGAGTTGCCGACCAACGTTGCGTTGTCGTATCCGAGCAACGGGACCACTTCGGCGACCAGTTCTGCGTTGTCTTCGACGCTTGGCCTTCGGTCCCCGGGTTCGGAGTCGCCGAAACCGACGACGTCGATCGCCACGACGCGGCCCGAGTTGGAGAGGTCGGGGCCGACGGCGTCCCAATTCTCGGTTGAGCCACCGAGACCGTGGACGAGAAGGAGCAGCGATCCCTCCCCTCCGTAGTCGGTAATCCGGACGGGTCCCCCGATGTCGAGCACTGTGTCGTTCACAGGCCCAACGGTACCCGGCTCAGATGCCGAGGCCGTCGAGGAGTTCGGCGCGACGGTCGTTGTCGCGACCACCCTGAACGTAGAACCGGGTAACGCCCAGGTCCGCCAGTTCGGCGAAGCGCTCCCGGAGTTGGTCATACGTGCCGGTCGGTGTCCGTCGACGCTTGAGCTGTTCCGCGAGCTCGTCGATCGTGACTCCGGCATCTGCAGCGAGTTCGCCGAGACGATGCTTGAGATCTGACTCAGACGCAGCACCCACGATCTGGCCTACGCTCGAAAGCACCAGGGCGTGTGGATCGCGGTCTGCGGCCACTGACGCAGTCCTGGCCCGGTCGATTCGGTCGGCGAGGTCATCTCCAAGGGAGACGTTGAACTCGTCGGCGTATGTCCCCGCAAGCCGGGGGGTCTTCGATGTTCCGCCTCCACCGACGAGGAGCTTGACCTTGCCGACGGGACGGGGTGAGATAGGGAAGGGTTCGATCGTGTAGTGCCTTCCCGAGTAACCGACGGGTTCATCCGCGAGTGCGGCACGGGTGTAGGCCAAGGACTCCTCGAGCATGTCGAATCGCTCCGACATCGGCGGGTACGGGAGACCGAACACTTCGTGCTCGCGATCCATCCAACCCGTTCCGATCCCGAGCGTGAACCGGCCACCGGACATCCGATCGATTGTGATAGCGGTCTTCACCAGAACGGCCGGATGACGAAATGTGATCGGAGAGACGAGGACGACGAGTTCGAGATCGGTGGTGTCGCGAGCCAGGCCGGCAAGTTGGATCAAGGCATCGGATGCAGGAGTGACCTTGGCTTTCTCTTCGTCGAGGGCCATGAGGTAGTGGTCGGGGAGCGCGATTGCAGGAAGACCACGACGTTCCGAGAGTCGCGCAACTCCGAGGACGTCTTCGTAGATGCCGCTGGTCTGAAACGCGAACTGCATTTGATCCTCCGCTTCTCCGGTTCCGGACCGGCATGGTACGACAGCCGGATCGGCTGAAAGGGGCTCACCGGAGTCGTCCGAGCATCGTTTCGATCCTCGCAAACCGGGAGCGGGTTCGAACCGCTCGACTCGCGAGAGCGTCGGCGCCCACACCGGATCTACGCGGCGAGGATGGGCTGCGGAAGGGGCAGTCCGGTCAACGGCAAAGAGATGCGGCGATCCGGGCGTGTTTGGCGAAGTCGAAGGAGCGGTCGAGCACCCACCGGAATGCGAGACCATCGAGAGCGCCGAGTAACACTTCGGCTCTCGTTGTCCCACCAGCGCGATCAATCGTCCCGTCGGAACGCACCATGGCGTCGGCGAAGCGCTCGACGCGGCGGACGTGGTGACGGAGGAACCGCCGGGCGACGGAGTCGTCGCTGCTCCCGGAGACGGCGAGTTGGAGGTAAATGCGGGCGAGATCGGACTGGTCGATCACGAATCGGATGTAGGCGTCGACAAGGTCATCGAGGGTTTCCGCCCCGGACCGCTCCGGATCCGGGTCAACGGCCCGGATCGCATCCCGGGCCACCTGCATGATGGCCTGTTCCTTCGAGGGGAAGATGTTGTAAAACGACCCGGCCTTCACGCCGGCACGGTCACAGATCGCCTTGAGCGTCGCTGCTTCGATACCACCTTCGGCCAGCAATTCGCGCGTGGCGTCGATGATCTTTGTCTCGGTCCTGATGCCGACCTGATAGCGGGCCACTCGGACACCTCCTCCAGCGAGCATACGCCGATCTTGAGTGAGCGTTCCAAAATGGAGTGTATACTCAAAAAGTCGGACGGCCGGTGGTCCGCCCCGGTCTCGTTCGTTGCCAGGAACACGATGGCGACACCAGCAGGGGAGCGAGCAATGAGCCACTACAAGAGCAACCTTCGGGATCTGAAGTTCAACCTGTTCGAGGCCTACGGGATCGATGAGTATCTCGGCACCGCTCCGTTCGAGGAGATCGACCACGACACCGCCATGGACATGCTGCGGGAAGTCGATCGGCTCGCGACCGAGGACTTCGCCGAGAGTTTCGTTGAGGCCGACCGCACGAAACTCAAGCTCGTCGACGGCAACGTCGAGTTGCCGCCCGGCGTCAAGAAGAGCCTCGATGCACTCCACGACGGTGGCTGGCATCTCGTCGGCGTTCCACAGAGCCTGGGCGGCTTCGGCGCTCCCGAGACGCTCCGCTGGGCGGCCGCAGAACTGTTTGCCGGAGCGAATCCCGCGATCTACCTGTACCCGATCGGCGGCTTGATGGCCAGGGTCATCGAAGCGGTCGGCACCCCGGAGCAGGTCGAACGATTCGCAAAGCCAATGGTGGAACGGAACTGGGGCGCCACGATGGTGCTCACCGAAGCCGACGCGGGCTCCGACGTTGGGGCAGGGATCACAAAGGCCATCCACGTTGAAGGTGACAAGTGGCACATCGAGGGTGTGAAGCGCTTCATCACGTCCGGTGACAATGACTACTACGAGAACATCATCCACCTCGTCCTCGCCAGGCGACCGGGTGCCGAAGTCGGGACGAAGGGCCTCTCGATGTTCATCGTCCCGAAGTACCACCTGAATGAGGACGGTTCGATCGGCGAACGCAACGGCGTCGTCACGACGGGCCTCGAGGACAAGATGGGGATTCGCGGATCGACGACGTGTGAGTTGACCTTCGGCATGGAAGAACCCGCGGTCGGCTACCTCGTCGGTGACGTGCACGAAGGCATCCGGCAGATGTTCCTCATCATCGAGGACGCCCGCATGTCGATTGGTGTCAAGGCCGCAGCGACACTGTCCACCGGCTACCTGAACGCACTCGAGTACGCCCAGGAGCGGGTCCAGTCTGCCGACCTCACCCAGAGTCGGAACAAGACAGCGCCACGGGTGACGATCATCCACCATCCCGCCGTCAGGCGCATGCTGATGACGCAGAAGGTACATGCTGAGGGGATGCGCGCGATGGCCATATACGCGGCGTGGGTGCTCGACATGGGACATCTCCATCCAGAGGAGGAGTACTGGGCGAAACTCAACGACCTGCTCCTTCCGCTGGTAAAGGGGTATTCGTCCGAGAAGGCGTACGAGCTGCTGGCCATGTCGCTGCAGGTCCTCGGTGGCTCCGGCTACTCCCGCGACTACCCGATGGAGCAGTACATCCGCGACGCAAAGATCGACACGATCTACGAAGGAACGACCGCGATCCAGGGCCTTGACCTCTTCTTCAGGAAGATCGCCAGGGACCAGGGTGCGACGCTGATGCGTCTCGGACAGGACATCCTTGAGACGGTCAAAGGTGGTTCAGAGGAGATGGAGGCTGAGCGCGAACTGCTCGGCAAGGCGCTCGAAGACCTTCAGATGCATGTCGGAGCGCTCGTGGGCTACTCGATGGGTGCCATGCAGGATCCGCCGCAGATCTACAAGACGGGTCTGCACACCACATCGCTGCTCGAGAGCCTTGCCGAGGTGGTCATCGGCTGGCTGCTGATCCGCCACGCGGACATAGCAATCGAGGGGCTGCCCGAGGCAAGCGAGGCCGATCGGGCCTTCTACGAGGGCAAAGTCGCGGCTGCGCGGTATTTCGCGAAGACCGTGCTGCCGAAGGCGAAGCTGCGTCGCACGCTCGCCGAGACGGAAGACGGCGCACTCATGGACCTGGCGGTCGAATCCTTCTGAGATTGTCCCCCGTTCCCGGGGACCACTAGAATCGCGACGGTAGATACCGTTAGCGGGAACGCGTCATCGTTTTGCTGTGTCGCTGACACCGTTGTCAAGAGAAAGGGCTTCAATGCTGCTATTCGCCGAATCCTCAACGCCACTGCTCAACATCTTCTGGTGGATGCTGTGGTTCTTCATGTTCGTGATCTGGATCTGGCTGCTGATTTCGATCTTCGCCGACATCTTCCGTAGCGACATATCCGGCTTCGGGAAGGCGGCGTGGATCTTCTTCGTGATCATCCTGCCGTTCCTCGGCGTACTCGTGTACCTGATCGCCAACGGCACCAAGATGCAGGAACGTTCCATGAAGCAGGCTGCCGACGTGCAGCAGGCTCAGGACAACTACATCAAGAGTGTGGCCGGCAGCGGTGGAAGCACCGCCGACGAGTTGGACAAGTTGTCGAAGCTCCACGATGCAGGCAAGCTGACCGACGCGGAATTCGCCTCACAGAAGGCGAAGCTTCTCGGCTGAACCGACCAGCACCGTTGAAGAGGGAGGGGTCGGACATCGTCCGGCCCCTCTTCTCATGGTGTCCTGCGAACCCTGGGCTCGCAGGTGCGTAGAGGTGGGTGTAGATGCTTTGCCAGCCCACCGTTCGGACGGTCTACGCTTGCGTCATGACCACCAGTGATTACTACGACCGCATCCTCGCCCTTCGTGCCCTTCGTTTGTACAGCGATGAACCACTGCCGGTTGCTCTGATCGAACGCCTGCTGGAGGCGGCCCGATGGACCGGGAGTAGCAAGAACCTCCAGAACTGGTCGTTCGTTGTTGTCGATGGTGACCAGAAGGACAGGCTCACGGAGTGTGGCGACTTCACCGGTCCCCTTCGGGCCGCCCCGGCCGCATTAGCTCTGGTGGAAGAGGTTGGCGGATACGAGTTCGACACCGGTCGAGTCGCTCAGAATGTGATGCTCGCTGCCGATGCGCTCGGCATCGCCTCGTGCCCGATCACCCTGCATCGTGAAGACGAAGTTGGTTCTGTGCTCGGCCTTTCCGAAGGTGCTCGGTGTCGTTACGCCATCGCTGTCGGGTATCCAGCGGATGATGCTGAGCCGGCGAGATTCGGCGGTCGTAAACCGATGGATGAGGTCGCCTATCGGAATCGCCACGGTGAATCTTGGTGACCAAAGGGTCGATCGGCGTCTTTGACTCTGGGGTCGGCGGACTCAGCATCCTGTCGGAAATACGGGCCCTCCTGCCTTTGGCCGACCTCTTCTACGTCGCGGATCAGGCGTACGCACCTTACGGTGAACGCGGACTCGCTGCGGTGCGGGCGCGTGCTTTCGCCATCAGCGAGTACCTGATCGACGCAGGCGCGACCACCGTTGTTGTTGCCTGCAACAGCGCATCCGCCGCGGCGCTCCACGAGCTCCGGGATCGGTTTCAGGCCGTGCCGTTCGTCGGCATGGAACCGGCGGTCAAACCCGCGGTCGGAGCCACACAGCGTGGAACCATCGGCGTGCTCGCCACCGAGGCCACGTTCCAGGGAGAGCTCTTCTCGTCAGTTGTCGACCGGCATGCCCGCGACGTGGCCGTCGTGGCCCGGGCTTGCCCTGGGCTTGCAGCGGCGATCGAAGACGGCGACGACGTCGATGGCCTGGTCCACCGATACACAGCAGATGTCGTGGGCAGGGGGGCCGACACGATCGTGCTCGGCTGCACGCACTATTCGTTCGTTGCCGATGGGATACGGGCTGCGGCGGGCGACGGTGTCCGTGTCATCGATCCTGCTTCCGCCGTCGCGCGACAGGTCGCACGAGTGCGATCCGATCGCGACGGCCGTGGCCCTGGTGTGACCCGCTATCTGACGACGGGTGACCCGGATCGCTTCGCAAAGCAGATAGGGCGCCTGACGGGTTCGATCGATCCGGCATCCTCCGTAGAAATCGAGTAGTGAGATGGACAAGCGAATCGAGGTCGTGCAAGGCGATATAACGACACAGGACGTGGATGCGATCGTCAACGCCGCGAATGGGCATCTGACCCACGGTGGCGGGGTCGCTGCGGCGATCGCCAAGGCGGGAGGTCCGACGATCGATGCCGAGTCCCGTGCATGGGTAGGCGAGCACGGTCCGGTACAGCCCGGACGAGTTGCCATCACGTCGGCAGGGACGATGGAGGCTCGGCACGTCATCCACGTCATCGGCCCCGTCTACCGGACTGGTCAGGACAACGAAGAGCTTCTCACCGATGCGGTCCGGGCTGCGCTCGATGCAGCCGATGGACTCGACGCAACGTCGATAGCGTTGCCTGCCATCTCCGCCGGGATCTTCGGGTATCCGCCTGACGACGCATGTCGGGTCATCGCACGAGCGGCCGAGTCGTGGATTGAGGACGGGGGACAACTCGAATTGATCCGCCTGGTTGCTTTCGACAACGAGACCGCCGATCACTTCCGAAAGGCTCTACGAGCCCTGGGCTCGTAGAGCACATCTAACATTGATGTGATGAAACCGTCCGTTGCGATTCTTGGAGCCGGATCGATGGGGGAGATCTTCGCGCTCGGACTCATCCGCGCCGGGTGGGAACCCGCCGACCTTTCGCTCGCGGCCAGGAGACCCGAGCGGATTAGGGAGGCAGAGTTTCGCACTGGAATCGCGACCACGCTCGACCCTGCAGAAGCCGCCGCGGGCAAGCGAGTCGTCGTCATAGCCGTCAAGCCGAGGGATGTGGTCAGCCTCCTCGCTCAGATCCGTGAAACGATGACCCCGGATCAGGTGATTGTCTCCCTCGCTGCGGGTGTCACGATCGCCTCCTTCGAGGAAGCATTGCCGGGCATCCCGATTATTCGCGCGATGCCGAACACACCGGCAGCCGTCGACGAAGGGATCACCGCGTACTGCGGCGGTTCTGACGCCGACGAGTCGGCGCTCGAAGACGCTGCCGCTGTTCTCGGTGCGGTGGGCGACACGATTCGGCTCTCAGAGGATCTCCTCGATGCCGTGACCGCCGTTTCGGGAACAGGGCCTGCGTACGTCTTCCTCTTGGCTGAGGCGATGACCGAAGCTGCGATTCGGGAAGGTCTTCCCCATCATGCCGCCGAGCGCCTCGTCCATCAGACGTTGAAGGGCTCCGGGACGCTGCTCGCCGAATCTGACAAGAGCGCCTTCCGACTCCGTGGAGAGGTGACCTCACCCGGTGGCACGACTGCCGCCGCGATGCATGTGCTCGAAGAGGGCGGATTCAGGGCACTCATGGAGGACGCCATCCAGGCCGCGGCGCAACGATCCCGCGAACTAGGCGAGCGGGTTTCGGACGACTTCGGAGAATGAACGTCGTCGGCCGCACCGTCCTCGCCGTCACCAGTCGTACAAGTGTCCGCAAGCTCTTCTCCGAGTCCGCGGCGGGGCGTCGTCTCTCGCACCGTTTCGTCGCGGGGGAGACGATCGACGAGGCTGCTACCACCGCCTTGACTCTGAACGAGATGGGGGCGTGGGTCTCGCTCGATCATCTCGGGGAACACGTGACCGACGGGCCGGCTGCCGTTGCTGCTCGTGATGGCTACCTCGGATGTCTCGACCGGATCCGCGAGGACGGCCTCGACGCCAACATCTCTGTGAAGTTGACCCAACTCGGCCTCGGCCTCGATGATGACCTCGCCGTCGAATCCCTTGGTGCGCTCGCAGCCCGCGCCGCCGACGCCGGGACGACAGTGACGATCGACATGGAGGAATCCGAACTTGTCGAGAAGACCGTGTCGGCTTTCGAGACGGTTCAGGCTCGGCACGGAAATGTCGGCATTGCCGTCCAGAGCTACCTCTATCGCACCCCCGCCGATCTCGACCGCATCGTCGTGCACGGCGGCCTCGTGCGGCTTTGCAAGGGGGCGTACGCCGAACCGGCAGAGGTCGCCCATCAAGACAAGGGCGGAGTCGATGCCGCCTTCGACGCGCTCACCCGGCGACTGATGGCGACTCCCGGGATCACAGCGGCATTCGCCACCCACGACGACGAACGGATCAACCTCACGAAACGGCTCGCTGGTAGCCGCGCCGAGCCGTGGGAGTTCCAGATGCTCTACGGCGTCCGGAGGAACCTTCAGAGATCGCTCCTCGACGAGGGATACCCGGTTCGCGTCTATGTGCCGTACGGCACCGCCTGGTACCCGTATCTCACGCGCAGGATGGCCGAGCGCCCCGCGAACGTGGCGTTCTTCCTCCGAGCGGCAGCGGGGAGGTAGGCGATGACCTCGATGACGGTGGGTACCCTCATTCCATGAAACGATTGATACTCGCCGCCTTCGCCCTTGTCATCCTCGTCGCCGCCGCGCAACCGGTCGACGTTGCTCCGGTACTTGTAGCCCAGGGTTTCTTCATCGAAGACGGGTCTGATGCCGACCGTAATGCAGTCGAAGACGCAGTTGCCGAGGCCCGATTCGCTGGAGGCAATCTCTCGATTGCGGTCCTCGCGATCGAGCCCCCCGGTGGTGCCACGATCTTTGCGGAGAACACGCTTAACGAGATGGGCGGAACAGGCACCGTCTTCGTGGTCGCTCCCGAGACGGCCGGGTGGGCGTCCGAGGGTGACATCTATACTCGGGAGCAACTCGACGAGGCGACCGATGTCTCTCTCGACGGCTCCTCGGACACCGACGTCGTGGAACTCTTTGTCGCAACCCTTATCGGAGAACCCGTCGGCGGCGCCGAACCGGGAGGTGGTGGCGGATTGCCCTGGGGATGGATCCTCCTCCTGATCATTGTCGCCGGGGTGGCGTTCATCCTTTGGAGGACCTCTCGGTCCTCGAAGCGGGAGGCAGAGCGGTCGATCGAGGATGCGAGGGCCGAGGTCAAGAAGCGCCTCGACGACGTCGCCAATGACATCATCGACCTTGAAGACGAGATCACCGCGTCAACGGATCCTGCCGCCCGGGTTCTCTACGAGTCCGCGACCGCCGCCTACGCCGATGCGCTCGACACCTACGAAGGGGCAGCTACTCCCCAGGAGCTCATCGCCACGGCGGAGGAGCTCGACATGGCGATCTGGCGCCTCGACAGCGTGGAGGCGCTCCTCGATGGTGAACCCCCTCCACCGAAGCCGGAGAAGCCCCGACCGACCGCCCCGGTGCCGGGAGCCTCCCCACTCACGACACCTCCTCGCGTCCCGGCGTCCATCTACCGGCGGCCGGATCGGCGTCGATCCTCCGGCACTGCGGCGATGATGACCGGTCTGCTGATGGGATCGATGGCCTCATCGCGTCGTTCACCTCGCGGGTCGTCGAGCTCCGGTTCTCGCTCCCGATCGACGAGCAGCACGCGTATGCGGGGCGGCGGCCGCCGCAGAGGCTGAAGCCTCTCCTAGAATCGAAGGCACCGCACGTACCACAAGAGAGGGATGCGAATGTTCAAGAAATGGTGGCTGTACATCAAGTCATGGTTCAAGTCGACGTCAGACGGCATGATGGATCCCGAGATCGAGATCAACATGGCGATCGATCAAGCAAAGAAGAAGAACCAGGATCTCCGGAACCAGGCCGCCAACATCGTGGCGCACCGTACCCAACTCGAGAGCAAGATCGAGAAGGCCGCCGATCAGGTCGGCGAGACCCGGGAGATGGCGAAGCAGGCGATCCTCAAGGCTGAGGAGTCCAAGGCTGCCGGCGACACGGCCGGGGTTGCCAAGTGGACGAACATTGCCCAGGCACAGGCTACGAAGCTGCAGGCCGCCGAGAACAACCTGACATCCCTCAAGGGTCAATACGGGACGGCGATCACCCAGGCCGATGAAGCCAAGCGGGCCGTGCAGGCCAATGCCGTGAAGCTACAGGAACTCTCCGCGAAGCAGATGGAACTGCTTGGTGCACTCGAGCAGGCGAAGATGCAAGAGACGGTGAACGCCGCCGTCCAGTCGATGTCGGCGACACTCGATGACTCGCTGCCAACGCTCGAATCCGTCGAGGACAAGATCGAGAAGCGCAAGGCACAGGCAATGGCAAAGGCCGAGATCTTCGAGGCGACACCCGATGGTGGCGAAGCTGAGTTGCGCCAGGCGATGAACGAGGCACAGGCCGACGCCAAACTCGAAGAGCTGAAGGCGGAACTGGGGTTGACGACCGGTGGAGAAGCCACCCAGGCCGAAGCGGGAGAGGCAACCGGACTCGAAGCCTGACGGAGAGCCCGGCGCGAGGGTCTCCTAACATGGGGGCATCGCGATTCCGGAGGGCTTTCCCACATGACCATCATCGAGGCACCGACGCGGACCGTTGTCACCGTCGACGGCAATGAAGCCGCCGCGTCGGTCGCATACCGCACGAACGAAGTCCTTGCCATCTACCCGATCACACCCTCGTCTCCGATGGGGGAACACGCAGACGCCTGGTCGAACCAGGGTCGACCGAACATCTGGGGGAACATCCCGGATGTCATGGAGATGCAGAGCGAAGCGGGAGCCGCAGGCGCCGTGCACGGAGCGATCCAGGGCGGGGCTCTGACCGGCACATTCACGGCCTCGCAAGGGCTTCTCTTGATGATCCCGAACATGTTCAAGATCGCGGGCGAGTTGACGCCTGCGGTTTTCCACGTCGCTGCGAGGTCAGTGGCGACGCACGCACTATCGATCTTCGGAGACCACAGCGACGTGATGGCGACACGCGGCACGGGATGGGCGCTGCTTGCCTCGAACTCCGTGCAGGAAGCCCACGATATGGCGGCGGTCGCCCAGATGACGACGCTCGAGAGCAGGGTGCCGTTCCTCCACTTTTTCGATGGTTTCCGCACATCGCACGAAGTGAACATGATCGAAGAGATCTCCGACGATGATCTCCGGGAGCTGATCCCCATCGACGGGGTGCTCGCCCATAGGAAACGGCGGATGGACCCGGACCATCCCGTCCTTCGCGGGACGGCCCAAAATCCGGACGTCTTCTTCCAGGCCCGCGAGGCCTGCAACCGTTTCTACGACGCGGTGCCGGACATCGTCCAGGGCGCGATGGATCGTTTCGCCGAGCAGATCGGCCGCTCGTATCACCTCTTCGACTATGTCGGCGCACCCGATGCCACCGAAGTCATCGTCATGATGGGTTCGGGTGTCGGTGCGGCAGAGGAAGCAGTCGAAGCGCTCGTCGGCCGGGGAGAGAAGGTGGGACTCGTCAAAGTGCGGCTCTTCCGGCCTTTCTCCGCCCAAGCGCTGATTGCCGCGCTGCCCTCAACAGCCAAGACCATCGTTGTTCTCGACCGCACGAAGGAACCTGGCGCCGTTGGAGAGCCGCTCCACCAGGACGTGATGATGGTCGTCATGGAAGAGACGCAGCTTGGACGGACCTCCTGGACCGTTCCGCCGCGTGTCATCGGCGGCCGCTACGGACTTTCGTCGAAGGAGTTCACTCCCGCGATGGTCGCAGGCGTCTTTGACGAGGCCCGGAAAGCCGACCCGAAGCGCCGGTTCACGGTCGGCATCGTCGACGACGTCACACATCTGTCCATCGACATACCCGAGGAATTCCAGACGGGACACGAGGCGCAAGTCAGGGCCGTCTTCTACGGTCTCGGCGCAGACGGAACCGTCGGGGCGAACAAGAACACCGTCAAGATCGTCGGTGATGAGACGACCCTGTACGCACAGGGATACTTCGTCTATGACTCGCGGAAGTCGGGTGCGATGACCACGTCGCACGTGCGATTCGACACTTCACCCATCGCTGCCACCTATCTCATCTCGGATGCGACCTTCGTCGCATGCCACCAGTTCGAGTTCATCCACAAGGTCGATGTCCTGGCGAAAGCGGAGAAGGGCTCGACGTTCCTCCTGAACAGCCCGTACGGCCCGGATGAGGTCTGGGACGAGCTGCCGGCGAACGTGCAGCGCGAGATCATCGAGAAGGAACTCGCCTTTTACGTCGTCGATGCAACGGAGGTGGCACGGGACGCCGGACTCGGGCATCGGACGAACACAGTGCTCCAAACCTGTTTCTTCGCCCTCGCCGGCCTCATGCCGGAGGCGGAGGCGATCAAGTCGATCAAGAAGACGATCACCAAGTCGTATGCGAAGTTCGGTGACGTTGTCGTTGAGAAGAACTTCGCCGCTGTCGACGGGGCGGTAGAGAATCTGCACCGCGTCACCGTGCCGTCCGAGGCCACGTCGACGATCGAGATGAGGCGCACGGTTCCTGCGGATGCACCGGACTTCGTGCAGCGAGTCACGGCGATGATGCTCGAGGACCGGGGCGACCTGCTGCCGGTCTCGGCCATGCCGGTCGATGGGACGTTCATGACGGCGACGACACAATACGAGAAGCGCAGCATCGCCGTCGACATCCCGATCTTCGATCCTGACATCTGTATCGAATGCGCCAAATGCGCCCTCACGTGCCCTCACGCTGCGATCAGGATGAAGGTGTTCGAGCCCTCGTCGCTCGACGGGGCACCGGACACGTTCAAGTCCCGCGGGTTCAAGAGCCGCGAGCTGCCCGATCATCTCATGACGATCCAGGTCGCCCCGGACGACTGCACCGGTTGCGGCGTCTGCGTCGACGTCTGCCCTGCGAAGTCGAAGACCGAGGTCAAGCACAAGGCGATCGACATGGAGCCGAAGCTTGACCACCTCGAAGAGGAACGGGCGAACTGGGATTTCTTCCTGACGATTCCGGAGCCTTCGCGCGATCAGTTCAAACTGGAGACGGTGAAGGGCTCGCAGATGCTCGAACCGCTCTTCGAGTTCTCCGGTGCGTGCGCAGGCTGCGGGGAAACGCCGTATGTCAAGCTGGTCAGCCAACTCTTCGGAGACCGCATGGTCGTGGCCAACGCAACCGGCTGCTCGTCCATCTACGGCGGCAACCTCCCGACGACACCGTGGCGGACGAACGAACAGGGTCGCGGCCCCGCCTGGTCGAACTCGTTGTTCGAAGACAACGCAGAATTCGGCCTCGGCATGCGGCTTGCGCTCGACATCGAGACTACGGAAGCGCGACGTCTCGTTGGTGCGATTTCCGGGCTCGTCGGCGAGAACCTGGTCGGAGCGATCCTCGAAGCCGACCAGTCCGACCACGCAGGGATCGAAGCCCAGCGGACTCGTGTCGCCGAGTTGATGGCGCTGCTACCGGCGATCGACGACGAAGAGGCACGAAGACTCGAGACCGTGGCCGGTGCACTCGTCAAGAAGAGCGTGTGGATAATGGGCGGCGACGGATGGGCCTACGACATCGGCTTCGGCGGCCTCGACCATGCCCTCTCCACGGGAAAGAACATCAACATCCTCGTGCTCGACACCGAGGTGTACTCGAACACGGGGGGACAGTCATCGAAAGCGACGCCGAGAGCGGCTGTTGCGCAATTTGCCGCGGGAGGCAAGGCGACGGCGAAGAAGGACCTCGGGCAGATCGCGATGTCGTACGGCAATGTGTACGTGGCGCAGATCGCGATGGGCGCGAACAACACCCAAGCGGTCAAGGCCATCGCCGAGGCTGAGTCCTACCCCGGACCATCGCTCGTCATCGCATACTCGACGTGTATCGCCCACGGGATCGACATGGAGCAGTCGATGTCCCACCAGGGCGACCTCGTGGCAGCCGGCTACTGGCCCCTGTATCGCTACGACCCGCGGATGGTCGATCAGGGCAAGCAACCTTTCAGGATCGACAGCAGGCCACCGTCGATCCCGTTTGCCGACGTGGCGGCCAAGGAAGCACGCTATGCGGTGTTGAGCCGGGTCAATCCGGATCACGCAGCAGAGTTGATGGCCCTGGCCCAGCAAGACATCGACACTCGCTGGAAGCTGTACCAGGGGTTCACGGGGATCGACTGGATCGGCACCGACGATGAGGAGGAGTCATGAGCGTCGACCTCGCCACCACCTACCTGGGTCTCGAACTGAAGAACCCACTCGTCGCGTCGTCATCGCCGTTGACGGGCACACTCGATGGATTGCGGAGCCTGGAAGAGGCCGGTGTGGCAGCCGTAGTGTTGCCGTCCTTGTTCGAGGAGCAGATCGAACACGAGGCGATGGAGATGCAACGTGTCATGGAGAGGGGCGCCGAGTCGTTCGCCGAGGCACTGTCCGGGTACTTTCCCGAGTTCGACGACTACGCCACGCGAACCGAGTCGTATCTGCGGCATATCACCGATGCGAAAGAAGCGCTCTCGATCCCGGTGATCGGTTCGCTCAACGGAACGACGAACGGTGGTTGGGTCAACTATGCGAAGCGGATCGAGGCTGCGGGTGCCGACGCCCTCGAACTCAACGTCTACCTGATCGCAACCGATCTCGCGACAGCAGGAACCGAGATTGAACAGCGATACCTCGACCTCGTCTGGGAGGTCCACGAGCAGATCTCGATCCCGCTCTCCGTCAAGGTCGGGCCGTACTTCTCGTCGACACCGAATATGGCCGTCAGACTCGTTGAAACCGGGGCAGATGGGCTTGTTCTGTTCAACCGCTTCTACCAGCCCGACATCGACCTCGAGAGCCTGGAGGTCGTGCCGAAGGTGAAGCTCTCGACATCCAACGACCTGTTGTTGCCACTCCGGTGGATCGCCCTCTTGAGCGGAAGGGTTGAAGCCGACCTCGCCGTGACGTCCGGGGTGCACGACGCGGAAGATGTCATCAAGGCGCTGCTCGCAGGCTCGAATGTCGCAATGATGACCTCGGCGCTACTCAAGAGGGGTGCGGGTCATGTCCGGACGGTGCTCGCTGAAATGCGGCACTGGCTCGAAGAGCGCGAGTACGAGTCGACGAACCAGCTGAGGGGTTCAATGGCCATAGGGAACGCACCCAATCCGGACGCGTTCGTGC
>CAXMQO010000120.1:0-8767 GCA_964195515.1 uncultured Saprospiraceae bacterium | reverse complement strand
CTCAACAGGATGTAAGTGCGCTCACCCGTCAGGTAGTTGCGCCAGCGTCCGACCTGCTTGTACTGCAGCAGCTGGGTGATCGCGAACGTGTTGAAGAACAGGAAGAGCGAGACGAAGATCGCGTAGACGAAGCCCGGAGGCTGCGCATCGCTGCCGGGCGACACCAGGTAGACGCCGATGCCGATCCAGGGCACGATTCCGAGAACGACGCCGAGCCAGAACGGCCACAGCGAACCACCGGGGGCTTCGTAGCGCTCCTGGACCGATCCGAAGAAGATCATCCCTGCATTCACACCAAAGAGGGCTATCAGCGCGACGATGTCGGAGATCCCCGGCAGCATCGCGATGAGAACGATCATGACCGAAGACGACAAGGAGTATTCGATCCACCGGAATTGGTTCTGTCCCCGGGACAACTGATCTCGGTAGCGGCCAGCTCCGATGCTCGCCACGACGAAGTGGAACAGAGCGGAGAGGAGCAAGAACGTTGCCACGCCCCAGCCGATCGACACGTCGAACAGCGTGGTCGTCTCCGCTGGGGTCCCGGGGGGTCCTTCGAGGAACGCCGCCGTCACCGGAAGAGCGAAGTCGGTGGCCAGCACCAGGATCACGATGGCCTGAATCAGGTGCAGGCCGCCCATCCCCCAGTTGTACGTCTTGAGACGACTGAACTCAGCGTCAGTTACTTCGACTTTCGAAACCATGAGTGCCCTCCTGGATACGCGTCACGAAAACGAAGGAGCGTCCCTGTCAATGCACCGCCTCCGTGTGGCCGTACTGTATCCCGCTCTGGCTCTCCGGCAAACTCGGCGATCACGCCTGCGGTGCGTACCGGAAATTCCCGGACGGCCGGGCTTCATCGACCCAGTCGGCCAGCGACCGATAAACGGCTCCGTCCAAGCGCTGGTCGGTCCGAAACCCGGCGTCGAGCGGATGTGCTCGATGCTCGATAACCATGCGTCGTGGTCGCGTTCGTTGTGTTGGGGACCAAGCGGCTCCAGGCGGAATCCGAGACCTTCGAACTCGCTGGGTACGTCGAAGTCCGTTGGAACGAACGGTTCCTTCATCGTTCGGACCGGCCGGGTCGACACGCCGCGATCACGCAGGAATCGGCGCGTCGGCGTCAGGGGACGACATTCTGCGCCGTCCCAAGATCAGATACGCCACAGCTCCCGGCGGAATCCCGGCGACCAGTCGCCACATGGCGACCGGACCGCGAACGGCCTCGGGAGGCCGTCGGCGTAGGTCGCGTTGTGCGAAAAAGATCAGCAGGGCGGCGACGATCCACCCGATCGCCATTTGGATCGGCGGCGGGCGCCGTTCGGCTTCGTTGGAAGGGCTCACATCTGCTCCTTGATTGACCTCGTCAGCATGACCGCCAATCGCGGCCGATGCGGCGCCCTCAGGAGGCGTCGATGCCCTCTTCGATCACGGCCTCTTCAATCAGAGCCTCTTCGATCTCGGCTTCTTCGACAACGGGAACCTGCTCCGGCGCCCGGCGGCCCATCATCTTCTTGACCACCATCACGACGACGGCGATGATCGAGACCAGCAGAAGCAGTCGGAAGAGGCGGCGCACGCAGCGGCCGCCCTTCTGTCCCTCAACGGCGAACTCCTCAGCCTTCTCGAGAACCGTCTCGACCGTCGCCAGGTGATCCTGGAGTGCGGCAACCTTCTCCTCGGCGTTCACGATCTTCTCTACAGCGTCCATGGTTCCTCAGCTTTCGTCGACGACTTCGGCACTCCCAACCGTAGCTCCTGCGACCCCAATCCGCACGGGAAATCCGAGCGCGAAGTGGACCTCGACAAGGGCCACGATCCGGTCGTGCTCCGGCACCGCGGTTGTGAAGTCAAGACTACTCACGTCGCACCGGACCTCAGGCGGGCGGACCCTTCCCTGCCGAACGAAGACAACCATGGTGGGGAACCACCGTGTGTTGACCTGTGCCGTGTGGCCTAGCATCGCTTGGCCACGTTTCGAGGGAAGGGACCCATCAGTGAGCGATCCGTTGATTGAACAACTCGATTCGCTGGGTGTCGTGTACGAGATCATCCCATGTGACCCGGCGCTCGCGGACACCGCGCAATTCTGCGAGGCGTATGGCTATCCGCTGGCGGATTCGGCCAACACCATCGTGGTCGCAGGGAAGTCGGATCCTGCCGTGTACGCGGCATGTGTGGTGCTCGCAACAACGCGACTCGATGTGAACCGGGTCGTTAAGAAGCGATTGGGCGTCCGCAAGGCATCGTTCGCAAACAGCCATGACACCGAGCAACTGACCGGCATGAGCATCGGCGGAGTCACTCCGTTCGGCCTCCCATCTGACCTCCCGTTGTGGGTCGATGGTCTAGTGATGACTCGGGGCCGGATCATCCTCGGGGGTGGTGGCCGTGACCGGAAAGTCCTTGCTCCACCCTCGATCTTGACCGCGCTCGGCGCAGTCGTCGTGGAAGGGCTGGCACGAGAGTTCTCATGATGCGGGCAGGCCTCCTGCCCTCTTGCCGGCGCTCCTCCGCCTCTCCCGAGCTTCGGCCGAGGGGACGGAGGACGGCAGATGACTCCGACAGCGTCAGTCGAGCACCGAGCGCATGGCTCCTGCGAGAGCAGGAGAGTCGAACGTGAAGCCGTCTTCGATCAACCGGGCGGGGACGACCCGCTGCGACTGGAAGAGGAGGGCGTCCGCCAGTTCTGATCCGAGCATCGCCTTGAGTGCCAGAGAAGGCGTCGGAAGCACGGCCGGACGCCGCAACACGCTTCCCAGGGTCCCGACGAATTCTTGGTTGGTGACGGGGTTCGGGGCCGTCAGGTTCACCGGCCCGGCAAGGCTGGACGAGAACGCGAGATGGGTCAACGCCCGGACTTCGTCGTCGAGGGTGATCCAACTCCACCATTGGCTCCCCGGTCCGGTTCTTCCCCCGGCGCCGAGCTTGAAGGGCAGCAACAGGCGTCGGAGCGCACCGCCGTCCTTGGAGAGCACGATGCCGGTGCGGGGATGTACAACGCGGATACCTGCGTCGGTCGCGGGTTCGGCCGCCGCTTCCCATGCCGCTGTGACGTCTGAGAGGAACCCGGACCCCTGAGCGGCCGTTTCGTCCAGGATCTCGTCGCCACGGTCGCCATACCAGCCGATGGCCGAGGCGGATACCAGGACGGAAGGCTTCCGATCGAGGGCCACCAGCGTCGACGCGAGGAGACCCGTGCCGAGGACCCGACTGTCGAGTATCTCCTGCTTGTACGAATCGGTCCAGCGATGATCACCGATCCCGGCTCCGGCGAGGTGGAATACGGTGTCGGCAGCTTGCAAACCCGCTACGTCGATCATGCCGGCGGCCGGATCCCATTCAATCTCGTTCGGACCCCGCGCGTCTCGTCGCAAGAGTCGCACAACGTCGTGACCATCGGTCTCGAGCCTCGTGACGAGCGCACGCCCAATCAGGCCGCTGGCTCCGCTGATGATGACCCTCATGATCCTTCTCTCCCTTGTGCCGACCGGTCTTCGGCAAGAGGCGTCCTCCCCACACCCGTTCTTCGGAGCGTAGCGAAAGGACGGATGACCAGACCGGGATGATCATGCAGAAGATGCTCGTTCAGACACCGATCGGGATCGCGTACGCGACGACATTGTCTTCGTAGCTGCGCAGCGAACGGTTGAAGTCGCCACCGCAGGTGATCAGCGTCAGCACCGGATCGCCGGTTTTGGCGAATACCCGGTCGGTCGGTAGTTCCTGCTTGTCGTACTGGTCGAGTTCGATGATCTCGAATTCGCTCGTCGTACCGTCGTCGAACTGGATCACAACGCGATCGCCGACGCTCGCTTCGTCGAGATATCGGAACACTCCCGGCTGCCCGTCGAACGAGATGTGTGCGGCAAGCACGGCAGAGCCCGGTTCGCCTGGAGTGGCGTTGAATCGGTACCACCCGACGCCGTCGGCGCCTGGGATCTCCATGTCGCCGTTGTCTTTGACGCCGACGTCGACCACGGGGGCAGCCGTGATTCCGATTCCCTCGATCGTGATCGATGTCGGCAGGGGGCGGTCGTCGATGTGATCAGCGGGGTCGTATTGCGCGGATCCGACCGGAGTCACCAGTTCGGCCAACGGCGACCGGGCCGGGGTCGTCGTGGGAGTTGGATCAACAGCAGCGATCGAGGTGGTGGTTGGTTCGGTCGAGGTTGGCGTCGACACCGCTGCGTCTTTCGCCTCCGGCGAAGCCGACGAGCACGCGGCGAGGAGAAGGCCGGTGGCGAGTCCGAGGATGGCGATGCGGTGTCTCATGGTGTGGATTCGGAATCGGGGGCGGGGCGTCCTGCCCCGCCCCCGATCTCCTTCATAGGTTGCTTCTGCTTCAGTTACTGCGACGTGCGAGGGTAAGACCTCCGCCGACCGCAATCGTGGCGATGACGAGCATGCCGGCGACCATGCCGAGGGGAATCCCGCTCTCGACCGGGCTGTTGCCCGTGGGCACTGCCTCGGGGGCGGCGCCGAGACCGGTGATCGACTCGGTGAGGACGGTCAGTGAACCACCCTCGAGCGATCCGACGGCGTAGACGATCAGCGACTCGCCGTCCTTGACGGCGATATCCGCTGGGCCAATGACGACCGGCTCATCGGCACCGGTGGGGACGACCTCGACGCTGTAGGTAGCGGCAGGAAGGTCGGCCTTCGCTTCGTTCGGGTTGCTCAGGTTGCTGAACGCCACGGCGCCATCAGCCTTCACATCGACGGCCGGAGCGGCTGCAGTGTGACGGACCTGGAGACGGCCACTTCCGGCGTCAATCGCGGCGGTGTCGTTCGCGAACACCGTGATCGTCGGGGTCCCTACCGCGTCGAGGTTCGCAGTGATCGAGTAGTTGCCCGATGCAGGCAGATCGACATCACCGGCGTCGATCGCGACCGTGTCGGTGCCTGCGAGGACGACCTGCAGGCCGACCAGGGTGGCGCCTGCGAGCGACGAAAGATCCTGGGTATCGCCAAAATTGAAGTCGGTGAACACCGCTTCTCCGTCCACAATCACGTCAACGGGAGTATCGGGGATTCCGTGAATCAGGTGGATACGTGCTTCGCTCTGTGCCATTGCGGGTGCTGCAATCGCCAGAGTCATCAGGGTTGCGGCGAATACCGCAATGAGCTTCTTCATCTTGCCCCTCCTTATGGGGTTGCTTGCCCATTCTACGGAGCCGCTACGACGGGTGGATGAGATTTAGCAGTAATTTCTTCGGCCCCGGGCACGGCGCTCTCGCCGATCAACGGGGACCGCTCCCAACGCCGGTCGATGCGGCTCACCGTGGAGCGTCCGAATCCCGGACGCCATCCGGGAAGGGAGGCTGGAACGAACTAGGATCGAAAGAGAGGTCGCTATGAGAATCGCCGTCACCGGCGCAACCGGATACATCGGGGGTCGACTGGTCCCTCGGCTCATCGCCGAGGGACACGAGGTGGTCTGTCTTGCCCGGAATCCGGCGAAGCTCGCCGGCCGATCCTGGACGGCTCAGGTCGAGGCGGTCACGGCCGACGTGCTCCACCCCGACACACTCGAGGATGCTCTGCGCGGATGCGACGTCGCGTTCTACCTGATCCACTCAATGGGGAGCGCCGGCAGCTTTCGGGATGTGGACAAGGTCGCGGCGACCAATTTCGCCCGAGCGGCCGAAGACGCAGGTGTAGGTCGCATCATCTATCTCGGCGGACTCGGCGACGAAGACGACCTCCTCTCGCCACACCTAAGCAGCCGGCACGAGGTCGGCCGGGCGCTCGCCACGGGGCCGGTTCCCGTCACCGAACTGCGTGCTGCGGTGATCATCGGATCGGGATCGGTGTCGTTCGAGATGCTCCGCTACCTCACGGAAGTGCTGCCGGCGATGGTCACCCCATCGTGGGTCCAGACGCGGTGCCAGCCGATCGCGATTCGCGACATCCTCCTCTACCTCATTGCGTGTCTCGACGAGACGGCAGACGGGCACACGGTGTATGAGATCGGGGGACCCGAGGTCCTGTCATACCTCGACATGATGCACGCCTACGCCAGGGTGGCCGGGCTTCCACGTCGTGTCGTCGTACCGGTTCCGGTATTGAGCCCGCGGCTTTCATCGCTGTGGATCGGACTCGTGACGCCGCTCCCCGTCGGAGTCGCCCGCCCGCTCGTCGACTCACTCAAGAACGAAGTCGTTGTGCACGACAACGCGGCACTTCATCGATTCGCTATCGCGCCAACGCCTCTCACCCGGGCAATTGAACGGGCGCTGGAACACAGCAAGGACCTCAGCGTCGACACCCGGTGGTCGGATGCAACAACCGGACCGGCCCAGGCGTTCGAGGGCGATCCTGCCTGGAGCGGCGGAACCCTGTTCGTCGACCATCAGACCGCAACAACCCGCGCGGACCCAGCGGACGTGTACTGGTCGTTCTCTCGGATCGGTGGCGACGTCGGCTATCACGGATTCGACTGGGCTTGGAGGCTACGAGGGATTCTCGACACCGTGGTTGGCGGAGTCGGTCTTCGGCGCGGGCGCCGCCATCCCGAGGATCTACGGCTGGAAGATACGGTCGATTTCTGGCGAGTCACCGGCGTGGAGCCCGGTCACCGCATCCAGCTCTCCGCGGAGATGCGCCTCCCCGGGGATGCTTGGCTGCACTGGAGCACCGAACGCAAGGACGGTCGCACCGTGCTCCATCAGAGTGCCTACTTCCGGCCGCGCGGACTGAGTGGTCGCCTCTACTGGTATGCGCTTCTCCCCTTCCACGGCTTCATCTTTGGCAATATGGCTCGCAAGATCGCCTCGACCGCAGAGCAGAGAGATCGCATCTCACCGGCGGCTCCCCCAGGCGCGGACGACCTCGAGTGAGCTCGCTGGTCTGGTTCCGACGGGATCTTCGCCTTGCGGACAATCCGGCGTGGGCAGCCGCCACGTCTGACCACGATGCCGTTGAGGCCCTGTTCGTTCTCGACCGGAGCTTGCTCGCCACAGCGGGCAGCCTGCGGCGCAATCTGCTGTTTGCTCATCTCGCGGCACTTGACGCAGAACTGCAGCACCTCGGTGGCGGTCTCACGGTAGAGACCGGCAACCCCGAAACGATCATCCCAACCGCCGCAGCTGGTCACGACGCGGTGTACTGGAACCGCTCATATACACCATTCTCGCGCGGTCGCGACGCGGCCGTCGCTCGAGCGGCCGATCGACAGATCGAGACCTTCGACGGAGATGCGCTGCACGCACCGGAAGAGGTGCTGACCGGCGGAGGCACGCCGTACCGGGTCTTCACGCCGTATCACCGCAAATGGAGTCAAACGGAGGTCGATCCGTGGCCGCAAGCCGGTGACGCCGAAGTCCTCGGGAGTGGCGCTGCCGATCTGGCGACGGTGGACCCGCCAATCATGACCGGCGGCGAGGCAGGCGCACGCGAGCGGTTGGAACGATTCCTCGAGATCGTCGACGACTACGAGACGGATCGCAATCGACCCGACCTCGATCGCACCTCTCACCTCTCGGCCGACCTCAAGTTCGGGACGATCGCTGCGCGCACCGTGGCCGAGCGGGTAGGCCGGTCAACCAACGGACGCCAGGCGTTCGTCCGACAGCTCGCATGGCGCGACTTCTACGCGCAGGTCCTCTTCCACGCACCTCAGACCATCGACCATGCATTCCGAGTGGATCTCGACACGATCGTGTGGGCCGAAGATGATACGGCCGTTCGAGCATGGGAGGACGGCCGAACCGGCTACCCGATTGTCGACGCCGGCATGCGTCAACTCCGTGACGAAGGGTGGATGCACGGGCGGGTGCGCATGATTGCTGCTTCGTTCCTTGTCAAGGATCTCGGTATCGACTGGCGAGTCGGCGAGCGTCACTTCCGCCGACTCCTCATCGATGCCGATACGGCACAGAATGTCGGCAACTGGCAGTGGGTCGCAGGGACCGGTGCCGATGCGGCTCCGTACTTCCGCATCATGAACCCGGTTGCGCAGAGTCGGCGCTTCGACCCTGACGGCGCCTACATCCGCCGGTACGTGCCGGAACTGGAAGCGCTGGACGGTTCCGGTATCCACGCACCGTGGGAACGCCCGCCCGAGACGACGGCGGCCGGCATGATCCTCGGTACGGACTACCCCTATCCGATGGTCGACCACGGCGAAGCTCGTGAGATCACCTTGCGACGCTTCGGAGCCGCGCGGGCCTGACGACGAGCCGCATCGGACCCGTCGGGCATGGGCCAGAATGCACCGCAACCGGACCACACATCATGGAGGACCGAACAATGCGACGAGTGCTGATCATCGCCGGAGTTGTCCTCAGCGTGCTCGTTGCAATCCTCGTCGCCGCCGCGCTCATCCTCCCGAGGATTCTGATGCAGGGCCCGATGCGCGAGGCGCTCGTCGCCATGGAATCGACCTCCACCGTGGTCGTGGTCGACGGCAAGGCGATCACGTTCACTCCGACGGAGCCAACCTCGACCGGCGTGATCGTGTACCCGGGTGCCTTCGTGGAGCCACGCTCGTATGCCCCGGCAGCGCACGCCCTCGCAGAAGATGGGGCTTTCGTCGCCATCGTTCCCATGCCATTTGGCGTCGCGATCCTCGGCGGCGATCGGGCCGATGACGTCATCAAGGATCACCCGGAGGTGACCGACTGGGTCATCGCCGGCCACAGCCTCGGCGGAGTGATGGCCGCCCGTTACACCGCCGAACACCCCGACGCCGTTGACGGCCTCGTGTTGTGGGCCTCCTACCCGGAGGACTCGGTGGATCTCGCCGCGTGGAGTGGCACAACGG
>CAXMQO010000119.1:0-37825 GCA_964195515.1 uncultured Saprospiraceae bacterium | reverse complement strand
CGGCCATCTTCTTATGGATGGTTTCGTACGACGGGGGCGAGCCCTTCTGCAGCGGTTTGCCATCGAGGTAGACACAATCGGTCTCTCCGCAATTGACCATCGCCGACTGCTCGCTCGTGTCGTGGCTCTCAAACACCACGTCGCCACCGAACGCCGCAGCGGCCTTCCTTGCTCGCTCGTAGACCAGGTTCTGCGCCGGGCACCAACCATTCACGAATGCCGTCACCGCAACCTTGCCTTCCACTCGTAGCGGCTTGGAAGCTTGCTCGATCCAGCGAGGGGGCACCGCGTCTTCGGTGA
The DNA here is from genome assembly GCA_964195515.1 of uncultured Saprospiraceae bacterium. Lineage (GTDB taxonomy): Bacteria > Actinomycetota > Acidimicrobiia > Spongiisociales > UBA5794 > JAHEEL01. The sequence continues at coordinate 37,525 of CAXMQO010000119.1, read as the reverse complement.
ATGGCTTCCACAGAAGGGACCGCATTCCCCTGCGATCCACCGTGTGATAGCCGTGCTTCTTGAACCATCGGGCTTTCATCCAGACCGGGAACACGAGCCCCCATGCCGCGAGCCCTTTGGCGCCTAGTTCCCTGGTGTCGTGTTCGGCGGCTGCAAGCAGCGCCGTACCGATTCCACGGCCCTGCCGGTTGCCGACCCCCTCTTTGTGACCGTGAACCCAGACGCACATGATCATATAGAGGTCGGATCCGAGGGCCGGCGAGTGCTCGATCGGCAGGTACTGGATCATCCCGATCGGACGACCGTCATCGTCGATGGCAAGATTGACGCGGAGTCCGCGGTCGCGCATCTTGTGATACCAACGGGACTTGTGATCTCCCGCCTCACCCATCTCGTCGGACCAGTCCTCAAGACAGCAGAAGTATAAATCCTGGTGCTCAGCCGAGAGATTGATGATCTCCATCAATGACTCCTCTCACCCCTGAGCATATCAGCGCGGGGCAGGGCTGCTCGGGGGGGTCTGGATGCACTACGAACCAGCTCGGCCCGCTCAACGGCCATCACCGCAGGTCTTGCCCTGCGTCGTAGAGTGATCCCATGATCCCCGGAATCTCCGTTCGACCCGCACTTCCTTCAGACCGCGAGGCGATCGCCGAATTCACCCGCGACACGTTCGGTTGGGGCGACTACGTCGCCGACGAATTCGATGGATGGCTCGGCCGCGACGACACACTGGTAGTAGTCGCCGTGGGTGACGACGAGCGGGCGATCGCGATCGCCACCGCCAGAATGCTCTCACCATCGGAGGCCTGGTTCCACGCCGCCAGAGTCCACCCGGACCATCGAGGCCGTGGGATCGCCGCCGAGGTTTCGGTCGCCTTGCGCGCGTGGGCCGCTGAACGCGGCGCCACCGTCGGGCGCCTTCTCGTCGAAGACTGGAACACGGCATCGATCCGTCACGTCGAGAAGACCGGTCGGCGGCGAGTCGCTTCCATGGTGCGATGTGCGAAGTCCGTCGGCGATGCGTCTCCCTCGCCCGACGGCAACGGAGGGCGGAGGATTCCTCCAAGACTCCGCGCCCGTCCGGCCCACTCAGCCGAGGCGCAACCCGCGTTTGCTTCGTGGTCGGTCGGGGAATTGGGTCGGGTGTCGCGTGGCCTCTTCGCGACCGGGTGGTCGTTCCGTCGCCTCACGATCGACGATCTTGAGGCGGCTGCACGGCAGAGCGCCTTCTGGGAGATCGGCGCCGGATGGGCACTCGCGTCGTCCGTTCCCGATGCCCGCTTCGAAGTCTCCTGGCTCGAGACTCGGGAGGAGGACGCAGATGACCTCCTTCGGTCACTCATCGATTCGGCGATCGGATCCGGTTCCGAGTCGATCACCGTCTGGGTTCCAAACGTCGACTGGGCCGTACGAGCGACCAAACGCCTCGGATTCGAGACGGCCTTGATGCACGTGTACGCGGCCGAACTCTGAGCCGACAGCCGACAGCTACACGGGCCAAACAAGCGGCCCGTCTGGCCGCTGACTGTTAGCCCCCCGATCATTCACGGGGGTGTCGTGGTGGGATGATTCGCGGGTTGTCGGGCGGTTCCGGAGTGGTGTCGGGTGGTGATGTCGTTCTACGAGGTCTTGTCCGTCCGCGTGGCCAGACTGCGCACACCGAACGGGAGTCCTACCCATCTGCCACCACAAATGCATCCCGCCACAGCCGTGTGGAATTCAAGAGAGCCATCCCGTCACAGTCCGCAAGCTCATCCAGCCGGATCGGTCGCTCGATCAGACTGCCTTGTTCGAGAAGCACCCGGCGGTAGATACCGGGAAGACAACCGGCATCCATCGGCGGTGTACACCACTGCCCTGCGAGCTTGACGGCGACGTTGGCGATCGTTGATTCGGTGACTTCACCGCGTTCATTCACCATGAGCACATCATCAGCGGTCGGGTGGCGCTGGAGCCGCTTCTCGTAGACCTCCCGTCGGCTGGTCTTGTGATAGAGGAATGGGCTCGAGGTGTCGACCGGTTCCGGATCAACAGCAAGGCCTACTAGTCGTCGGTCGTCCTCCACATACGGGTGCACGGAGACCTTGGTGCGGCCACGACGGTCCACTGCAAGACGTACTCGCGACTCTCCACAGCCGTCGACGGCAGCGTTGAGTTGTGCGACGAGACGCTCTCGTTGCACCGTCACCCCGAAGTAGTCGGCAGACGACCCAAGCCGGTCGAGGTGGAGGTCCAACCAATACCAGCCCGTATCCGGCCCCCACCGCATCGTCTCGAGCAGTTCGAAGTCCGATCTGCCGTGGGTGAGGATTCGGGACTTGAGCGCGGCCTCCTCGTATTCAGCCCGCGGGTCGGAGTCGAAGGTGACCCCTCCTCCAATTCCGTATTCGGCATCGCCGGACTCCGCGTCGATGACGACGGTACGGATAGCGACGCTGAACGATGAGCGAGGACCGGGAACACCGGCGGGGGCAACGAATCCGATCGCCCCTGTGTAGACGCCGCGAGGTTCTGTTTCGAGGTCGCGGATCGTCTGCATCGCTCGCACCTTGGGGGCACCCGTGACCGACCCGCTCGGAAACAGGGCGGCAAGCACCTCGACGAGTGGAACCGCCGGATCGACATCCCCGAGGACTGTTGTGGTCATCTGCCAGACCGTGTCGTACCGCTCGATCGCCATGAAGCCATCGACCGCGACGGTCCCGAATTCGGCGACTCGCCCAAGGTCGTTACGTAGGAGATCGACAATGATCAGGTTCTCAGCGCGCTCCTTCGCCGAAGTCTCGAGTACGTGAAAGTGGACTGCATCTTCGGCCGGCCAGCGTCCCCGCGGCGCGGTCCCCTTCATTGGTCGGGTGACCAGGCGGTCGTGCGTTCCGTCCGTCGGATGGCGGTCGAAGAAGAGCTCCGGGGAGGCGCTCACGATCCGGTATCGGCCGGTGTCGAGATAGGTGCCGTACCCACCCGACTGTGCCGAAACGAGGTCGTGGTAGAACGCCACGGGATCGCCTGAGAAGTTGGCCCGCAGGCGAGTGGTGAAGTTGACCTGGTAAGTGTTGCCCGCGGCAATCTCCTCCCGGATGGCGCCGACGGCGTCTTCGTAGGCGTCGCGGTCGTCGACCCAACGCCAGGCAGACATCTGATAGGCGCCCAGATCGGCGTCGTGACCCGGGTTCAGGACGCGGGACTCGAAGAGCCCAAACCAGACAAGTGGCAGGTCGCCGTGGAAGCCGTCCAAGGGACGCGACTGCACAGTGAGGTTCGGATCGAACGCCGGCGCAGCCTCGTAGCCGACATAGCCGACCGCCCAGAGTCCGGCGGCGGCTGCCTGCTCAACGCGAGCGACAGCGGGAACAACCTCTCCGAGCGTTGTTGCAACGACTTCATCGATCTGACCCGTGAACTCGACGGCACGACGGCGATTGGATCGGAGATCATCAAGCCGAGCCTCAGTGGTCATCGAGCGAGCGTAACCGGTTCCGAGTCGATCACGGTCTGGGTTCCAAACGTCGACTGGGTCGTACGAGCGACCAAACGTCTCGGATTCGAGACGGCCCTCATGCACGTGTACGCGGCCGAACTCTGAGCCAACAGCCACACGGGCCAAACACGCGACCCGTCTTACTGTTGGCTGTTGGTTGTCAGCTATCAGCTATCGCTTCCCAATACAGCTCGATCGGATGGACTACCTCGATCCCGTTGCTGAGGAACGTCCTGAGTTGCATCTCACACCCCGGGTTCGCCGATGCCACGCGAGAGAGACCGGTCGCTTCCACCCGTGCGGCCTTGAGGACACCCAACTCGTCCGACATCTCCGGCTGGAACAGTCGGTACGCACCGGCGGCGCCGCAGCACATACCTGCGGGGTCGGTATCGACCGGTTCGTATCCCGCGGCACGCAGAATCCGACGAGGCTCCTCGACGATCCCTTGCGCATGTCGGAGATGGCAGGGATCCTGGATCGCGATCGGGGTTCCGGCTCTTTCGGTGGCAGGGAGCGACCCGTCGTCGATCAAACGAGCGATGAACTCGTTGGCGTCAACGATCCGCCCGGCGAGATCAGCTCCGCCTTCAGCCCAGTTGCCATAACCCTTCATGTGGGCACTGCACCCGGCGGAATCGACAACAACCAGATCATACTCAGCGAACGCTTCGACGTTCTGCCCTGCCATCCTCGCAGCGTCGTATGCGGCCCCTTCGTGAGCAGCGAGCGCGCCACAGCACGTCTGAATGGGAGGGGCCACGACCCGGTAACCGGCGGTGCGGAGCACCTGGATCACCGCAACGTGGACATCCGAGTACCACTGGTCCATGACGCAGCCCGAGAGGAAGCCGAGCGTCCCGATGGGCTCCCCTTCCGACACCCACTCGTGACCGGCCGTGGTCGGTACCGGCAACGGGATGTTGCGCAACGCACCCGCATTCTTCGCCGCACCGGGAAGGGCCGTCACCAGATGCATGCGCTGCGCAACGCCGGCGAACCACGAAAGCATCACAACCGCCGACCGGGAGGCGATGGCACGACCGAAGACCGTTCTTGTCGCGACGGCCTTCCAGTCCGGCAACTGGGCAGTGACCTCGGCCCGTGCCCCTGCCATCAACCGACCGAACTGCACGAGCGAAGGGCAAACCACCTCGCACGCCCGGCACTGGAGGCACAGGTCCATCACTTCGCCGAACCGTTTGTCCACACCGACAAACCCACGGTCGACGGCCCGCATCGCCGCGATGCGCCCCCTCGGCGATGCAGACTCATCCCCGGTCACCCGGAAGGTGGGACACGCGGGGAGGCAGAGACCGCAGTCGATGCATATGTCGAGTTCGACGCTGGTGGGAGCGAAATCGGTGATCCAACCCATCACAGTCCTCCTGGGAGGATGCCGGGATTGCAGATCCCCGACGGGTCGAAAGCCTGCTTGATCCGTCGCTGAATCTCGATCGATTCAGGTGGCGTACCCCACGGGTCGATCTCCTCGCCACCGGACACAACGACGAGGGCGCCACCGACGGATTCGGCCCACGAGCGAGCAGCTCCGAACGAGGCATCGTCCAACGCACCCAGCCCGACGGCGACTCGCCCGACTCCGTGCTCGGCAACCCACCGCGAAGCCCCGAGGCGCCTTGAGTGCTCGATTGCCCGACGGACGAGGCCGGGAGGCACGCGAAACTCGATCCGGATCGGGTCGACGATCGGCTCCGGCCACACGAGTCCGTGCCGGGAATCACCGGCGACGTCGCGTGCCTGTGCCACGATCTGTTCGGCGGTGCCGCCGAGGTAGAGGAAAGAGCCCTCGGAGGTCTCGAGGACTGCAAGCGGTCGATAGGTCCTGAGGTGTGCCGTCGCCGCATCGTCGACTTCCACGGTCGAGGTGGTGGGCGGATTCGACCACAACTTCAGCGTGACCGAGCCGATCATCCCGAGACTCCCGAACGACCCCGTAACGAGGCGCGGGATGCCGTAGCCGGTCGACGATTTCACGACGGGACTGCCCCCGATCACAACTTTGCCGTAGCCCGTAGCGAACTGCACGCGGAGGGCCCGGTCGCGCGTCGGCCCGTACCGGAGCCGTCGGTAGCTGGACATCCCGGTGGCGATGACGCCCCCAATCGTGGCCCCGGTCACCCATTCCGGGAGTACGGCCGTCTGGCCTCGCGACGCTATCTCGGCCCCGAGCGCTTCGACTGATACACCGGATTCGACGACCACGGTCAGATCGTCGGGTTGCCAGTCGGTGATCCTGTTGAGCCGGGTGGAGGTCACGACCAGATCGGCACGTACCCGATGTCCGAGGCCCAGGTGGGTTCCGCCGCCCAGGAACATCGTGGAGATTCCCGCCTCCGAAGCAACCCCAAGCACCACCGCCGCCTCTTCAATTGACGACGGAGCAACGACGTGTTCGGCGTCCACCGCGAGCGTTTCATCATGGAGCCGTTCGAAGAGACGCAGCGTTGCGGCGCGTAATGTCGTCATCGCGCCGGCCGATCGAAACACCGCGATCCATCGGGAAGGACCTTGCCCGGATTGAGGAGGCCTTCCGGATCGAATGCCTCCCGGATCCTCGCCTGGGCGTCGAGGTCGTCGACGCTGAACACCTCCGACATGAGATCCCTCTTCTCGATGCCGATCCCGTGCTCGCCGCTCAGCGTCCCACCTGCGGCAATCGCAACACGAACCATCTCGTGCGAGGCCGCAACGACCGTCTCGGTCATCCCGGGTTCGGACGCGTCATATGAGACCAGCGGATGGAAGTTGCCGTCTCCTGCGTGGAACACGTTCATGAGCCGGATTCCGTACCGGTCGGCGATGGCATAGATCTCGTCGAGCACTGCGACGAACCGGGTGCGCGGTACCACCGTGTCATTGAGGTAGTAGTCGGGAGCGGCCTGGGCGATGGCACCGAACGCCGACTTCCGTCCCTTCCAGAGCAGTGCCCTCTCGTCTTCGTCCGAGGCGGTACGGACCTCCGTCGCGGCGTCGGTTGTGGCGATCTGCATGATCAATGCCGCCTCGGCGGTGATGCCATCCGGATGTCCGGCGACCTCGGCAAGCAACACTGCCCCGGCTCCGACCGGAAGACCTGCATGAACGAAGTTCTCGACCGCCTCGATCATCGGGCCGTCCATCATCTCGAGAGCCGCCGGGACGAGACCGCTCCCGATGATGTCCGACACCGTGCGGGCGGCGTCTCCAATGTCCTCGAACGAGATGAGCATGGTCACGACGTCCGGCGGGTTCTCCGTCAGCCGTACGAGAACCCGTGTGACGATCCCGAGTGTGCCTTCCGAGCCGACGATCAACCCGCGCAAGTCATATCCGGGGAGGTCGGGAGCGGCTCCACCGAGGACCATGACGTCGCCGCCAGCCGTGACGATCTCGACTCCGAGGATGTGCGCGATCGTCGACCCCTCGGCGAGGCAGTGCGGGCCACCCGCATTCGTCCCGACATTCCCGCCGACCGTTGACGACTGCTGGGAGGCCGGATCGGGGGCGAAGTGGAGGCCGAGAGCCGCGAGCCCGTCCGAGAGGTCGAGGTTGATCAGGCCGGGCCCGACCCATGCCGTCAGTCCGATCTCGTCGACTTCAAAGATCTCGTTCATCCGGGTGAGCACGACGAGTATCGATCCCGGAGCGGGGACCGCTCCACCGGCAAGACCGGTGCCCGCGCCCCGGGCAACGACCGGCATCGTCGCTTCCTTGGCCGTCAGCATGATCGCTGCAACCTCTTCAGCAGTCTCCGGCAGGACGACGACGGCAGGATCGCCGGAGCTCACACCGGAGTCCTTGGCGTAGATCAGCCGATCGAGCGGATGGGTGTGCACCCTGGCCGCGCCGAGAAGTTCGGTCAGCTGAGCGGCAACGTCCATGTGGGCAGCGTAGTGAATCGCTCTCGACGAGAACCCGGATGGGGATGTCGGAGGCAGCCGCTCTGATGCCTATCGTTGGTCGACGTAAACACTCCTTCGACAGCAGTGCAACTCTTCGTCACCTGCATCGTCGACGCCTTCTCCCGCACGTGGGGCGTGCAGTGGTCGACGTGCTGGAGAGCCGCCGGGCAACAGTCCTGCTCCCGGCGGATCGGATCTTCCGCTCCCCGATGCACTGGCTCACGCAACCAGGAAGCAACGCCACAGGCGCGGCCAACGTCATCTACATCACCGGGCCGAGTCGGACCGCCGATATCGAGCAGCAGCTCAATCTGGGAGTTCACGGACCCAGAGAACTCCACGTGGTCATCGTCCGAAGGGTCGGTCGGCGGGTGCTGTGAGCAAGGAGACGACAACCCGAGAAAGCAATCCGCGTTCCCCCCGGCTGCCCGGACACGGTGTCTGCGCCCGGCGGGGGAACTCCATGTGCCTGATATGTATGTGTGGTCGGGCGCGATGGCGGTCAGGCGTCGCAGGGAGGTGGATTCCACATCGAGTCAGTATGGCACGATGCCCACAGGTGAAGATGTGGGCGGCGTAGGCTCTCGGAATCGCTGAGCCATTCCTCACAGAACTGAAGGACCTCGCTGATCAATGGATGAGAGCCGATGACGGCGTCGGCCTTCTCGAGTGTCGCCACTTCTTCTCGGGCGCGGCGGCCTACGGAGGTGGCTCCATCGTTGCCTCTCTGACCCCGGCCGGTCTTGCGTTCAAGGTCTCCGCCGATGTCCACGACCGTCTTGTGAACAGCGGGCGTGCATCCGTTCTCCGTTACTTCCCCGATGCCCCTGCGAAGCGGAACTATGTTCTCTTCCCGTCAGGGAGGGCCGTGCCCCCCCGAGACGCAGTCCGGTTGATTCTCGGTGCGCGCCCACTCTCTCGGTAGCGCATACGTGCCGTCGTGTGAACCGAGTCGAGACGCAAATAGGGGCGCTCCGGTGAGGAAGCGGCCCAAGTGTTGGTTGGGTGGGTTCCGCGGACCCGGTTCCGGTGTCAGTGCGGCGCTTCGCCGAGGTCATAGACTCTCGCCCCAGGCAAACCTTGGCCACGTCGAGGAGGAGACCGATTGACGACGCGTGACACGAACGACCTCTTCATCCTTGCCCGGGTCAGCGGCGAATTCGTGGGTCTCTGCGCGTCGATCGGTGATAGTCAGTGGAGCTTCCCAACGCCCGCCGCGGAGTGGAACCTCGATCAACTTGTTGACCATGTGACCGGCGGCAACCGCTTCACGGTCGGGATTCTTAGTGGGGATTCCGCCGAGGAGGCGATGGCAGCGACCGTCAAATCGTTCGATGGCACACACGAGTCGCGAGCCGCGGCCCTCTCTTCGATCAAGGCTCAATATCAGGCCTTCGCGAAACCCGGAGTACAAGATCGACGCTGCCGACACGTCGCTGGAGAGTTGGCCGGCCGCGAGGTCCTTCGTCTCCGACTGCACGACCTCATCATCCACACCTGGGACATCGCCCAGGCACTCAACCCGCCGGCCACCATCCCGGACGAGCTGGTCGCGTGGGCACTGGCCGAACTCGCCGATCCCGACTCGATGAGCTCACAGCACTTCTCCCTCGACTCAGCCGGACTCGAGCGAGCCGGGCAGGCGCCTCAAATGGCCCTCCTCTCCGCATTCGGCCGATCCGGCGACCTCTGATGGATCACAGCCCGGGCCCATCGCGGTAGGAGTGGCGCTCTCGGCATCTCGCATCAGAACGGGCACGCATGGATGCCGTGTTGGGCGGCTCGCATCGATCTGTGTGAAGTCGGTCGATCGACGAGGGGGCCCGCAAGGAAGCGTGGTGTGGTTCGGTCAGCCGGTCTTGTTGTGTTCAACCGTGACGATGGTTCGGATCCCTCCCCGAACGTTCCAATCGCCTTCGATCTTGGCCCATCGCGGGTCGGCGGCTTTGACGAGGTCGTCGAGGATTCGGTTGGTGACGTCCTCGTGGAATGCGCCTTCGTCCCGGTACGACCAGAGGTAGAGCTTGAGCGATTTGAGTTCAATGCACAGCGCGTCGGGGATGTAGTCGATTACGAAATGTGCAAAGTCCGGCTGGCCCGTCAGCGGGCAGAGACAGGTGAACTCGGGGGTGTCGAAGGTGACGACGTATTCGCGGCCTGGGTGCGGATTGGGGAACGTGTCGAGGTTCTTCGCAGGTGCTTCGGACATGGTCCGGAGGGTAGTCGACCCTTCGGAACCGCCATGGGGCGTCGACGAATATCGATGACTGCGATCCGATCCGCGTCCAGATCCGGAATCCTGGTACTCACGGTGTTCCCCAGCCTCCACCGCCTGGGGTAAGAACCCGGAGTCGATCCCCCGGTTCCACTTCGAGGGTGCACTTCCCTGGGAGCCGCTCGCAGACGCCGTTGCGAACCAGCCAGTCCTCACCGACGGCGCCCGGCTCCCCGCCATGAAGTCCCCATGGTCGGAGTCGCCTCCGCTCTCCCATGAGCGAGACCGTCGCACCCGTGAGGAACTCGATCTCTCGTTCGATCCCATCGCCGCCCGGATAACGCCCCCGGCCACCCGACCCGGATCGAAGCCGGTAGGTGACGATCCGGAACGGGTAGTGCGCTTCGAGCGATTCGACCGGCGTGTTCTTGGTATTGGTCATCCCGGTGTGGATCCCTGATTGACCTGCGCTGCCGGGTCGTCCACCCTGGCCACCGCCGACCGTCTCGTAGTAGGCGAAGTCGTCGTTCCCGATCAGCACGTTGTTCATCGTGCCCTGGCCGGCCGCAGGAACCCTGTCGGGAGCTGCCTGTGCAAGAGCGCCAAGCAGTGTGTCGGCGATCCGTTGGCTCGTTTCGACATTCCCTGCCGCGACGGCGACGGGCCGCTCTGCATCGACGATCGTGCCCGGCTGGGTGGTGAGGGTCATCGGCCGGTAGCAGCCGCCATTCGCGGGAATCGTCGGATCGGTCGCGACCCGGACCGCGTAGTAGAGGCACGATCGGGTGACCGCCTGCACGGCGTTGATGTTCCCTACGATCTGAGGAGCGGTCCCGGCGAAGTCCGCTTCGATCTGGTTCCCGTCGATCGTCACCGTCGCTGTGATCGGAAGGTCGTCATCCCCCCACTCGAGGAAGTCGGTGAATCGATACGTCCCGTCGGGAAGTTCTCCGATGGCCGCTGCGGTCCTTCGCTCCCCGTAGGAAAGCAGCGCCGCGGTTACGGCACCCCAACGGTCGATGCCCTCTGAGGCGACGAGGCGCTCGATCCGCAGCGCACCCGCCTCGTTTGCTCCCATCTGAGCGGAGAGATCACCGAGGCGTTCGGTAGGAGTTCGGGTCGCTGCGAGAAACGGGTCGATGAACGACTCGATCCACGTACCGTCGCGTACGGCGGGCATCGGCGGGACGATGTGCCCCTCCTGTTCGACCCGGGTGGCGTGAGCCGGCATCGAGCCGGGGGCCTCTCCTCCAACATCGGCGTGGTGAGCGCGGTTCGCGACCCAGGAGACGAGACGATCGCCGACGAAGACAGGACGGACGAGGGTGAGATCGTTGAGGTGGGTGCCTCCCTCGTACGGATCGTTGACGGCGAACTGGATCCCCGGTTCGACGTCGGTTCCGAACCGTTCGAGCATCGCCGCGACTGAGGCGGGCATCGACCCGAGGTGGACGGGGATGTGCTCGGCCTGGGCGAGCATCTCCCCACTCGGGTCGAACAGCGCCGCGGAGCAGTCGGCTCGTTCCTTGATGTTGGGCGAGTATGCGGTTCGTCGCAGCACGATCCCCATATCGTCTGCGATGGCCTCGAGTCGACTTCTCGCCACCTCGAGCGTGATCGGATCGACGGTCACCATGTCACCTCCAGCGCGCCGGAAGGAGAGACCACCGCCTGCTCCCCAGGACCGATCCAGGTGGTCGCCTCGCGCTCCTCGATGATGGCCGGCCCCGAGATCTTCGTCCCGATCGTGAGACCCTCTCGTCTCCACACCGTCGCCTCGGCCTGACCATTGGTGGTGACAGCCGTCCTTGTCCCACTGCGAGCCTCGCCGTCGGGCGACCAGCAGAAGGCGGTCTCCGCCTTGATCGCCGGTGTCCCGGTGACGGTTGCACGGATCGTGACCACCTCGATCGGATCGGTCGGACGGGCGAATCCATTGCGCTCTCGATGCAGCGCGTGGAACCGGTCGGCGAGCACCCCCCACCCGTCTCCCGGTGTGTACGGCACGGTGACCTCGTGGGACTGCCCGAGGTAGCGCACGTCGGCGAGCGTCTCAAGCGTGCCGATCGGTTGACGCCGGGATGCCTCGGATCCCAATCGGCCGATCTCGACGTTCGGGTCCTCCCCATCTCTGAGGAGGATGCTCTGCGCCAGATCGATCCTCGGTGGGCTGAGCAGCAGACCCGCAGCGGAGAAGACCCCGCCGTGTGGAGGGATGATCACTCCTGCCATGTCGAGCGATCGGGCCAGAGCCGTGGCGTGAAGCCCCCCGGCCCCGCCGAACGCGACAAGCCAAGCATCGCGGGGATCGGCCCCCTGCTCGATCGAGACCGTTCGGATTGCTCCGGCCATGACCTCTTCCACAACCCGAACCACACCGAGAGCAGCCCTTTCAGTGGTGAGTCCCAGTGGCTCCCCGAGATCGGCGAGAACCGCCTCGGAGAGCGTTCGATCGATCGTGAGTCGACCGCCAAGTGAGGCGTCGGGGGCGATCCTGCCGAGGACAACATTCGCATCCGTGGCGGTTGTCTCGTTGCCTCCTCTCCCGTAGCAAGCCGGTCCCGGCTCTGCCCCTGCACTTCGGGGACCAACCCGAAGCGAGCCTCCCGGATCGATCCAGCCAACGCTTCCACCGCCTGCGCCGACCGTATGGATCGCCGCGGACGGCATTCGGCAGGGGTATCCGGCGACCGCTCGCTCGTAGGAGATTTCCGGCCTGCCATTCTGGATGCGGCAGACGTCCGTTGAGGTGCCTCCCATGTCGAACGCGATGATGTGGTCTCGGCCGAGCGCGGTTCCGATCGCTGCAGCAGCGACAGCACCGCCGGCCGGGCCGGAGAGAAGGATGGATGCGGGGAGAGCCGCCGCGTCTGACCCGCTGATCAGGCCGCCCGACGAGCGCATGACCGCGACGGTGTCGGCGAGTCCGCTCGAGCGCACGCCCGCCTCGAGCCTCGCGAGGTAGTCGGCCACGACCGGCGTGAGATACGCGTTCAGGACGGTGGTCGAGGTTCGCTCGAATTCGCGGAACTCGGCTACGACGTCACTCGACAGCGATACGGCAGCTTTCGGCGCAAGCCGCGCCACCTGTCGACCTATCTCCTGTTCCTGCGATGGGTCCTCGTAGGAGCGGAGCAAGCTGACGGCAACGGCTTCGAACACGTTGAGATCGGCATCGGAGAGATCCGAGACGCGATCGCTCCTCCGAATGAGCGGCTCAGGCCGATCGACGAACGGGTCGTAGAGGCTCGGACGATCCTGGCGACCGATCTCGATGACGTCCTCGAATCCGGGTGAGGTCACCAGTAGCGTCCGTGCCCCGGTTCGTTCGAGCAGTGCGTTCGTTGCTGCCGTTGTCCCGTGAAGGAACGCATCGACGTGTTCGGCGAGTTCGGATGCTCCCTGGAGGACGGCTTCGCTCTGATCGGACGTGGTCGTCGGGAGCTTGGTCGTTCTGATCGCGGATCCGTCCCAGAGAAACAGGTCCGTGAACGTACCTCCAACGTCGACTCCGAGAATCATGCGTGTCGCCCCTGCGATCTGCGGGTCGGCACAGCACCTATACACAGAGCACGTCTACGCACCCGCGAGCCCAAGCTTCCCAGCGCACTAGGGTCGGGTAGCGATATGGCAGTACAGGTCTCCAACACCCCCAACCCCAACGCCCTCAAGTTCACCGTCGGTGTCGACGTGGGCGGCCCCGCCACATTCGTCGCCGGTCGCGCCATCGACGATCCCACCGCCGCCGCGCTGGTGGCAATCGACGGTGTCACGAGCGTGTTCATGACGGCCGACTTCGTGACGCTGTCCAAGACACCGGACACGTCGTGGGAGACGATCGCTCCACAGGCGATCGAACTTCTCGAACAGCGCTTCGGCGACTGATTGACCGTCAGGACCGCTGCCCCCTCACGATGATCCAGGGGAGCGTCAGAATGATGGGGAACCGCGTCGGCGGTTGAAGCGACGCACCGGTCCGTTCGAGCAGCCGATCGAGTGCTGCCGGATCGAGAGCCTCCGTGCCCGGCCAGATTCCGGCGCGAACCGCCTCAACACCTTCTGCTGCGGAGTCGATCAATGCGACCGGAAGTTCGGCCTTCGTCTCGGTCACATCGCGCAGTCCCGCTCGCACGGCGTCGACTCCCATTCCGTCGGCTGCTCGGTATCGGAAACGGGCGCCGGCCGCAACGAAGGGACTGGAACGGTAGAACAGCCCGTAACGCCGGGCGGCCGGCATCGAACCGGTGAGCGCCTTCGCATCGATGTCGCCGAGCCAGACAGTGCCGCCGGGTCGGACCACGCGCATGGCCTCTTCCACCACTAGGCCGACGCCGGCCGGGTTCTCCCAGGCCGAGAGAATCACAGCAGCGTCGAACGAACCGGCGTCAAATCCGGTCGCGCTGGGAGTGGCCCCGTCGGAGACGGGTCCGGCGCCCAGCGTCGCTACACCCGGAGCCGTCCCACCTGTGGGGCCGGGAAGCTGATCGGCGAGCACCTCGGCGAGCGGACCGATGAGCAGTGTGTCGGCACCTCCTGCGGCTCCCAGGTCGTTCATGGTCAAGATCCAGGCATCGCGGAGCGTTCGCTGTTGCTGCATGAAGATCAGCGTAGTTGCCGCTCAGGGCAGCTCGGCGAGGTGCGTCGGCTACGGGCCGGGGATCGTGTCGGATCGCATGACGACCGGCCAACGGTTGCCGGACTGGTCACCGACGGTGAAGACCACCCGCCATTCAGGACCGGCGGCGCCGGACTCGATCACCTGAGCGTTCTCGTCGAACATTCCGGCGTAGTCAAGCGTGGCCGTGATCGCCGCATCGTGGGCTTCCCCGTTCGTCACCATCCAGCCGTCAATGGCGTGATACACCGGCGGAAGGATCGGGATCGGAAGCTCTGCGATCGCCGTCTCCCCTTCCTCGACGGCGATCAGCACGTCGACGGCGCGCACGGGACCGCGAACGAAGGCGCCGTCCGGCTCTTCGGTGAGACTCCTGAAGACCACAGAGACGGCGTAACCACTGATCGTCGGCCGCACGTCGAACGCACGTGCCCACTCGACATATGAGATCCCCATCCCCTCTCCGTCCGGCAGATCCGGAACCACGGCGTCGTTGACGAACGCCGAGATCAACTCCTCCGGGATCGGGCCATCAACCGTGAAGTAGTCGGTGACGAACCACTCGGCTCGGGCGATGGCAGCCAACTCCGCGACGGCGGGTTCGACCGCCATGAGATCGGCTTCCGACAGGGCGGCGGTCGTCGTCGACGAATCGGCTTGAACCGCAACAACCTCAGAGGTGGTCGTCTCGACCGGTGCCGCCAGCGCCGGCAGGTCCCCGTGGCCGGGGGCAGTCAGCCAACGGACTCCAACGAACCCAACGACGATCGCCGCGATGACGGCGGCAGCCATGTACAGCGTCTTCGCACGTCCATGGCGGTGTTCGGTCAGCAGCGTGCTCCACGGAATCTCCTCGTATTCGTCCATGTCATCCCTCCGGGATCAGAAGTCGTTGGCCGGGGAAGATCACATTCGGATTGTCACCGATGAGACCCCGATTCGCCGCGTAGATCGCGGGCCAAAAGCGAGCGATCTCGGCGCTCGACGGCTCGGCGCCGTTTCGAGCAGTGAGCGTGTCCCCTGCGATCCGCCACAGGCTGTCTCCCGACTCGACGACGTGGGCCGTAGTGCCCGACCGCACGCGCTCCGTCGCGACCGAGGCTCTTCCAGCGGAGCGGTCGGACGGAGGCGCTGAGGTCGGAGCGTCGGCGTCGTCAGCCGGAGTTTCGGTCCCGTCCGTCGGAGACGCGGTCTCGTCGACGAGACGAACGATCGGCGGAGCGATCGTCGCGGCCGCAGGCCGGGGTCGGGCAAGGACGGCGGTCAAACTCGCCATCGTCAGCAGTACGGCAAGCGAACGGACCGGGATCGGGAGTCGGGTCGTCGTAAGTCGGCGTGCGAATGCAGGCAACGAGCCGAGCATCCCAAACGTCAGGGTGACGGCCGCGACACCAGTACAGAGGGCCATGGCAGGTTCCATGTCTCGAACATAGAGTTAACCCGAAGTGACATCAAGAGTGTTGACGAGGGATAGATATCGCGAGGCTTTCGGCGAGCAGGCGTTCGTCTGCTATCCGCCAATGTAGGACATCTCGACCTTCGGGAGTCCGAGCGAGACACCAGTCCGCTCTTCGCTGTAGCGATCAGATCGTGCCCGCCACACCGCCGAGATCATCTCAACGAGTTCTTCGTCGGTCGAGTCCGACCTCAGAGGATCCCGCAGATCGGTTCCGCGTGTCGCGAAGAGGCATGTGTAGATCGAACCGTCTGCCGAGAGTCGGAGCCGGGTGCATTCGCCACAGAAGGGTTTCGACACCGATGCGATCACGCCGATCTCCCCCCGTCCGTCGCGATATCGCCACCGGTTCACGACCTCTCCCGGATAGTTCGGATCAACCTGGTCCAACGGCCACTCACCTGCGATGGTCGCCAGGATCTCGTCCGCGGTGACCACGTCTCCGGTCTTCCAGCCATTCGACGATCCAACATCCATGTACTCGATGAATCGCACGATGTGGCCGGTGCCGCGAAAGGCCCCCGCGATATCGACAATGGTGTTGTCGTTGATACCTCTCCTGACGACGGTGTTGATCTTGACCGGCGTGAGCCCTGCGTCTTTCGCGGCGTCGATCCCTTCGAGAACGCGAGCAACCGGGAAGTCCACGTCGGCGGCCCCGCGAAAGCTGGCGTCATCGACGGCATCGAGGCTCACCGTGACCCGATCGAGGCCGGCGTCGGCGAGGGCACGGGCGTGACGAGCGAGGGTGCTTCCGTTCGTGGTCATCGCGATATCCGAGATTCCGTCGACCGCGGCGACTCTCGCAACGAGATTGTCGAGGTCGTGGCGCAACAGCGGCTCACCCCCGGTCAACCGAATCTTCGCGACGCCGAGACCGGCGAACAACCGAACGAGTCGTTCGATCTCTTCGAACGTCAGGATCTCGTCGCGAGGGAGGTAGACGTGGCTCCGGTCATACACGTCACGGGGCATGCAGTATGCACAACGGAAGTTGCAGCGATCCGTAACGGATACGCGCAGATCCTGCAGCGGTCTTCCAAGCGTGTCTTGAAGCATCAGTGAGAGGCTACCGAACACTCGGCGCTGCGGGTCAGCGAGCGAGATCGAGGAACTCGTTCCTCGTGCGCGGGTCGTCCTTGAAGGTTCCGCGCATCGCGCTCGTGATCATGGCGCTCTCCTGCTTCTGGACGCCGCGCATCATCATGCAGAGATGCCGGCCTTCCATGACAACGGCGACGCCGTGTGGGTCGAGGATATCGGTCATGGCATCCGCGACCTGATTCGTCAACCGCTCCTGGACCTGGAGTCGGCGTGCGAATACGTCGACGATGCGTGCGACCTTCGACAATCCGATGATCTTGCCCTTGGGGAGATACGCGACCGCTGCCTTCCCGAAGAACGGGAGCATGTGATGCTCGCACATCGAGTAGAACTCGACGTCCCTGACGAGCACCATCTCCTCGGCGCCCTCTGCGTCGAACACGGCGTTGTTGACGACCTCGTCGAGGGAGGTCGAGTACCCGCTCGTCAGGAAGTCCATGGCCTTCGCCACGCGCAGCGGCGTGCGCACGAGGCCCTCGCGGTCAGGATCCTCTCCGATCTCGACGAGTTGCTCACGGACGAGGCTCTCGAATTTCGGGGCGTACACGTCCGCGGTATCGTCGAAGTCTTCGGGCGCCCGGGGGGAGTATGGGGTGCTGAGTTGAATCGCCATGACGGGACGAACCTCTCCTGCACCGATTTGTTCCGCAATCTCCAAAGTAGTCCGGCCGTCCACGGGATGTACCCAATCGGGAGCGACCTCCGCGATCGGGAGCGCAACATGGGCGGCCGTCCCGACCATCGGATCGGGAACCACCCAGCCGTCGATGTCGAGTTCGACATCTCCGTAGTAGGCGATGTCGAGGTCAATCCGTCTTGGAGCGTTTGGGTCATCACTGCGCTCGCGCCCCAGCTCGACCTCGATGGCTCGTAGTGCCTCACGCAGTTCGACCGGTGGCAGTTCGGTGCAAACGTAGGCGGCCGCGTTGAAGAAGTCGGGTGCGTCTTCGGGGCCCCCGACCGATGGACTCTCGTAGAACCGGCTCACCCGTTCAACAGTGATGTGGGCGGCCCGCCGTAGCATCCGGATTGCCTCCGGGAGGTTGCGCTCCCTCTCGATGTTCGATCCGATCACCACGATCGCGTGGGCTGTACCTTCACGCATCCCCGTTGCCTCCATTTCGTGTCCGACGAATAGTGATTCCAACCGATCGGGCGTATCGCAGCGCGCCCGGCTTCTCGACGGTCATCTCAACGGCCGCTATTCGCTGATCCGCGGCGAGGCAAATCTCAACGAGCTCAGCGACAAGGCGCTCGACGAGCATGGGCTCACCCTGCTCGATGTGGGCAATGAGCTGTTTCGTGATCGTCCGGTAGTTGACGGCGTCGTTGATGTCATCACTTGCTGCTGCCTCGCGGGTGTCCGTCCAGAGCGTGGCGTTGACCAGGATGTCCTGCGGATTCACCCGCTCGTCCGGGTTGATCCCCAAGATCCCCGAAACCAGTAAATCCTTGATCTGAATCTGGTCGAGCTCAGACATATCGGTTCCCCTCAATGTTCGCCTCCCAGATGGAATTGGGGAACGAGACCTGCGACGCGGCGCTCAGGTCAGCCCGACCCTTGGGCCGGTAGCTGGTAGCGGGTATCTGGCAGCTCACACCAGGTGCCCCCCACCGTCGACCCGCACGATCTCACCGGTGATGAAGTCGTTCTCAAGAAGCGAGAGGACGGTCGTCACGACCGGCCCCGTCCCGCCGACGCGGCCGAGCGGTAGGTCGGTCGCGAGCCTGGCTGCGTAGTCATCGTCCTCTTGGGGCGGAGGGAGGATCACCCCCAGGGCGACGGCATTCACCCTGATCCGGGGCGCGAGTTGCAGCGCGGCCGTCTTCGTGAACGTGTCGATACCACCCTTCGCCACGATGTAGCTGAAATGCTCCCGATAGGGGGTCCGAGTCCGGACGTCGGTGATGTTCACGACGGCGCCGTCGAGGTCCTCCGGGAGGGCGTACGCGAAGGCCTGCGTCGCGAACACCGGGGACGCCAGCGTCAAGTCGAGCGTCGCCCTCCATGCGTCAACGGTAACGTCAGCGATCGTGTCAGACGGGAAGCCGGACGCACTGTTGACGAGGATCGATGGTATTCCCAACGACCGCTTGGTGAGGTCCACAAGCGTCGCGGCCTTGGTCGGATCCGAGAGGTTGACCGATCCGACGGCGGCCCGGACGCCCAGTTCCCGAGCTTCTTCGGCGGTTCGCTCTGCGGGTTCGGCAGACCGGTTGTAGTGAATGAACACGTCGACGCCGGACCGAGCGAGACCCAGCGCGATCGCACGCCCGAGGCGAACGCCTCCCCCCGTCACGATCCCGACTCTTCCCTGCAGTTCCATGGTATTGAGCGTAACCGACCAACGCCCCCTCGCCTTCCCGGATCCTTGGGATTCACGGCCTTGCTCAGTTACCGCCTATCCTTGCCGCCGTGAGCAAAGAAGACCCGAAGCCCGGACGCTGGATCCTCCCGGTCGTCATCGCGGCACTGATCGGATTCACGTACCTATTCGTCACCGCGCTGCCCCCGGCGGAGATCCCCGTCGGTACCACGACGACGGTCGCTGCGTCGGAAACCACCACATCGGTTCCCGACAGCACCACGACGACCACGCTCCCTGCTGACATCGCCGCCTTCCTCAGCCTCGTGGACAACTACGAAGCCACGGCGAATTCGATCGCCAATGACATCGACGATGCGAACACCGCCTGGGAGAACAGGGCGGACGGCGTCCCGTCGTTCGACGACACACTGGCTGCTTTCGAGGCCGCAAAGGTCGAGGCGCAAACGCTCAGCGACTCCGTCGCCGCGACGAACCCGCCAGATGCCTACGTCGCCGTCTGGCCTGACTCGGTAACGGCGGCAGCCGCGCTGCCGCCCGGGGTTGATGCGGTCATCGCTGGCCTCCGTGCCCCCGACGACGGCACGGCCCGTCGCGACGCCGTCGCGGCGTACGAGACGCTCACCACAGAGTTCATCGGAAGCCTGAACCAGGTCAAGGCCGCAACGCCGTAGCGGCCCAACGCCGCCAGGTCGAGAACGTTTGTGCCTACGAGCACAAAGAGTGTGAACGTAGGCACAAACGACGTACTTCTGGATTGAGCAAGCGCTACTTGTCTTCCAGGGCCGAGCAGATCGTCTCCGTCATGAGTCGAGCGACCGTGTATGGGTCGGCGTTTGCGTTGGGGCGGCGATCCTCGATGTAGCCCTTCTGGTCTTTGGCGGTCTGCCACGGGATCCGCACCGAGGCACCCCGATTCGATACGCCGTAGGAGTATTCGGTCCACGGGGCCGTTTCATGCAGTCCCGTGAGGCGCCGCTCAATCCCTGCGCCATAAGATTCGACGTGCTCGTCCGCCTTCTCCCCGAGCGCTTCACACGCGGCGATGATTGGCCCGTACGACTCGCGCATCGCTGAGGTGGAGAAGTTTGCGTGCATTCCCGCCCCGTTCCAATCGCCCTCGACGGGCTTCGGGTTGAGGTGGGCCGAGATGTCGTAATCCTCGGCGATTCGATACAGCAGCCAGCGAGCCATCCACAAGTGATCGCCGACAGCGACCGGATCGAGCGGTCCGATCTGGAACTCCCACTGTCCGATCATCACCTCGGCGTTGGTGCCGGAGATCTCGAGCCCGGCCTCGAGGCACGCAACGGTGTGGTCCTCAACGACGTCGCGGCCCCAGATCTCGTCCGATCCGACGCCGCAGTAGTACCCACCCTGGGGCGCCGGATACCCACCCACCGGCCAGCCGTGCGGTCGTCCATCCTTGAAGAACGTGTACTCCTGCTCGAGGCCGAACCACGGCTCCTGGTCCCTGTACTTCTCGTAGGTCGTCAGACAAGCGGCCCTCGTGTTCGAGGGGTGAGGCTCCATGTCGGGAGTTAGGACCTCACACATCACGATGACGTCGTCACCGCCCCGGATCGGGTCCGGTTTGACCATGACCGGGCTCAGAACACAGTCGGAAAGAGTCCCCGGCGCCTGTTCGGTGCTCGATCCGTCGAAGCCCCACAGCGGTGGCTCCTGCCCGGACGCGACGACCTTGGTTTTCGATCGAAGCTTCGATGTCGGTTTCTGTCCGTCGATCCATATGTACTCAGCCCTGTACGGCATTACCCCTCCAGTGATCCAGTGTTGATCGCATGGAGAATGGCACATCCCGTTCCCATACGCACCCATTCGGTTGATACGCCTACCTCGCCGCCCGATCCGACAAACGTCGACCGAGGAGGATCGGGACCGTTTGTATCACGGCGAACACACCTGCGACGAGCACCACGACGACAACCATCAGCCAACGCTGCCATTGCAGGTCGCCGCGGATCGCCGTCACGACCTCAGTCGCCTCCCCTGCGGTCGAGGCGTACGAGTCGAGAAGCCGCTCGGCTTCCTCCAGTTGACGTTGCAGATCTGTGAGGTCGTCGGTGATCTCGGCAGTAGCGACGCCGAACTCTTCGAAGTCGGATGCGAGAGAGGCCAACGGTCCGGCCTGCGCACGAAGCTGGTCCGGTAGGTCGGCGATCGCACCTTCGAGTTCCGCCACGGCCTCGTCGAACGGCACTTCCGGGTTGTAGTCGACGCCAACGAAGCTGAGCACGCGCAGGGCGTTGTCGATGATCTCGGCGGCGGTCTCGATCGCCGGCATCGCGGCGACGACGGCGTCGAGCGCATCCGGCACGTCCACGGTCGCGACTACGGTCGTGTCCGCGATCACCGTTGCGGCGTCCTCGAACGTCGCCGCGGCAAGCTCCGCCGAGGGTACGAGCGTGTCGAACGAGTCGCTCACGATCCCCAGCGTGTCGGCTGCGAGGGCAACCGTCTCGTCGGCCGTCTCGACCGCCTTCACGGTGACGGCAAGCGACTGGTCTGCCGACCGGGTCAGGGTCACCACAACGGCGATCCCGAGAACCCCGGCGATCAGGGACGCTATCAATGCCCCGATCCCGAGGACCGTGAACAGGTGCCCGAGTCGTTGATCGTCCCCGGCGAGCGCCGAGAGCCTCCCGCTCACCCGAATTCGATGCCCTGTGCCAACGGGAGCTCGCCCGACCAGTTGATCGTGACGGTCTGACGACGCATGTATGCCTTCCAGGCATCGGAACCTGATTCGCGTCCGCCCCCGGTCTCCTTCTCGCCGCCGAACGCTCCGCCGATCTCAGCACCGGACGTCCCGATGTTGATGTTGGCGATGCCGCAGTCGGACCCGATCGGTGAAAGGAACGTCTCACCCGCTTGGACGGAGTCCGTGAAGATCGCAGACGACAGCCCCTGCACGACGCCGTTGTTGATCTTGATCGCCTCTTCGACGGTGTCGAACTCGATGAGGTAGAGGATCGGAGCGAAGGTCTCGATCTGGAGGATCGGTGCCTCGACCGGCATCTTGATGATCGTCGGCTCAACGAAGTACCCGGGACCGTCGATGACACCGCCTCCGAAGAGCAACTCGCCACCCTGTTCCTGGGCGATGCCGACGGCGGCCGAGAAGTTCGAGACGGCAATCCCGTCGACAAGCGGTCCCATGAGGTTCGCGGCATCGAGTGGATCACCGATCTGTACGGTCGCGTATGCCGAGACAAGGCGTCGCGCGATCTCGTCCGAGATGCCGCGCTGCACGATGAGCCGCCGCAGCGACGTGCACCGTTGTCCCGCCGTCCCGACGGCAGCGAATACCGCTGCCCTGGTCGCCAGGTCCGGGTCCGCATCGTCCATGACAACCATGGCGTTGTTGCCGCCAAGTTCGAGGAGCGATCGACCGAGACGCTTCGCTACGGCGATACCGACCTTCTCCCCCATGCCGCACGAGCCTGTCGCCGAGATGAGGGGTACCCGCCGGTCGTTGATCATCACGTCGCCAACCTCGGCGCCGGAGCCGACAACCAGGCTGAACACACCTTCGAAACCCGAACCCTCCATCGCCCATGCCGCAAGCTTGGAGGTGGCTACCGCGGTGAGCGGCGTCTTCGACGACGGCTTCCAGATGAGCGTGTCGCCCCCGACGGCGGCGATCATGGCGTTCCACGACCAGACGGCGACCGGGAAGTTGAACGAGGTGATGACGCCGACCGGGCCGAGCGGATGCCACTGCTCGTACATGCGGTGGCGCGGACGCTCCGAGGCGATCGTGAGTCCGTAGAGCTGACGGGAGAGACCAACGGCGAAGTCGGTGATGTCGATCATCTCCTGGACCTCGCCCTCACCCTCGGCCTTGATCTTGCCCATCTCGAGGGCAACGAGCGCGCCGAGCGGCTCCTGATACTCGCGCAGCAGGTCACCGATGGCACGAACGAACTTCCCCCGCTCAGGTGCGGGCAGCATCCGCCACTCCTCGAACGTGTCGGCGGCTGTGGTGACAACCTTCTCGTAATCGGCGGCATCGGCTCGCTTTACGCCGCCGATGCGCTCACCGGTCGCAGGATTCTCGACTTCGAGAACCGTTCCTCCGGTGTCCAACCACCCAGCGGCGTAGGCGCCGGAACTGACGTCGTCGAGATCGAGTGCGGAGAAGATGGAATCGCGGTTCACGGTCGGACCTCCTAGTGGGAACGCTCGATGGCTGAACGGTAGTCAGGACGAGGTAGTCGGTAGTCGGTCGCCGCTACTCCATTGGCCAATCGATCGGTCGACCCGCGTAACATGGAGGGGACTCGCGGCGGAGACTGGAACGCCGTTCGATAGCCACCGCACTCGAGAGGACCCTTCGATGGATGAGACACTGACTACCGACGAGATCGCCCGGATCGCGGAGGAGGCATACGTCTTTTCGTTCCCAATGTTGATGGGATACCGATACGGATTCTCCACCTTTCTCCTGCCGTCACTTCCATCGTATCGGGGGCCCCTAAACGAGATGCACGGCGACCCGACGACGCTCGACCACACGTTCAAGGACGTCATCACGCCCAACGCTGACACGCCCTATTCGATGGCCTCCCTGGATCTGCGTGCGGAGCCAATCGTGCTCGAAGTTCCGGAGGTCCCCGAGCGGTACTACGTCATGCAATTCGAGGATCTGTACGGGACGAACCCCCACTACGTCGGTTCGCGTTCCACCGGATCTGGCTCGGGTGCCTACGTCGCCGTCGGACCACGATGGGATGGGGAGATCCCCGACGGATTCGCCGGTGTCTTACGATTCGAAACCGACTTCGTATTCATCATCGGCCGCAGCCAACTCTTCGGGCCCGACGATGTCGAGAAACTGCGCGAAGTCATGAGTGGCTACCGGCTGCGACCGCTCTCGGCCTATCTCGGCGCCGAACCTTCCCCGGTCCGGAGCTTTGATTGGCCGGTGTGGGACGACGCGGCGTCGCGGGACGAGCGATTCGTCGGACTCGTGAATCGCCTGCTTGAGTGGTGCCAGCCGCCGCACCCGTCCGAAGTGGAGTTGATGGAACGGTTCTCCCTCATCGGGATCGGTGCAGGAATCCCGTTCGACGCGGCAACGCTCGATGATGAGACCCGCAAGGCAGTTCTTGCCGGTGTGGGTGTCGCCCGGGATGCGATCGCGGCCAAGGCCTCCGATCTCGGAGAGAAGATCAACGGCTGGGCCGCCGTAGAGGCGCTCGGCAGCCGCGACTTCTTCGCAGGCGACTACCTGCTGAGGGCCGCCGGTGCGATGGCGGGATGGGGCGGCAACAACAAGGTCGAGGCGTTCTATCCCCTCAGCCGGGAGGATTCCGAAGGCAGGCCGCTCGACGGTGATCACCGGTACCGTCTCACCCTCGCAACGCCGCCCCCTGCGAAAGCGTTCTGGTCGATCACGATGTACGACACGTCCTACGACGGCGTGGCGGGATATCTGGTGGACAACCCGATAGGGCGCTACCTGATCAATTCGACCACACCGGGGTTGGCCAACGGCGAGGATGGCTCGATCACGATCTCCGTCCAACGAGATGAGCCCGAAACCGCGGAGGGCAAGGCAAATTGGCTCCCCTCACCGGAAGGGCCGATGTATCTCGCGATGCGGATCTACTGGCCGGAGGACGCGGCGCTCGACGGCACGTGGGAGCCGCCACCCGTCATTCGGATCTGAAGGCCTACCGGGCGGCGATCGTCTCGATCTCGACCACAAATCCGCCGGGGAGCGCGGAGACCTCGACGGTTGAACGCGCCGGCTTTGCGTCACCGACGTACTTTCCGTACACGGCGTTGACGGCGCCGAAGTCGTTCATGTCGGTGACGAAGATCGTGGTCTTGACGATGTCCTGGTAGCCGAGGCCGACGTCGCCGAGGACCGCACCGATGTTGCGCATCACCTGATCCGCCTGTTCGGTCACGCCACCGTCAACGGCCGAACCCGTTGCCGGATCGATGCCGATCATGCCAGACACGAAGACCAGGCCGTGGGCCTCGGTGATGATGCTGTATGGACCGAGCGGCTTCGGTCCGCTCGGTGCGTCGTGGATCTGCTTCGGCATGGTGCCTCCCGGCTCGCTCGGGAAACAGTCTACGAAGGTGGGTCAGTCGCGTTTTCCGCAGGTACAGGAGTGGCCGGTTTCGTTCGGGTTCTCGATGGCGAACCCCGTACCTCCAAGACCTTCATCACGGAAATCGATGGTGGATCCTGAGACGTGATCGACGCTTGATTCGTCGATCAAGACCTTGAACGATCCGACATCGACCACGGCGTCCGTCTCCGCGATCTCCGAATCGAAGTACATGTCGTACTTGTATCCGGAGCAACCTCCCGGCCTGGCTCCCAGTCGCAGAGCGAGGGTCTCGTCCGCCTCGCCGTCGAGCAGTTCTCGTACCTTGTCGGTGGCAGCTTCTGTAAGGGCCACCGGAGTCATTTCAAGCGTCATTGAACGTTGCCTCCTCCGCACGTCGCGATCCGATTCTAACGACTACGCCCGTGTTGGGAATAGGCAATCTTCAGAGATAGGATCGATCGGGTGACAACGAGAGATGACATCGAAGCGGCGCTCCGAGGCGTGATCGACCCCGAACTGAATGCCGACATCGTCGAACTCGGTATGGTCGGCGATATCTCGGTGAACGGTCCGGACGTGTCGATCGGCGTTGCGCTCACGATCGCTGCATGTCCGATGCGCGACCAGATCGAGAACGACGTCGTACGCAAGGTCACGGCGATCCCCGGCATCGAGACCGTTTCGGTCAACGTGACGGCGATGGACGGCGATCAGCGCTCGGAGTTGATGAGCAAGGTGAGGCTGCGCGCCAGAGAACACGCTGAACCGACCATGATCAGCCCGCAGACCCGCGTCATCGCGGTGTCGAGTGGGAAGGGCGGTGTCGGGAAGTCGTCGTTGAGCGTCAACCTTGCGCTGGCGATCGCAGCAATGGGTCACCGCACCGGTCTTCTCGATGCCGACATCTGGGGTTTCTCCGTGCCGCGGATGCTCGCCTCGATCGATGAGCGTCTCGAGGCGGACGAGGACCGGAAGATCCGGCCCCTTCGCGTCGCCGGACTCGAGGTCGTCTCGACTGGTCTCCTCCTCGATGACGAAGACACCGCTCTCATGTGGCGCGGCCTGATGCTTTCGAAGGCTCTCGAGCAGTTCCTGACCGATGTCTCTTGGAGCCCCGATCTCGGCTATCTCGTCATCGACATGCCTCCGGGTACGGGCGATGTGCAGATGGCCCTCTCCCGGATGCTCCCGCAGGCCGAGATGGTGGTCGTGACGACACCGCAGCGTGCTGCACAGAAGGTCGCTGCGCGCGTTGCCGACATGGCTCGTCGGTCACACATGCCGGTCGTCGGTGTTGTGGAGAACATGTCCGGGTTCACCACCGAAGATGGGCGTCACTACGCCCTGTTCGGCTCGGGTGGCGGTTCCGAACTGGCCGATCAACTCGGCGTACCGCTCCTCGGGCAGGTGCCGCTCGACCCCAACGTCGTGGACGGCGGAGACGAAGGCCGCCCGGTCGTCACCGCAGATCCCGACGGTCCGGCAGGAGCGGCGATCCGGTCGATTGCCTCACGGCTCGTCGAACTGGTCCCCCCGGCCGCCGCCGATACGTGCACCGCCCGCATCGCCGTCCTTGAGGAACAACTGGCGGGTATGTAGCCCGCCGTCCGCAGTCCGCAAAGAGTGCCTCCGCTACTCCGCTACTCCTAACGACACAACGCGTTCACCATCGGATACGGGTTTGCCCAATCGCCGCCGCCGGGTTGCCATCCGAGATGAAGATGCGGGATCCATCCTGGTGAGTTGCCGGTCGTGCCGATGTATCCGACCAGGTCGCCTGCTGAGACCTTCTGACCTCCTGCAAGCCCCTCGGCCCATGCGTCGAGGTGGGCGTAGTAGTACATGTCGCCCGAGTTCCCCAGGAGATACACGGTGATCCCTCCCAGGGTGCTGGTCGCCAGGCGGTAGATCCGGCCGGTCTCCATCGCCACGAGCGGGGTACCGCGAGGCGCGGACATGTCGACACCTTTGTGAGTTCTGCCTCCCGATCGGGGCGCACCCCAAGTGTCGGAGAACGACGAGGCTCCGTCCACGGGGCAGACCCGGCCGGCCGTCGTCAGCGGGGGTGGCACGGTCGTCGTGGTGGTCGACGTCGACGGCGCGGTGGTGTCCGTCCTGGTGTCCGCGTCGCCGGCCACGATGGTGGTTGTCGTGGTCGTGGTCGTACTCGACGTCGATGTGGGCGTTGTCGACGCGGTCGGCAGCAGGGTGGTGGACGTGGTACTGGTACTGGTGGTCGACGTCGTGGATGGAGCCGTGGTAGTCGCGGTCGCGATTGCGGCCGCAGCGACAGCGGCTTCTTTGGCAGCCTTGCGCTCTCTCGCTTCCTCGAGTTCGAGGAGACGGCGTTCCTCCGCTTCTCGTTGCTTCCGTTCCTCCTCCTGTCGCTGCCGGGTCGCCTCCAATTCTCGGTACTCCGAGTTCGCGGCATCGAGTTCAACGAGCATCTGCTCCGCGAGGGATTCGATCTCGGCAACAAGCTCGCGCTGCAGGCCCAGAGCATCGTCGAGCTTCTGCACCTGAGCGCGATACTCCGCTTCGACGGCCACCCACTGGTCGACGACGCGGAGGTCGTGGTTGCTCGCCACATCAAGGTAGGTCCCGCGGACCGGGATGTCGGAGAAAGCGGCCGAGCCGAGCACTGTCGAAACGGCACCATCGGAACCGGCCGTCATGTAGAGCTCGCGAACAACCTCTTCCGCCGTCAGCCGAAGTATGGCGAGACGCTGCTCGGTCTCGGTGACCTGGCTGGCGAGCCCGTGCAGGCTCTCCCGAATCTGGATCTCTCGGGCAGTTGCAGCTTCGTAGCTGATGTCGGTTGACTCGAGTGACGCGGAGATCTCGGCGTTCCGACGCCTCGCTGCCTCGAGATCGTCCGGGGTGACCTGCGTCTCTTCTGCAGCGGACACGGGCGCGGCCAACCCGAGCAGCAAGAGAGCGATGAGGGCGATTCTTCGTTTCTTCATCTCACGTTCAGTTCGACCGTCGTGGACGGCCCCGCTTCGCCCGCCGGGAGCCATACTTCGTCATCGGCAGCCAGCTTGTTCAACTGAACGATCACCTGGTGGGTTGCGGCCGGTCTGAGATCGATAGGCACGAACGCGTACACGGCGTCGACGACGTCGGCAACGGTCGAGGCACCGACCCCGATGGCGTCAAGGATCTCCCGCTCTCTGGAAAGACGGTGCTCGATGTATCCCGCGATGACGGCTCCTGCATCGTCCATCGATGAGCCGTGACCGGGTTCGATGCGTAGAACCCCAAGATCTTGAACCCGGTACAGCGATTCGAGATAGGCGGCCGCATCCTCCATGATGACGGTTGATCCGCCCATGATGTGATCGCCGGTGAACAGAAGGTCCCCAAGTCGGAAGCACAGATGATCCGCGGTGTGGCCAGGGGTGTGAACCGCTTCGATCGTCACTCCCCCGACACGAACCTGGTCGCCGCCAGACAGGCGGATATCGGGCGCGAAGTCGGGACCGGGCCGGTTTCCGTAGACCGGGACACCGAGACGCTCCGCAAGCGGATTGGCGAGTGGAGCATGATCCGAGTGGGTGTGAGTTGCGATGACCGCGACCGGCGTGCGATCTCCGATGGCCATCGCGATGGCCAGCCGGTGACGATCGATGACCGGCCCAGGATCGATGATGGCCACCTCGTCTCGGTCGGCGATGAGGTAGGTGTTCGTACCGGGACCCGTGTAGATGCCGGGGTTCGGTGCCAGCACCGTCTCCACGATCATGTTGACAGGAACTCCGGGGGAACGTCTCCGCCCGCTGCGACGATCTGCATCATCTTCGCCATCAACTCCGGGTCTCGCTCCCCAACGGTGGCCTCCTCGAATCCCGGCTCGTCCGGCATCAGGATCTCAATGCTCCCATTCGCGATCGAGAGACGGGGCTGAACCGGCTCGATCGGGAGCTTGCCATCGACGCGCCGGCGCAGCCGGTCGGAGGAGTCGAACGTACCAAGGAATTCGATGATCTTGCGGGTAGGGAACGCGACGATCCACGTGCCGGCGGCGGCGCGCTCGAGCACCTCGGCGGGTCGGATCCAGAGGGCGTCGACGAGTTCGTTCCCGTCGATCGAAGGGTCGAGACCACCCGGAACCGCTGCAGCGAAGAACCGCGTGTCGAACCGAATCGGCAGCGGCGCCGGCGTGATCCAATTCGCGAAGTACCACAGTGAATCACCGGCGAAGCGTTCGCCTCGTTCGATGACGTTCGAGAATACGTCCTGGCCCGACGGCCGGTTTGCGGTGACGGTGGTCCCGGTCTCCAAGAGCCAGAACCCGGTCTCCTCGACCAGTTCCCGCAGGGCGGCGGCCCGCCAGGGTGCGCGGTCGGAGTCCCTCGATACAATGCCGCGGCTTGACGGTCCCGCCCCGTCGTCCTCGTCGACGGCACCGCCGGGAAATACCCACGCACCGCCCATGAAACGCGCCGAGGGCGTGCGCTGAACCATGAGGACTTCGAGTCCCGGCTCGGTGTCGCGAACCAGGCATACCGTCGCCGCTTCCCGGAGGGGGCTACTCACGGAACTATGGTCCAGCGGTTTGCCGAGCGGGCGATGAACCACCGCCGAATCGCCTCGCGAACGGCAGGAATAAGGAGGAGGAACCCCATGGCGTCCGTGAGCAGGCCGGGTGTGAGGAGGAACGCCCCTGCAAGGAGGATCATCGCTCCGTGAGCGAGGGACGCTGCTGGGAAGGCACCCCGTTCGAACTCGAGTCGGACCCCCCGAATCGTGTCCCGTCCCTGTCGGCTCACGAGCCAAGATCCGACGAAAGCGGTGACAACAACGAGCCCGATGGTCCACCAGATGCCGACTGCCTGGCTGAACGCGATCAGGAGGGCGATCTCCACGATCGGGACCACCACGAACGCACCAAAGAGTATCCACCGCCAACGCATCGAGCCGAGGATACCGGTACCGGTAGTCTGCGGACATGGAGCTTCGCGATCTCCCCTCGGTCGATGCGCTTGCCGGTGATCTCTTCGCCGACTTCGATCTACCGCGCCCGGTGATCGTCTCGGTTGCTCGGGATGCCATCGACGAAGCCCGCGACGCCGTTCGGTCCGGGTCTCCCTCAGACCCGGGACCAACCGCGGCTCGCCGTCTCCGTGCACTCTCGTCTGCCCGACTCCGCGCCGTCATCAACGCCACCGGCGTCCTCCTCCACACGAATCTGGGCCGTGCACCCATCGACGGCGCGAGTACCCCCTTCTTCAGCAATCTCGAGTTCGATCTCGAGAGCGGCGCGCGCGGCAACCGGGCGAACTACCTCTACACACTCATCGCATCAACCGTCGGTGCCGAAGCGGCGCTCGTTGTGAACAACAACGCCGGCGCTCTCTTTCTCTCCCTGGCCGCGCTCGCTGGACGGGACGGCCGCGTCGCGGTGTCGCGAGGCGAACTGATCGAGATCGGCGGCTCGTTCCGGCTCCCGGATCTGATGGCCGCGTCCGGCGCTCACCTCGTGGAGGTGGGGACGACGAACCGGACGAGGGAGAGCGATTTCGTTGACGCTCCCGGCACGATCGAGGCCGTCCTCAAGGTTCATCCGTCCAACTACCGAATCAAGGGATTCACGGAAGAAGTTCCGTTCTCGAAGATGGCCGATATCGCACACGGACTGGATGCGCCGTTCATCGCGGACATCGGGAGCGGCCTCCTCGACGAGTCCACCCCATGGTTGGAGGGCGGTCCCCCGGAGTGGCTCGCTGATGAGCCCGCCGCCCGTCAAGTTCTCGAGCAGGGTGCGGATGTCGTGCTGTTCTCCGGCGACAAGCTCCTTGGTGGCCCGCAAGCAGGGATCGCGGTCGGGAGACGGAGTTCCATCGAACGTATGGCGAGACACCCTGTCGCCCGAGCCGTCCGCGTTAATGCTGCCACGATCGCCTCGCTGACAAACACGTTCGAGGCCTACGCCTCAGGGCAGGCCGCCACCATCCCGTTCTGGAAGATGGCGACGGCGCCGGCCGAGGATCTCCGTCGCCGCACCGCCGATATCCTCCGCAACTCGGGAGCGATCGGCTCGATCGTCGACGGTGAGTCGCTTCCCGGCGCCGGGTCGGTCCCGGGACATACGATCCCGACCCCGGTGCTCCGGCTCGAGGGCGTAGACGAGAGGGTTTGGACGGCTC
This sequence comes from uncultured Saprospiraceae bacterium, assembly GCA_964195515.1. Taxonomy (GTDB): domain Bacteria; phylum Actinomycetota; class Acidimicrobiia; order Spongiisociales; family UBA5794; genus JAHEEL01. Next base: position 6,178 of record CAXMQO010000119.1, on the reverse strand, counting down.
TTGCCCATCACGATCCTCCGGTCGTCGCAGCTCGAAGAGACGGGGCGACCGTCGTGAATCTCCGCTCCGTCACTCCTGACGAGGATTCGATCGTCGCCGCAGCGCTGGCCTCCCTCTGATGCCGATCATCGGAACGGCCGGTCACGTCGACCACGGGAAGTCGACGCTGGTGCAGGCCCTCACAGGGCGCGACCCCGATCGGTGGGCGGAGGAGAAGGAGCGAGGGCTGACCATCGACCTCGGCTTCGCCTGGACTCGTCTCGGCGATGAAGTCGTCGGTTTCGTCGACGTGCCGGGACACGAACGGTTCATCAAGAACATGCTCGCCGGCGTTGGCGGCCTCGACGTTGCCCTCTTCGTTGTGGCGGCCGACGAGGGGTGGATGCCTCAATCTGAAGAGCACCTCGCGGTTCTCGACCTGCTCGAAGTTGGTCATGGGGTCATTGCACTCACACGGGTGGATCTCGCCGACCCGGAACTGATCGAACTCTCCACCATCGATATCGCCGAGCACGTGGAAGGAACGGTCGCCGAGTCGTGGCCCGTCGTCGAGGTTTCGGCAACGACCGGGGACGGTATGGACGAACTCATCGCATCGCTGGTCGACGCGCTCGCCGAGGCCGGCGCGCCGCGGAACCTCGGGAGACCCCGGATGTGGATCGATCGGGCATTCGCGATCTCAGGGGCAGGTGTCGTCGTCACCGGCACTCTCGTCGACGGTTTGATCTCGGTCGGCGATCGGCTGCAGTGCTTCCCCGGCGGAACGGTTCGGCTGCGGAGTCTCCAGTCGCACGAGACCGATCACGACACGCTCGGGCCCGGAACTCGGACCGCCGCGAATCTCGTTGGCATCGATCGGAGCGACCTTGATCGGGGAACACTGCTCGCTCAAGCCGATTCGATCGGAATGACCAACCGGTTCCTGGCGCTCCTCAGGTTTCCGCCACGCTCCGAGGACGAGATCAGCGATCGAGGGGCCTATCACGTCCACCTGGGAACGACGACGATCCCTGCTCGGATCAGGATCCTCAAAGGCCATACGCTACCCGCGGTGATCGTAACGACGACATCGCCCATCCCATTGACCATGGGTGACCGTTTCATCTTGCGAGACACCGGCCGACGGCACATCGTCGCAGGCGGCGCGGTCCTCGATCCACTCCCGAGACCAAGGCCGTCGCCACACGACGTGACGTCTCTCTCCTCGGCGGTGCTCGGCTCCCCTTCGGATCGCGCCGATGCGCTGGTCGCTGTGCACGGATCGATCGACGTCGGAGATGTGCGCCGGTCGTCGGGAGGAGGGGCACCATCGTCGGTCGTCGCCATCGGCTCCACCTACCTCTCACCCGTCGCCTTTGAGCAGCGGGGCAGGGAGTTGGAGACGTCCGTCGACGAGTACCACGACGAGCACCCCCTCCGTCCAGGTCTTCCGAAGTCGGAGGCGTCCTCGCGCCTTGGCGGAAGCACAGACCTCGTGACCAACCTCGTCAACGAAGCTCAGGATCTTGTCGAGGAAGGACCGGTCATTCGTCGGCGAGCGTTCGCTCCCGAACTCACCGTGGCAGAGACGGAATCCTGGGATGCGGCCCGCCTGCTCCTTGCCGGCGATCTCGCGGTTCCTCGCGCCTCCACGCTCGGGATCTCGGACGAGGTCCTCCATGCCCTCATACGTCGAGGTGACCTCGTACGGATCGCCGACGACCTCATCCTCCTACCGGGTCAGGTGGAGACGATCACATCCAGACTCTCAGCGCTGCCCGATGGATTCACGGTGGCAGCGTTCCGGGACGAATTCGGCCTCGCCCGCCGGCACGCGGTACCCCTGCTCGAATGGCTTGACGCGGAAGGCCGGACTCGCCGTGACGGAAACGGGCGTTCGGTCAGGCGCTGAAACGGGCTTTCTGCTGGCGACGTTCCGTCTCCGTGAGACCTCCCCAGATCCCGTACGGTTCCCGGATCGTCATCGCATACTCCAGGCACTCGCTTCCGACCGGGCAAACCATGCAGACCGACTTCGCTCTGATCTCCCTCCGCTCCCGCTCTTCCTTGCGCTCGGTCGCGTTGGGTGGGAAGAAGAGATGTGAATGGCTGCCACTGCAGGAAGCAATCGGTTGCCAGGTACGATCGAGCGTCGTCACGATGAATGCCCTCCAAGGTGGTCGAGAGTCGAAGCCGAGATGAATGTAGAGGCAGGAAGCCGCCGACGCCAGGGAAATCTTGGAAGCATCGTTGGTTTTCGCGTCCTTTTTTCGCGTTCTCAGTTGATCACACGTCCCTGCCAACTCATGCGTCCCGGATCGAGGCGACTTCAAGCACGACTCCGTCGACACCCGTAACCTCAACAGCAGTCCCGGCAGCGATGCCCTCACCGCTGTCCGTTCGCCCGCGCCAGCGCCCATCGTCGACCACAACGATGCCGTCGGGATCGAACGCGGTCTCAGCCGCGCCGCTTCTACCAACCAGATACTCCCTGCTGATCGATTCGATCGAGAACCGAGACCTCACGATCGATGTCAAACCGATACCGTAGAACAGGGCTGCTCCAGCGACGACCGTGAGAACGATCCACCACGTGGGAGCGAACTGGGGTCGCGCCGCGGTCAAGGTCATCCCCCCGACAAGAAGCACGACCGTCCCCACGGCACTGCGCCAGCTGAGCTGGTTTCGTTGGAAGTCCCATGTGTAGAGAAACATCCCTGCGACGACTCCGCCGACCGACGGCCAGGACATCGGCAGCGTGGCGAGTCCGTATCCGGCCACCAGAAAGGCCACCACCGAAGCGACCGCGGTTACACCAGGGCCTGCGGCGTAGAACTCGAAGGTGGCGGCGATGATCCCCGCAACGAGGAAGAAGAGTGTCGTTTCGGGCCGTGACGCGAGTCGGAGGAAGCGATCCAAGAGTCCCGGCTTCACGAAACGGACCGGTCGGGAAGGCGAGGCGACCTCGGTTCCGTCCTCCAGGACAACTCGCTCTGCTGTGGAGATCTCGAACACGGCATCCCCCCGAACGATCGAAGCGCCGTCGAGTCCAACGATCAACTGGCCGACCGTGGGAACGACGTAGTCGACATACCCCGGTATCGAATCCTCTATGACCACCGACTCGGAGCGGAGGATGTCGGTGGTCGCTTTCGCAGTAGCCCGGCGGTCCGCCTCGGTCGCGCCGGGGAATCGATCGATCCGGAGCGGTACGGTCTGTTCCCCCTTCGCCACCGTCGGCTCGAGGTAACCGATGCGAGTTCCCGGCGCCGCGGCGCCAGTATCAGCAATGTTGAGCATGCTCCCGGCCCCCCCGTATGCCACTGCAGGAAGGGACCCAATCCACACGACGACCGGGGCTTCAGCCTCGCCGATCGCCGCGTAGAGCGGTCCGGGCTCACCGGAGGAGATCCCGGGAGCGTCGACCTGGAGGACGAACAGATGGGCGGGTGTATCCGTCAGGGTCTCCGCCACGAAGTCGAGAAGACGCTGATCGAAAGGGTTCTTGAGTTCAACGACAACAACGGGAAGATCGTCGTCCTGCGCTTCTGCAACACCCGTCAGGGTGATGGCAGCAACAAGAAGCGCAGAGAGAAGTCCAATTCGGAGAAGCACGGGGCGATGCTACGAGTAGCCGAGTAGCTGAGTAGCCGAATGGTTGGCACTGAATCCTGAGGACCGGGTGCTGAGCCCCGGGTACGGACGCCGCAGCCGTCCGCCGGACTACTCTTGCTACCCATGCCACGTGTACTGGTTGTTGCCGACGATCCCTGGGTGCGGAACCAGGTTCACGCCGCTCTGAGCGTCGGCGCAAACGAACTGATCGATCACGATGATCCCGCCACCGCTGCGGCCACAGCGAACGACGAATCCGTCGACGTGGCGATCGTGGACCTCCAGGTAGCTTCCATGGGGGGCATGGCCGTAACGCGTGCCATCCGTGACCGAGAACATCCCGTCCCGGTCATCATCCTCCTCGATCGAGAAGCGGACACATTCCTCGCCGGTCGGTCTGGAGCCAGCGCGTGGGTCACGAAGCCGTTCACGGCGTCGTCTCTCAGGAGCGCGGTTGCCAACGTCGCCGGAGCGACGTGACGGAGCGTTCGGAACTCCCGAGATCCAACTTGACTGGACTTCGATCATGACGTCCGAGCAGTTGATCTATATCGGCATCCTCACCGTCTGCACGATTTCATCCGGCTTCTTCTCCGGCTCCGAGACGGCTCTCATCGGAATCTCGAAGGAGCGCGTGCATCAACTTGCTGCGGAGACCAAGGCCGGTCGGCGCATCGAGCAGCTCCTCACCAACCCGGAGCGCACACTCTCGACGCTGCTGGTCGCCAACAACATCGTCAACGTCCTCGCTGCCGCGGTCGCCACAACACTCTTCATCGGACTCGTCGGAGAGACATGGGGACCGTGGCTCGCAACGGCGGCCGTCACGGCGGTGATCCTCGTGTTCGGAGAGATCACACCGAAGACTCTTGCCAATCGATATCCCGAGCGTTTCTCTCTCGCGGTTGCTCCGGCTATCTGGCAACTGTCGCGAGTCCTCGCCCCACTGGCGTCGTTCTTCGGTGCCATCACACGTGGCATTCTGCGACTCCTCCGCATCCCGGTGCGCGGCGGCGGGGACATCGTCACCGACGCCGACATTCGGGCACTTGCTGAGCTCGGTCACCGCGACGGCCAAATCGAAGGGGTCGAACGAGAGATCATCGACGCTCTCTTCGACCTCGCCGACCGTCCGATACGAGATGTGATGACCCCGCGCGTCGACATCGTCACGTTGACCGTTCCGGTGTCGATGGGCGATGTGAGAGGGGCAGTCGCGACGACCGGCCACTCCCGATATCCGGTGACCCGCGGCGATCTCGACGACCTCGTCGGAATCCTCTTCGTCAAGGACCTTCTCCAACGCACGGACGAGGTCGCACCCGACCACATCGTTGAGCTGCTCCGTCACCCACACTTCATCCCGGAGACCGCCACGATCCTCGACGCGTTGACCGACATGCGAGAACGCAAGTTCGCCCTCGCATGCGTCGTCGACGAACACGGAGGCATCGAAGGTGTCATCACCGCCAAGGACCTTCTCGCTGAACTCGTCGGGGAACTCCAAGACGAGTACGACCCGGGTCTCCCTTCCATCGTCCGTATCGGTCCGATGCATTGGGTCGCCGACGGTCGACTTCCGATCGAAGATCTCGCGGGCGAGATCGATCGACCGCTGCCCGACGGGCCGTACAGCACCGTTGCCGGCTTCTTCATGACCATCGCAGGGCACGTGCCGCACGAAAGCGATACGGTTCGCCTCGACGGGGTTCAGCTCACGGTGCTCGAGATGGAACGGAATCGGATCGACCGAATCGACATCTCCATCATCTGAGCGAGGGCCAAACGCCAGGACGAGAACCGGGGTACAATCCCCGCATTCGGGACGTAGCGCAGCTTGGTAGCGCGCATCGTTCGGGACGATGAGGTCGCCGGTTCAAATCCGGCCGTCCCGACTCATCGGAACCCCGCCCTCGCGGCGGGGTTTCGTCATTTCCGGTCGAGGAGCAGCTCGGCGAGTTGGACGGCATTTAGGGCCGCACCCTTACGCAGGTTGTCGCCGACAACCCAGAGACTGATGCCGCCGCTCTCACCAACGGTCTCGCGAACGCGGCCGATGAGCACGTCATCGATCCCCGCGGAATCCAGCGGAGTAGGGACATGATCGTCCGACCAGAGCTGTGCGCCGGGAGCGCTCGCAAGCACGTCCTGCGCCTCTTCGAGCGAGAGCGGCCGGTCGAAGAACACCGTCGCAGCGATGCCATGGCCAACCACGGTGGGAACGCGAACGCACGTGGGCTCAACCCGGATCGCAGGAGCCTCGAGGATCTTCCTCGTCTCGTAGACGAGCTTCCACTCCTCGTCGGTGTAGCCCTGTTCGGTGATCGCCCCGGCCATCGGAAGCACGTTGTACCCAATCGGCCGTTGGTACAAATCTCCCCCAGGATCCTCCCAGCCGCCGTGACGGAGTGAGCTTCGGTCCCGACCGAACCACTCGTTCTCACGCTCGAGGGTGGCGATACCCTGCTGGCCCGATCCGGAGGTCGCCTGGTACGACATCGCGACCATACGATCGATGCCTGCCACCCGGTGCAGAGGTCCGGCGGCCATCATCAGCGCCATCGTGGTGCAGTTGGGGTTCGCA
>CAXMQO010000118.1:0-4904 GCA_964195515.1 uncultured Saprospiraceae bacterium | reverse complement strand
TCCTGCCCGTTCCGCCGAGTAGCCGTCGGTCTCGACCGCGATGTTGATGACTCCACCGGCGTTGACGACGAAGTCCGGGCCATAGAGAATGCCCCGTTCGACGATCCGCTCTACGTCTTCCTCGACCGCAAGCTGGTTGTTGGCGGAGCCAGCGATCGCCGAGCACCGAAGGCGCGGAATCGTTTCCTCGTTGAGTGTGGCGCCGAGAGCGCATGGAGAAAAGACGTCACATTCGACGTCGTAGATGTCGTGGAGGGAGACGGCCTTCGATCCGTGGGTTTCGACGGCATGTGCCATCGAATCGGGGTTGATGTCGGTGACGACGGTCTCTGCACCGACCTCGGCGAGGCGCCGCACGAGGTCCATCCCGACTTTTCCTACGCCCTGAACGGCGACTCGGAGGCCCGTCAGATCACCCGATCCCCACAGGCGCTCACCGATGGCGCGAAACGATGCCATGAGGCCGCGTGCAGTGGCAGGGGATGGGTCGCCCGATCCGCCCTGGGCGTAGGGCAGCCCTGAGACCCAAGGCGTTTCCTTTGCGATCAGTACCATGTCGTCGACCGTGGTTCCGACGTCCTCAGCCGTGATGTAGCGGCCGCCGAGGGTGTTGATGACCCGTCCATAGGCTCGGATGAGCCGTTCGCTTCTGAGCGTGGCAGGATCTCCGATGATGACGGCTTTGCCTCCACCGAGGTCGAGACCGGCGGCGGCCGACTTGAGGGTCATTCCCTTTGAGAGGCGCAGGACGTCGCACAGGGCTGCCGCTTCGCTGGGGTATGGAAAGAAGCGAGTCCCGCCGAGGGCGGGACCGAGGGAGGTGTTGTGAATCGCAATGATCGTGCGGAGACCACTCTCATGATCTACGCCGAACAGTACCTCTTCGTGTGATTCGGTACCGATCGCTTCGAATACTCCCAACGCGACTCCTTTCGACGTTGCATCGAGGACACGGTTCGAGATTCAGTGGCGATTCTAGTTCAGAGGTTCTCCGTCCGTTTCGGACCCTCGCCGGTACCATCCCTGGATGATCAGCACGGCCTACCTCAGGGTCTACATCGCCGGTGACGCGACCAACACCGAGCCGTACGACCAGACCTCCGCCGACGACCGTGTGGTCCGCTCCGATGGTCGATTCCTGTGGAATGAGTCGCTGCGAGATGACGCCTTCGTCACCGTCTGGAGCGGGATTTCATATCTGTGTCCCCGTCACACCCGGCTTCGGATGGTCGAGGGAGTGCTGGCATTCTCGGGGGCGTATCCGAAGATCCCACTCCTTAGCGAAGAAGAGCGTGAGTCGTTCAAACGAGAGTTAGCGGGTCTTCGGTCGATCGACCGGAGAAGTCACATCCTTGCCTCCCCATGGCACGTTCCGTTGCGTTGGTTCGGTGCGTTCAGCCCGTCCGAGCGGGAGATCTACGAGCGTCGCGATGGTCTTGGGATCCACTACCGGACAGGTCTTGGCGAGGCCGTTGATCGCGTCGGCTGGGCCGTTCGAGTGCTCGACGGGGCAGGCTTTCCCGCACCGGTCGTCGACCAGGTCCGTGATCTTGAGCGATGGCTCGCCGTGTTTCCCGCCGGGTCGATGCTGGAACTCGACTACGCCACGGTGGCGGACCATTTCATCGATGCGGACCTCACGTTCGACGAGTCGGCAGCGGATGTGCGAGAGAGCCTGGAGGCGCTCGAGCGCGGCGACGGAGAAGCATCCCGCACCGCATACGGGCGGGTCGCCGGGCGATGGGCAAGCCGCCAGGCGCTCACGTTCGCGAACTGACCGACCCTGTTGTGGCGCCGTCGCGTCGGGCATCCTCGGTATCCTGTCTCGGTCAGCGAAAGGACCAACGTGACTAGCGACTACCCGGCCGTACCCGATCCCGTTTCGTCTGAGTCGCGAGGCTGGGCAACGGCCGCTCATCTCATACCGTTGATCGGCTTGGGGTTCATTGCCCCGCTCGTCATCTGGCTGATCAAGCGTGACGAGGACCCGTTCGTCGGGTATCACGCGCGGGAGGCGTTGAACTTCCAGATCACGTTCATCATCTACGTGATTGCGTCGATCATCCTGATGTTCGTCCTCATCGGCTTCATTCTGATCTTCGTGGTTCCGATCTTCGCCCTGGTCGTGATGATCATCGGCGGCATCAAGGCGGCGAACGGCGAGTTCTACCGGTATCCGCTCACGCTCCGGTTCGTCACCGGCTGATGGACGGCGACGTAGCAGCCTGGAAACTGGCTGTGGTGTACGCCGTGTGGCTCCTCGCCTCCGCGGCGATCGCGCTGATCGCAGGCCTGCTCGTCGGCGAAATCGCGACAAGCTTCGGAGTCGAATCCCGATCTGCGAATCACCTCAGCCTGATTGCGACGGTTGCGGCGGCCGCCTTCATCGTGTTGGCAGCCCTTCCGTTTCTTCTCAGACGCCGGATGAGCCGATCCGACGCGAAGGCCCCAGACTGACGACCGTCGCGCCGGAGAGTCCGTCGATCGCGATCGCCTCGCTGTTTGCAGACACGCGACCCGAGATCGCCGGAGTCGTGAGTGTTCCCGTGCGCTTGCTGCGGCCTGCGGCCACCGGCACGCCATGGAACAGCTGATCGTCGAAGGAGAGAACCTCCCCATTCGGCGAGGTGCTCTGGGAACCCTTGGCTTGCCGGCGCGCATAGGTGCTGCGACGGCCCAGAGTTCGGGGGAGGTAACGTTCGGACATGCTTCCGGCCGACCTTCCAGGAATCGAGGGTGCCGTCTGGCGATCGCTCACTTGCGATGACGCCGAGGTGATCTCCCGACTCCACAACGCGTGCGGCAAGGCCGACCGAACCTTTCTCACCACGCCGGGCGAGATGGCAGAGGAATTCGATCGCTACGGCAACGATGCCGGCACCGACTCGATCGGTGCCTTCACCCGGGCGGCGAGATGCTCGCCCTCGGCTGGGCTCAGGTCCCGAATACGGGAAGATCGGAGCATCGCGCTTTCGTGTGGCTACTCGTTCATCCGAGCGTCCGTGGGTACGTCGAAGACCCCCTCGTGACTTGGATCGAGGAGGCGGGCGCGGATCGCCTTCGTGCTCTTGACGACGATCTCCCTCGTGCGTTGTACCGCTACGACATCTACGAGTGGATGACCGAGCAGCAGATCCTCTTCGAACGGCACGGCTACGAACGAGTCCGATACTTCACGGAGAACCTGCGCGATCTCGCAATGCCCATCGACGATGCCCCACTCGACGACGGACTCACGGCGCGGCAGTGGTCGGAGGACACGGTGGCGGACTCCCTCGAAGTCCACAACGCGGCGTTCGAGGATCACTGGGGCTCGCAGCCATTCGCTCTGGATCACTGGGAGTCATTCCATTCCGGCGAGTTCTTCTTGCCAGACATGTCGGCGGTCGTCTACGACCTCGGGACACCGGTCGCATACATGTCGTGCTCGAAGTACCCACACGACTGGGAGGACCGGGGAAGAACCGAGGGTTGGATCGAAGGCATCGGCACCGTGCGCAGCCACCGCGAGCGCGGGATCGCTTCGGCCCTCATCACGATGGCGTTGCGGGCATTCCGTGACGACGGTCTCGAGTACGCCTGCCTGGGCGTCGACTCGGAGAGCCCCACCGGAGCGAATCGGCTCTACGAACGTCTCGGCTTCGCGCCTGAGAAGCGGATGATCACGTTCAAGAAGCCGGTCGATTGACGTCGTTTGTGCCAACGAACACAACAGATGTGTTCCTAGACACAAACGACGGTTCCCAGCCCCGCGGACCGCTTCTTTGGCGCATGATCGCCGACCGATTGCAGCGGTCCACGACCGAGGCTCAGCCGGGCACCAGCGGTATGTCGGCTCGCGAGGAGCGGGCGGCCAGCACAAGGCCGAGAACGATGAGGCCGATACCAAACCAGGCTCCGAGACTGGGCCTCTCGGCGAGCACCACAACGCCGAGAACGGTCGCAGTCACAGGCTCGGCGAGGGAGAGCGTTGCCGCGGTGCTCGAATCGGTGCTGCGCAGACCGGACGTGAACAGCAAGTAGGCGATGGCAAGTGTCACGAGACCCAACCACAAGACCATCGCAGCGCCGTCGATGCTTCGAACGAATGACAGGTCCTGGGTCAGCGCCACCGGTGCAAGAATCACAGCCGCCAGGCTGAAGATTGCCGCGGTCGAGTGACGGACCGAACCGAGTCGGGCCAATCGCGCTGCGCTGAGAATGTAGGTGGCGTATGAGAGCCCTGCGGAGAGCGCCAGGATCACGCCGGTGCCGTCCACAGCAGACTCCCGCGTGGCAGTAGCAAGGATGGCGAGTCCAATGATCGCCGGAATGGTCGCCGCTACCCATTTCGTATTCGGCCACGTGGCGGTGAGCAACGCCTCGATAACACCGACGAACACCGCAGCGGAACCGAGGGCAAGGAGTGTCCCCACCGCAACACCCGTTCGGTCGACGCCCGAGAAGAAGAAGAGCTGGAACGCCGCCACCCCAACCGCCGCGAACAACGTTGCCGGCCGTACCAGCCACCGCCAGCCGGCATCCGACCGGTTGAAGACGGCGAGGAGGACCAGAACGACGGTACCCAACAGAAGCCGCAGCGATCCCACGGCGAGCGGGCTGGCCGCCTCGGGTCCCAATTCCTGGGCAGTCCCGGTGGTACCCCACAAGACCGCGGCGAACAGGATTAGCCAAATGCCACGCATCGGCGGATCGTACAACAGCGTCGGCCGGGATCGGTTCCCGCTCGCCGAACCGACTCTCTCGCCCTCGACTGGCCTGGTCGCCGAGGGTCGGAACGTGAGGCGTTGTTCGGATCCGATGCGGTCGACGAGTCCGGAGGGTGAGTCGATCGCCACGACGTGTCCCTGGTCCATGACCATGATCCGATCGCACAGTGGTCTTGCCTGCGCCGTTCGGCCCGA
>CAXMQO010000117.1:0-13379 GCA_964195515.1 uncultured Saprospiraceae bacterium | reverse complement strand
GTGGAGTCGGGTCTTGATGTGTCGGGCCTGGCGTCCCATCCAGACGATCATCCAGGTGAGAAGACCGGCCGCCACGAACGCGATGAGGCCTTCTGTGACTTGCTCGGCGGTCCCTTCGAGTCCTCCGACGGTATTCCAGAGGACGAGACCGGCGGCGATCGAGACGAGAATCGCTGCGATCGTGCCGGCCCATACCCAACGCGACTCGTTCCGACGGTCGAGCCGGTTCAGGTAGCCAAGAAGGACGGCGACGATGATTGCCGCTTCGACTCCCTCACGCAGCATCACCAGAAACGCGGACATGGTGTTGATTCCGATCGTGTCGCCTAGTTCGCACTATCACGATAGTGGTAATGAGGTTGTGTGTTACTACGAATGGGGGGCTCGAGGTGCCGAGTTACCGAGTAGCCGACTCAGCACCACGGACTATGAATCACGGCTCTCGAGCGCCACGAGGGCGGAGTTGACGATCTGTTCGGGGAGGAAACCCATCGCTTCGTAGAGATCGGAGATTGCTCCCGACTCGCCGAATCGATCAACGCCGATGGGGGCCATCCGCTGTCCGAACACCGAGCCAAGCCACGCGAGCGAGTGCGGAGCGGCGTCGTGCACGGTGACGATCGGTGCACTGCGTTCGGACGGTTCGATCAAGCTGGCGATGTGACCGGGACCCTCGGGAAGGCGGGCGCCGCGGGCGGCCTTGTTGAGTGACTCTCGCCAGGCGTGGAAGAGGCGGTCCTGGCTGGTGACATCCACGACCGTCACCCCGACACCTTCCTCTTCGAGGAGTGCGGCGGCAGCAAGGACCTCGGGCATCACAGGACCCGAAGCGGCCAGGATGAGCGGTGGACCATCGCTGGACTCTCGAAGCCGGTAGCCGCCGGCAAGCACTGATGCCCGGATCTGGTCCTCGCCGAGACGATCGGCCGCATCTGCGAACGGTGTCTGGTCGATCGGCCGTGTCGACAGACGCAGATAACGACTGCACCCGGTTGGCACGGCAAGGTCTCGGAGCGCGTCGGTGAGAAGCCAGTCCACGGCCCCGGCGTACGCGGGTTCGACGCCGACGATCCCGGGGAGTTCAAGTCCGACCGACGGCGTGATCGACGATTGGTGGGCCCCGCCTTCCGGTGCGAGCGTTACTCCCGACGGGGTTCCCACGATGATGAACCGACTGTCGTTGTAGAGCGAGTAGATCAGGGCGTCGAGTCCCCGGAGGACGAACGGGTCGTAGACGGTCCCTATGGGCAGCAGCATCTCGCCATGGTGTTCGTGAGCGAGGCCAAGTTGGCCGAGCAACAGGAACAGGTTCATCTCCGAAATGCCGAGTTCGATGTGTCGTCCCTCGGGACCCGGATTCCACTTGAGGAGCCGGTCGGCTCCGTAGTAATCGACCGATTCGGTGGCTGAGAAGACGCCCTGGGCGTTGATCCAGCCGCCGAGATTCGTCGAGACCGCTACATCGGGTGAAGCGGTGACCATCCGGGCCGCGTATTGCGGGTCCTTGCCAAGCTGGACGAGGACGCGTCCGAATGCCTCCTGCGAAGAGGTGACGGTCTTCTGGACCGCACCGCTTGCAGCGGGTACCAGCACTGCCGGTCTTGGCGGCGGCGGTACGTTGTTGATGCTCGCACCCACCGCGGCACAGACGGTCCCGGCATCGCTCTCCGGATCGAATCGATCCCATTCGGTCTCTGCGGTGAGCCCCACCGAGGTGCGGAGGTCGCCAATCTGATCTTCGGACAGCAGAGCCGAGTGGTTCATAGGGTCGCCGGCGATCGGCAGACCGCGTCCCTTCACCGTGTAGGCGAACACGACACTCGGGCGATCCGTGACGGCGTCCGCCCGTCGGTACGCCCTGAGGAGCTCCTCGATGTCGTGGCCTCCGAGGTTCCTGATGAGCCCTCCCAGATCGGTGTCATCCGTGCCAGAGAGGAAACGATCGACGGCCGGATCGGCGTTCTCGAGGAACCTCGCACGCAGCTTCGGGCCCTCGACCGCGAAGAGGCTCTGATACTCCTCATTCGGCATGTCGTCGATGTGACGCCTGAGCACGTCGCCGCCCTCCTGGGTGAACGCAGCCTTGAGCTTCGCACCGTATTTCACCTCGACAACGTGCCATCCCGCGTCGGCGAAGAAGCGTGTCAGCCTTCGAGATTGGATCCCAGGGATGACGCGGTCCAGGCTCTGCCGGTTCAGATCTACGATCAGCGTGACGTTGCCGAGGCCTTGGAGCGCCGGGTCGGCGATCGCCTCCCAGACGTTGCCTTCGTCGAGTTCTGCATCGCCAACGGTTGCGATGAAACGGGCAGGCGGGCGTGGACCGTAGTGAGCATCGACGAAGCGCCGAGCCGCAGCGGAGAACAGGGGTGCAACGGCGCCGAGTCCGACCGAACCCGTGGAGAAATCGGCAACGTCCGGGTCTTTGGTCCTTGATGGATACGACTGGAGACCGCCGAAGTCCCGCAAGCGGGTGAGATACGAGCGATCGAGTTCGCCCGTGAGGTACTTGATGGAATGGTAGAGAGGGGAGGCGTGCGGCTTGACGGCGACCTTGTCCTCACCCCCGATGTGGCCGAACCACAGGGCGGTCATGATCGAGACCATCGAAGCCGAGGATGCCTGGTGCCCACCGACCTTGATCTCGGTCTCGCCCCGGCGGTTTGCGTAGTCGATCATCCGCACCGACAACCACAAGACGCGACGTTCGATCTCCTCGAGTGTGGCGAGGCTCGGGGTCGTCGGCGGCAGAAGTGGTGTGGTCATCTGGTCCCTACGAGGCGAGGTTCGTCGGTCGCACGATACCGGGAACCACGGACGCCGGCGGTCCGGCCGTGCGATCGTCGCGGTAGCCTGATCACGTCCGGTGTCAGGGAGGATTCCATGCACATCCCAGACGGTGTTATCGGTCCTGGTGTGAGCGCAGCGGCCGGCGTCGTAGCGGCCGGGAGTTTCGGCGTTGCCGTTTCTCGCTCCCGTCGGTACCTGACCGACCGACTGGTTCCAATGGCCGCGCTCGTCACGGCATTCGTGTTCGCGGCTCAGATGATCAACTTCCCGGTCCTGCCCGGGATGTCCGGTCATCTGCTCGGAGGGGTCCTGGCCGCCGTCCTCGTAGGCCCGTGGACGGGTTTTCTCGTCATAGCGATCGTCCTGATCATCCAAGGATTGCTGTTCGCCGACGGAGGCCTCACTGCGCTCGGTCTCAACATCGTCAACATGGCTCTGATCGGTGCGGTCGGCGGCTACGCCGTGTACCGAGTCTTGTTCCGGATCACCGGCTCCCGTTCGGATCGAGTTCCGGCTGTCGCCGCCGTCGCGGCATTCATTTCGGTCCCGCTCGCCGCACTCGGGTTCGTTGTCGAATTCGCTCTCGGCGGCACGGCCGAGAGTCTTTCTCTCGGGGCGATCCTGATCGCCATGACGACGACGCATCTTCTGATCGGTATCGGGGAAGGAGCTATCACGTTCTTCGTCGTGGGCGCGGTGATGAGGGCGAGGCCGGATCTTGTGTACGGATCGCCGACGTTCGCTGGTCGGCGTACCGAGGAGTTGATCCTGTGAAGTCGAAGGGCCTCGTGTGGTTCGTCGTCGGGCTGGCGGTCACTGTGTTCGTCGCCGTTGTTGTGTCGCAGTTCGCTTCCGGTCAGCCGGACGGCCTCGAGTATGTGGCAGATCAGCATGGATTCGCCGACCAGGTCGAGGATCATGACCTCGCCGAAGCGCCCCTCGCGGACTACGGAGAGAACCTTGACACCGACGACCGTGTCGCAACCGGCGTCGCCGGCATCGTCGGTGTCGGAGCGGCCCTTCTCGTCGGGCTGGGCCTGTTCTGGCTGATCCGGGCTCCGAAGACGGACTCTCCGGATCCATCGCCGTGAGCGGCAGCCACGTTCACGCTCTCTACCGGCACGGGAGGTCACCGCTGCATCTGGCGGCGCCGCAGGTGAAGATCGTCGCCGCGTTCGGGCTCGTGTTTGCCATCGCTCTCACGCCCAGGACGGCTCTGTGGGCGTTCGTCGTGTACGCCACGATCGTCGTCGGACTGGTCGCCCTGGCCCGTCTGCCGCTGTTCTTCGTCGCCCGGCGAGCCGTCGTCCTCATCCCGTTTCTGCTCGTAGCTCTGCTGTTCCCGATCATCGGCTCCGGCGAGCGCGTCGATGTGGTCGGCGTGTCACTCTCGCAACAGGGTTTGTGGGATCTATGGAATGTGGTTGCGAAGGCGGTGCTCGGCTTCACCGTTGCCGTCGTGCTTGCAGCGACCACCGAAGTCACCGATCTGTTGAGCGGATTGGATGCGGTCCATATGCCGAGGCTCGTGACCTCCATCATCGGATTTGCGGTTCGTTATGTCGACATCATCTTGGGTGACTTCGCCCGGATGCGTATCGCGCTCGCTTCCCGAGGCCACCGGGGGCGATCGATCGCGACCTGGGGTGTCTACGCCAAGACGGTCGGCGCCGTATTTGTGCGAACGTATGAACGGGGTGAGCGGATCTACCTCGCGATGCTGTCGAGGGGCTACCGCGGGACCATGCCATCGGCAGGTGCGGTGCCCGTCCCCGTGGTGCAGTGGGGACTGGCATTCCTCCTGGTCGGATCTGCAGCAGGCGTGATGGCGGTATCGAGGGTGCTGTTGTGAGCACACCGGTCATCGAGATCAACGGCCTCGGGTTCCACTATCCGGACGGCACTGCCGCGCTCGTCGATGTTGATCTCCACATCCACCAAGGCGAGAGGGTTGCACTCCTCGGACCGAACGGCGCAGGGAAGACAACATTGATCCTGCACATGAACGGTATCCACCTGCCTCAGACCGGGAGTGTCGCCGTTTCCGGCTACCCGGTGACCGATGGGAATCTCCTCGACATCCGGCGCCGGGTCGGGATCGTGTTCCAGGATCCCGATGATCAGCTATTCATGCCGACTGTGCGAGATGACGTCGCCTTCGGGCCGGCGAACCTCGGACTCGCGGGGCGTGCCCTCGAAGAGAGGGTCGATCAGGCGCTTGCGGCGGTGGAGGTGACCGACCTCGCCGATCGCCCGCCGAGCCACCTGTCGTTCGGGCAGAAACGGCGCGTCTCGATTGCAGGTGTCATGGCAATGCAACCCGAGATCCTCGTCCTCGACGAACCGACATCCAACCTCGATCCGGCGAGCCGTATCGACCTCACCGGCATTCTTGACGATCTGGATGTGACCCAACTGATCGTTACTCACGATCTGCTGTACGCGCTCGAAGTCTGTGAACGCTCGGTGGTCATCGACGCCGGTCGGATCGTTGCCGACGGACCGACTCGGGAGGTTCTCGGCGACGAAGCGCTGCTTTCCGCGCACCGGCTTGCGCTGCCGGCTGGCCTGAAGATCGAGGACTTGGATTCGTTGTGAGTCGGGCTATCGGGGACCGGATTCCCTACGCTGGCACGATGAAGGGCCGAATGTGGGAGATCTCGATTCCTCTGCACACGCCGTTTGCCACGGCTGCGGGGCGGATTGCGGAGCGCCGTGTCGTGGTGGTCTCGATCAGCGACGGAACAGCCACGGGTTGGGGCGAGGCAGCGCCATATCCGGGAGTCACCCCCGATTCGGTAGACGACACGTGGCGAACCCTCGAACGGGGGAGTGTCTTGTCCCCAACGGCTGCAGCAGCCCTCGATGAAGCGACCGCTGATCTCACGGCGCGTCGGAACGGCAAGCCGCTCTGGGAATCCGTCGGCGGAGCGTCGCGACCGATGCAGACCTCGATCGCCGTGGGGTTGGACGAGGATCCGGTCGTGCGGATCACGACAACCGGCGCCGGGGGAGTGAAACTGAAGATCCGACCCGGCAGCGATGTCGCCCGCGTCCGCGATGTGCGTGCAGCATTTCCCGACATGCCCATCGGCGTCGATGCCAACGGTTCGTACCGCTGGGAGGACCGGGATAGCCTGCTCGCTATGGACGGTCTCGGTGTCGACTACATCGAGCAGCCGTTCCCTGCCGATGACCTCACCTCACACGCCCATCTCCGGGACGAGATCGTGGCGGCCGTCGCACTCGACGAACCCATCGACTCGGAGACCGCGGCGATCCGGGCGATCGAGGCGGGGGCGTGTGACGTGCTCGTCGTCAAGCCGGCGAGGGTGGGGATGACATCAGCGAGGGCGATCCATGACATCGCCCTCACGGCCGGCCTCCGCATCAAGGCATCGGGTCTGATCGAGACCGAGATCGGCCGCGCCCATACGTTTGCGATTGCCACGCTCCCCGCGGCCGTCTTCTCGGACATTGCCGATGCCACCTGGTATCTCGACGGGAGTCTCACCGACGCCGGGCTCGATACCGCTACCGGTGATCTACATCCGGGCGATCGAGCGGGGATCGGATTTGACCCGGACCCGGCAGCGTTCGCTCTCTACGTCGTGCGGGAGTCGGCTCTCGGTTCGAGGATCTGGGACTGACCGACCCGACCGATCGGTCCGGACTCGTCGAAGATCAAGGAGTCGGCGCAACCGATCCCGGAGGGGTGCTGATGGGCGAGTGACCGCATTCCCAGCCATTCTCCTTTGGGCAGCCGATGGAGTGAAAGGTTCACATCCGGGTTCACATAGAGCCACTCCCGTCCATCGAGCGCCATCGAGTTCCCGTTGCCGCCGTCTGCGAGAGCGGCAGTGCGGACGAACGGGGTCGTCTCCTCGCCCTCCACGACCGGCACCGTGAGCCGCAACCACGACAACCCCTCACCCAGTGTGAGGAACGAGTCGCCGATCGTGCGAATCTCGATCCCATGGCTGTGGAATCGTTCGCGATCGGTGTGTTCGAACCCGAATCGACCCCACGAGACCACTTCGGCTTCATCGGGACCCGGAGGTTGCTCCCACCGGGCATTCACCGACGGGACGGCGACATCGGTCGTGCGTATCTTGAGGCCGGATGCCCTGGCGACCTTCCGGCCGGCAGCAAGAATCACAGCATCGACGACCTGGATGCGTCGACCGTCGCGAACGACGTCGGTCTCGATGGTGAGTGGAAGATTGACGGGGACCTCGCGGAAGAGGTCGACGGTGAGACGAACGACCTGCATCGGAATCACCGTCGGGACGTTCTCGATGGCACGCCCGAGGAGACTCACCGGCGGCCCGCCGTGCTGCGCCTCATCCGACCAGAAGCTCCTGGTCAACCCCGTGGGGTGGAAGAGATCGGCGTCCTTGGCGAAGAGAGCGTTGGGCATGGGGAGAACGGTAGTGAGCTTCCAGCTACCAGCCGCCAGCTTCCAGCCTGAGTCCTGCCGGTAGCTGGCAGTTCGCAGCTGATGACTACTTCACCGGCAGGCCGAGGCCTCTTGCGATCACCAGTCTTTGAATCTCACTCGTGCCTTCGCCGATCTCGAGGACCTTGGCGTCGCGGTAGTGGCGAGCGACGAGGGTGTCGTCGAGGAATCCGGCGCCGCCGAAGATCTGAGTCGCCTGGCGGGTCGCCGTGACGGCCGCCTCGGTGGCGTAGAGTTTCGCCCTCGCCGCGGCCTGCCGGTACGGCTGTCCGGTGTCCTTCAGCGACGCCGCCTTGTAGGTGAGCAGATGTGCGGCCTCGGCCATCACGGCGAGGTCGGCGATCTTGAAGGCGATCCCCTGATAGGAGCCGATCGGCTTGCCGAACGAAGTGCGTTCCTTCGCATACGCTGTCGACTCATCGAGACAGGCCTGCACTACCCCGGTCGCAAGCGCAGCGATGGCGACTCTCCCGTCGTCGAGCGTTGAGAGGAACTGACGGAAGCCGCCGCCTCTGTCCCCGAGGAGGTTGCCCTCCGGGACGCGACAGTCTTCGAAGCGGAGCGGATGTGTGTCGGACGCCCGCCACCCCATCTTGTCGTAGGCGGGTTCCACCTCGAATCCCGGTGTGCCGACAGGGACGATGATCGTGGAGATCTCATCCGGACCTGTCTTCGCAGTAATCGTGACGAGTGAAGTGATGTCGGTGCCGGAGTTCGTGATGAACGCCTTGTACCCGTTGATGACCCATTCGTCGCCGTCGAGGTCGGCCTTCGTCCGCGTCGCCCCGGCATCCGACCCGCCATCCGGCTCGGTGAGGCCGAAGGCTGCGAGGGTGCGGCCGGCGATGAGGTCGGGGAGCCATTGGTCCTTCTGCTGCTCGGTGCCGAACTCGGCGATCGGGTTGATGCCGAGGCCCACCGCGGCTTCGAGGGTGATGGCCATCGATTGATCCACTCGTGCGATTTCCTCGATGGCAATGCACACCGTCGTGAAGTCTGATCCAGAACCGCCGTAACGCTCGTCGAACGGGAGGCCGAACAGCCCGAGGTCACCCATCTTGGCGACGGCATCGAGAGGGAAGATCTTGGTACGGTCCCACTCGCGTGCGAAGGGCGCGATCTCCGCGCCGGCGAAGTCTCGCATGACCTTTCGGAACGCGACGTGCTCTTCCTTGAACTCCATGCGGTCTACTCCTCGTGCGGCCGACCTCAGCCTATCTGGTCATCGGCGAGAGGGTCCGCTAGCATCGCGATCCCAAACTACGGAAGGACAGATATGTGTTGTCTCTTTGCCTCATTGATGATGTTCGGGCCGCGCCTTGCGATTCTCATCTGGTGGCTGATGGACTCGGCACGGTGGGAGCTTGCCTTCTCCAGCTTCTTCGTGCCACTGCTCGGCTTCCTGTTCCTCCCGTGGACGACGCTCACCTATGTCGCCGTCGCTCCGAACGGCATCGTGTTCTTCGACTGGATCATCATCGGTCTCGGTCTCCTCATCGACATCGCCGGTTACACGTCGAGCGAGTACGGGCGCAGGCAGCGATACGCCGCTGAGTCGTACTGAGTTTCGATCGGCGGAGATGCCATGGACACGGCGGTTGGGCTCGTCCAGTCGTATCTCTATATGAACGGGTACTTCACCGTCACTGAGTACCCGGTCCTGGAGTTGATGGCCGACGGTGAGTACCGGACCGTGACGGATGTAGACGTGCTCGCCCTGCGCATCCCTGGTGCCGGACGATCGAGCGATTCGCCCGGCGGCCCCGTCGTGTCCGTCGACCCGGCGCTCGATGTCGATCCCGATCGGGTCGATCTCATCATCGCCGAAGTCAAAGAGGGGAAGGCCGAGCTGAATGCCTCTGCTCGAGATCCGAAGGTCTTGAGAGCGGCCTTGAGCCGATTCGGCGCTGTTCCGGAAGATCGGATCGCCGGGGTGATCGAGGAACTGCTCGAGGACGGCGAAGCCGAGCACCCGGACGGGGCAAGGGTGCGGCTCATGGCGTTCGGCTCGCGGCCCCCGGCAGAGGCGAGAACGAAGTACCGGTGGATGCTCCACGGCGACCTCGTCGGATTCATGCACCGTACGATCAACGAACACTGGTCGGCAGCCCAGACGATCCAATCGAAAGACCCGGCGTTGTCGTTCCTCCTCCTGCTCGAGAAATCGGTACGAGGAGAGAAGTGAGTCTCCAGCTGCCAGATGCCGGCTATGAGCTTCGAGACATGAGATCGGGGCCGCGCCCGGTGCCGAGCATCGACCACCAACTAGCGACTGCGGAGCGTTAGCTCCGTGTTTCACGTTGTTCTCCACCAGCCTGAGATCCCGCCCAATACCGGGAATCTCATGCGGCTGTGCGTCAATACCGGTAACCGGTTGCATCTGGTTCGGCCGCTCGGATTCGACCTCGACGACGCCCGACTGCGCCGGGCCGGTCTCGACTACCGCGAATACGCAGACGTCGCCGTCTACGACGATCTCGCCGCGTTCCTCGAGACGGTCCACCCGGCGCGTCTCTTCGCCTTCACCCAGTACGCCGGGAAGCTCTACACGGCCATCGAGTACCGGGACGGTGACGCGCTGTTGTTCGGGCGCGAATCCGACGGTCTCCCGCAATCGGTGCTCGATCATCCGGCCGTGACCGAACGTCTCCGCATCCCGATCGCTCCGGGCGGCCGATCGCTGAATCTCGCGAACGCTGCGGCAATCGTCGTCTACGAAGCCTGGCGCCAGGCCGACTTCGCCTAACAAACCGTACCCAGGGTTTGTGTCCCCGTATGCGGCGCTGTGGGCCCGCGGAACGGAGTGCTCGTCAATCTGTGGGTCGGTGTCCGCGCATACGGGGACAGCTACCCAGGGTTTGTGTCCCCGTATACGGCGCTGTGGGCCCACGGAACGAACAACGCCGCGTACCCGGCGAGGTTCGCGGCGTCCCATTTGGCGCTGTGGGTCCGCGGTTCGGGTAGGTTGGTATCGTGACTCACCGATTCCCCATTCGTGTCCGCTTCTACGAGCTAGACCCCTACAGCCATGTCAACCACGCGGTCTACGTTCAGTACTTCGAGGCGGCCAGGATCGAACTTCTCCGTGAGGCCGGCCTCACGCTCCAGGGGATGATGGACGACGGAGTGATGATCGTTGTGACCGACATCGCTACTCGATTCATCCGATCGGCTCAGGCCGACGATGAACTCGTTGTTGAGACCGAAGTGCTCGAGTTCAAACGGGTGACGTCTCGCTGGCAACAGCGTCTCCTGCGTGGGGGCCAGGTAATCGTCGAACAGGAACTCGGAGCGGCGGTGACGAGCCTCGAGGGTCGTCCGATCCGATTCCCCGCCGAGATGGTCGATCAACTGAGTCCCTACCTCGTCGGTTCATGAGCATCCAGACCATCGAGCATGCCGCGGCGACTGCTTGAGCGGCGGAGGAACGGGCGATGCCGGGGGAGCGGCTTCTCTCCTCCTGAGATCGACCACTGCCCGGCGCTGGGCCGAAGATTCTCGCACCGACATCGGTCCGGGCACATCGCCGCATGGGGACATTGGAGCACGCCGAACTGTTGCGAGGATGACCGCCGATTGGCGACAGCGGAACTCTCCTCCGCATGCCGATGGGTCGCCTGCTCGGAGTCGTCGATTCGCGGCGTATGCTGACACGACGGAGGGACTATGACACCGCAACAGATCGCGATCCTCGACGACCTGGTCCTACTGCAGCCAATCCATGCGACGGTTGGTGGAGTTGACCTCGTCGTCGTGCGTTGGGAGACGGGGGAGGACGTTTCCGTCCTCTACGGGCGATGCGTGCATCGCGGTGCACTGCTCTCGGACGGCTGTATCGACGGTGAGAATCTCGTCTGCGGACTGCACGGGTGGGACTATCGATTCCGGTCGGGTGTCTCTCAGTACAACAATTCAGAGCGGATCGAGCGATTCACCGCTTGGATCGACAACGGTGCCGTCTTCGTGGATGCGGATGAGATCGCAGCGTGGGTGGCGAGGAATCCTCAAACGTACGACCGAGACGCTTACCAGGGTCCATATCAGGATCCCGTCGGCACGCCGGACGAACCGAACGTCAAGATGATCAGAGAGCTCGCCGGACACGGCCTCGAGCGGACCGGTAGCCACGGACCATCCGGGGCCATGGGTGTACCCCGATCGAAGCTCCCGTCGTGGGACGATCTTCAGATCGTGACCGCGCAACTCGCCACCGCACCGCTCCTCGACGACGAACCGGTCGGAACCAGCCTGACCATTGGGCCTTCTGCAACGCGGCCACTCCACCTCGACATCCCGATCTTCGTGTCTGACATGTCGTTCGGAGCGCTTTCGCAGGAGGCCAAGACGGCCCTCGCGAGGGGTGCGGAGCGTGCGGGGACGGCGATCGCATCGGGGGAAGGCGGGGCGCTGCCCGAGGAACACGCCGAGAGCAGTCGCTACGTCTACGAACTGGCGTCCGCGCGATTCGGATTCTCGTGGAGCATCGTTGAGCGGTCTCAAGCGTTCCATTTCAAGGGCGGGCAGGCGGCCAAGACCGGCACGGGCGGTCATCTCCCGGGCGCGAAGGTCAGTCCAAAGATTGCTTCCGTGCGTGACATTCCAGTCGGTGAGATGGCGGTCTCGCCGGCACGATTCCCCAATTGGAAGACACCGGCCGACTTTCGCGACTTCGCCGACGAGGTCCGGGATCGCACCGGTGGGATCCCGATCGGGTTCAAACTCTCGGCGCAGCACATTGAAGACGATCTCGATGCCGCGCTCGAAGTCGGCGTCGACTACGTGATCCTCGACGGCCGCGGCGGTGGCACCGGATCGGCACCGCTCCTCTTCCGTGACAACATCTCGGTGCCGACGATTCCCGCGCTGGCTCGGGCCAGGAGACACCTCGACGCTGCCGGTGCGGACGCCGTCACGCTCATTGTCACCGGTGGCCTGAGAACACCCGCCGATTTCGTGAAGGCCCTGGCTCTCGGCGCCGACGGGATCGCCGTCTCGAACGCTGCACTGCAGGCCATCGGCTGCGTCGGTATGAGGGCGTGTCACACGAACAACTGCCCGGTCGGGATTGCGACCCAGCGCGCCGATCTCCGAGAAAGGCTCCCGGTCGACGAGGCCGCCGATCGACTCGCCCGCTTCTTCACCTCATCGGTTGCGCTGATGCGCGTGCTTGCCCGCGCCTGCGGACACCACAACCTCAGCGATTTCTCGCCCGCCGACCTGACGACCTTCAAACGTGAGATGGCCGATCTGTCGGGAGTGAACTTCGCCGGTCCAGGGCGTACCCAGATCTAGGCCCAACTCGCGTCTCGCGACCGGCCACACCAGCGCAATGAGACCGTGTAATCCATGACGCGTCAGATGGGCGGTAGCCTGCAGTGCTCGACCCCCTCCGTCGCCCTGCGGGCGGCGCCTCCCAAAGGGGGAGGAAGATTGGGGAGAGCAAGAGATACGGGCCCGTAGCTCAGTTGGTTAGAGCAGGCGACTCATAATCGCTTGGCCGCAGGTTCGAGTCCTGCCGGGCCCACGAATAGAGTGCATGAACGCCAAGGGCTGCGCTCTCTCGACTCTGTCTTTCTTCACGGTACCACCCCCATTCGGTTGCACAGCGGTTGCAGCAACGCCGCCCTACCGGAGTCCGTGGGTACGGTCGCCTACGCTCACCAGATGGTCGAGTGGCTGACATCGTCGAGGCTGTTCAGCGATCCGTGTGGTTTGTGCCGTGTTCTTCGCCTCGACCACGATGACGAGCTGATGGGTCACGGGTGGCGTGCGTCGGCGTCGGAGACGATCACCGACCAGGAAGCGCAGGCCCGGATCAGGACGTTCGAGCGGGAGCGTCGCGGAGAGTACGACGCCCCGTTGCCACCGCCAGACGAGAGACGGCGAATCCGTGAAACGGCAAACTGGACTCAGAAGAAGGTCGCGGACAAGCTTCACGTCTCCCGACACACGGTGGCGAAGTTCGAGCGGCGGGCGGGGTGGCTCAACGGGCGGCGTCTCCAGGGGCGTGAACCGTCGGGTGAGGTGCGGACCGCCTACTCGAAGCTGTTGAAGCGCCTCGATGAGCGGGACGGTTGAACGCTCCGGGTCTGTCGACACACTCACCTTGCCGATCCTTGTCGGCTTCGAC
>CAXMQO010000116.1:0-25345 GCA_964195515.1 uncultured Saprospiraceae bacterium | reverse complement strand
CATCGACTCCGAGCGCCCTGATCTGATCATCCTTGATGTGATGCTCCCCGAGATCGACGGCTTCAGCATCCTGAGCGAACTCCGGAAGCACGCCGACATCCCCGTCATCCTGCTCACCGCACGCACTGAGGAGACGGACCGGGTTCTGGGCCTCGAATTGGGTGCGGACGACTACGTGGTCAAACCGTTCTCCCCGCGCGAGCTTGCCGCTCGTGTGCGCACGATTCTGCGAAGGGCGGCCCGCGCTAAGAAGCCCATCCCTGAGGCGACCATCTCCTGTGACGGCCTCGAGATCGATGGCCGCAGCCGAGAAGTTCGGGTCGATGGGGACTTGGTCGATCTGACGGCGAAGGAGTTCGACCTGCTCGCGTTTCTCGCAGGCTCGCCCCGGCAGGTGTTCTCGCGGGGGCAACTGCTCGAGCAGGTTTGGGACTCGTCGACCGACTGGCAGGATGCCTCGACGGTAACTGTGCACATCCGCCGCATCCGTCGGAAGATCGAACGGGATCCGAACGAGCCCCGGTGGATCTCCACGGTGTGGGGTGTCGGCTATCGGTTCGAGTCATGAAGGCGGCGCTCTGGTTCCTCGGTGCTGCAGTCGTCGGTCTGATCGCGTTCGAGGTGTTGATGCAGCCAACTTCGGCGGATCGATTCCAGTTGGCGCTGATCTTCGCCGCTGTGGCAGCCTTCGCTGCGGTCGTCACACTCATCGTGGGTGCACTGGTCAAACGATCTCGTTCGATTCGTCGCAGTGTCCTGATCGCGAGCATCGCCGGGTTCTTCGTCGCTGCGGCCGCGATGGTGGTCGCCGCCCAGCAGATGTTCCTCTCCACCCACGACCTCAGGCTGCTTCTCATCGTTCTCGTCTTCGCCGGTGGGACCGCCGTGGGGTTCTCAGTGCTGGTGGGTCGGACGCTCACCCGTGATCTCGAAGCCACGGCGTCCGCTGCCCGACGGGTGCAGGACGGGGACCTGTCCGCTCGCACCGGCGTGGCGAGACCCGACGAGATCGGGACCGTGGCGGAGACATTCGACCGCATGGCCGCCGAATTGGAGCAGCGAGATGCGGAGCGCCGGGCCGACGAAGCTACCCGCCGTCGGTTCCTGGCGGCGATCGGCCACGATCTCCGGACGCCGTTGGCCTCGCTTCGTGCGGCGGTCGAAGCGCTTGAGGATGGGCTTGCCCCGGACCCCGACCGGTACCTGCGAGCGATGGACCGGGACATCTCGGTTCTCAGTGCGCTCGTCGACGATCTGTTCCTGCTGGCGAAACTCGAAGAGGGATCCATCGAAGTCGAGCCTGGTCCCATCGACGTGACCGAACTCGCCGACGAGGCGATCGAGGTGCTCACCCCGATCGCCGTCGCTGCCGATGTGCGCCTCGAACTCGATGCCGACCACCGGACCATCGCGACGGGCGGTTCTCAGGCGGTGAGCAGAGTGCTGAGGAATCTCCTCGACAACGCGATTCGTTTCGCTCCTGCGGGCTCAACCGTCGTCGTCGAGGTGCGGGACGATGGCGGGGGAGCGACGGTACGAGTGCTCGACGAGGGGCCGGGGTTCGATCCGGGGTTTGTTGACGAGGCGTTCGATCGCTTCACCAGGGACGACCCGGCGAGGGGCCGCTCGACGGGAGGATCCGGCCTCGGCCTCGCCATCGCCCACGGCTTCATCGAAGCCCTCGACGGGACGATCTGGGCCGAGCCGGGCCCAGGAGGTCGCGTCGGGTTTCACCTCCCGGCAGCGCCCGCATAGCTCCCGCCTCCGCGATCGTTTGTGCGTACGTTCACAACAGTTGTGAACGTAGGCACGATCGACTGCGCGTCTGGGAACCCCTGGACATCGCGCGGTACGATCCGGTCTGGAGGAGAGCATGGCTCGAGTCGTCGGGGCGGATGTCTGGAAGAAGGGATGGATCGCCGTCGTCACCGTCGACGACTGGATCGTCTCAATCGACGCCTATGGCTCGATGGCCGATCTCGCTTTAGCCGAGGCCGAAGCCGAGGTCATCGCCGTCGATATTCCGATCGGTCTCCCGGTCGCCCCGCCCCGAGCCGCAGATGCCGCCGCACGGCGCTTCATCGGTGCGCGCGGGTCGAGTGTGTTTCCGACACCGCCACGTGACGTGCTCGAGTTCGGGACCTACAAGGAGGCGCTCCGGTTCTCCCGCAAGCGCTACGGCGTCGGATTGACGGCGCAGAGTTACGCGTTGCGCCACCGCATCCTGGAGACCGATGCCGTCGCTCGCTTGGACGAGCGCGTGATCGAGATCCACCCCGAGGTCACGTTCCGGGCGCTCGCGGGTCGCCCACTCGCGTTCTCGAAACGGACCTGGAACGGGCACAGCGAACGTCGTCGGCTGCTGTCGGCCGCTGGGTTGTCGCTCCCGGATCGTCTCCCCGACGCCGTCGGTGCGGTTCCGGCCGACGACATCCTCGATGCCGCAGCCGGTGTGTGGACGGCGGCTCGCTACGCCGCCGGTGAGGCTCGAACGGTTCCGGGCGAGATGCCACTTCCCGGGTTCGGTGAGGTGATCTGGTACTGAGGGTCACGGCCCGGTCTCTCAGGGCGAAGAACAAGAATGTGTCACGGCGCATCCCTACGCTGAGGGCCAGAGTTGAATCCGGGATAGAGAGAGGCGCTCGTAGTGGAAATCGCACTGGTCGTTCTGGCTGTGGCCATCCTCATCGGGGCGGCGATCGTCGCCTGGGCGGTGTTACGCGGCGGTGATGAGGACGACGGTGAAGCCAATCGACGCATTGAGCAACTAGTCGCCTCTCAGCAGGCACTGACCGGACAGTTGACCTCGCTCACCGAGCAGCAGGCTGCCTCTGCGGCAGCGACCGCGAAGGCTGTTCAGGAGTCGTCGGAACGATTGACGAAGTCCGTGAACGATCGACTCGAGAAGGTGCAGGACCGCATGGGGGACAGCCTCCAGAAGTCGTCGAAGGAGACCGCCGAGTCGGTCACCAAACTCACCGAACGGCTCACCGTGATCGATCAGGCCCAACAGAACATCACGAAGCTCTCCACGGAGGTCGTCGGTCTTCAGCACATTCTTGATGACAAGCAGGCTCGAGGCGCATTCGGGGAAGTCCAACTGGCGGCCATCGTCGAGGATGCGCTCCCCAATTCGGCGTATGAATTCCAGAGTGTGTTGTCGAACGGGAAGCGAGCCGACTGCCTGATAAAGCTTCCGAACCCTCCCGGGTCCGTGGTCGTCGATGCGAAGTTCCCTCTCACCGCATACCGAAACATGCTCAACGCCGAGGACGACGCCGGCCGGACGGCCTTTGCCAAACAGCTCGGGGAAGACGTGAAGAAGCACGTTCGCGACATTTCGGAGCGATACATCATCCCCGGCGAGACCGCCGACTCCGCGCTGATGTTCCTGCCGTCCGAGGCGGTCTATGCCGAACTGCACGCCCATCACCCGGCGATCATCGAAGCGAGCTACAAGGCTCGGGTCTACATCGTGTCACCGACGACGATGATGGCGACGCTCACGACCGTGCGGGCGGTTCTGCGCGACGTCGAGATGCGCAAGCAGGCCGGGGTGATTCAGACCGAAGTCGGCACCATGCTGACGGACGTAGGGCGACTCTCCGAACGGGTCGACAGCTTGCGGCGACACTTCGATCAGGCCCACCGCGACATCGACCAGATCGAAATCTCCGCAGGCAAGGTCCAGGGCAGGGGAACCAGGATCCATGAGCTGGACCTCGGAGAAGCGGACGAGAAAGCGCTCCCAGAGCCGGACATGCCACCAGCACTGACGACCGAACCAACAATCGACTAGGCGATGCGTACCAGAAGTTGCAGTCCCCGTATGCGGCGCCCCCAGCCCACAGAAGTACAGACGAACTAGGGCGGATTCCATGAAGCGACTCCAGGCAATCGAATTATCGGACCGAGTACCTCGCCACGAGCACCGGGTGCGCGCCTTCAGTCGCGACTATGACCTCATCACCGAATTCGGTGACGAATACGCCGTCGAAAGAGACGAGGCCACCGCGCTCGTCAGTTCGGTCACTGAGCGATTCGTTGTCCCGATGCCCGTACTGGCTTTCAATCGGCGCCGTCGACCCGATACGGGCCAGTGTTGGGCGCCGAGGTGGCACGCTGTCGAGACGAACGGCGCGGAACGCATCGTCGCCTGGGAGAAGCACTATCGCCGTACCTACCCCGAGCACGGGCAGATACGGATCGGCGCCACCACGACGCTGCGGACCCTCGCCCACGAACTCGGGCATCACCTTGTCCACCACCTCGACTCGATCCGCACTCCGGCTCACGGCAAGATCTGGGTCGGCCGCTTCGACGACGCCATGGAGACGATTGCCGAGGACGTGCGAATAGCGTCGATCCGTTGACCGTCGAGTCGTCGGGCCCGCCCGTCGTCGCGAAGATCCACGATCGGCCGACGCGATGGGAGCGAGCGTTGCGATCCGATGCTTAAGAGACAGAAGTCGCCTGCGATGACGGATACGCCGTACGGAATGCCCGTGCTTCGGCGGGCGACCAGGCACCACCGAGAGGGACCGGCATCGTGAGGGGTGAGGTGCTCTCGCACGGTGAACCCTGAGTCACGGACAGAGCGGTCCCATCTCGGTCGTGATGGATCACGTAGCTGTAGACCGTTTGGTGTACCCCGTGGGCACAGATTCCGTCGGCGCCGTCGTCGTGGGAACGCAACAGATTGTGGAGATCGCCGACCGAGTCGACCTCGTCGATCCGGCGCCGGGCCGCATCGAATCTGGGCTGTGAAGTCGCCGTGTTGTGGTCACCCTCAGTGGCGCCGAGGGCTATGTGGTGGTTGGTTCTGACCGTCGGTCCATCGTTCACGACAACTTCGATCCGATCACCGCGGACCTCGATTGCTCCGGCCAGATCCTTGTCGATCAGGACGAGATTCCCCCACTGGTACGCCTGCCGGGCGACCGCATCGGCAACGGCCTCGACCGCACTAACGAAGTCGGAGGCCTCGCGCAGGGCGATCTCGACGAGATCGTCGTGGTTGGCGTGATCGGGGAGTGTCCGCACGTTTGTATCGCAGCACAACAATCCGTGTGCGTTCGCTCCGATTGAGAAGCCCGAGACCTCGTCAAGCGAAGCGTCGTCACCGGCCCACGTGACGAGGCCGGCGACGCCGAAGACCGACGGCTCGAGCACGATCCGATCGTCGAAGGCGGGACGACCGAAGTCCTTGTTCTTGAACAGGGCGTAGCTGCCGTCAACGAATCGCAGTACCCCGGTGGTGCACATGGCGTCTCCTTGTCCGACAAGTGTACGCCGGCGTGATCAATCCACCTGCCCGTCTCCGAACAAGTCGGCCGACCTCACCCGGAGGCTCGCATCGCTCTCGGTCTCCAAGAGTCTCAGGGCACGGACCCACCGGCCACGGGCGTATCCGACTGTCGAACAACCGACCATGACGGGATGATCCGGCGCACGAATACGGTTGACGCTGAGATGACCACGCAAACCATTGCCCGTACCGACATTCGTCGCGCCGTTGTCTGGGGTGCCCTACTCGCCGTCCTCTGGGTGGCGGTCGCCGTTCTCCGGCCCGCCACGACCTTCCACCTGGCACCGTTCCTCGTTGCAGCGGCACCACCCATGCTGCTCGTGCTGGACGAGGGAGCGTCTGCCGACCGAGCCTCGGTGTTGCGAATCGGTGTGATCAGCACAGCGCTCGCCCTGGGTGCCGCACTGCTGTTGCTCGCCATCGGGGCAATGGAAGGACCGGCCTTCGAGGTGTTCCCAAGCCCACTTGTAGAGGCCTTTGCCTTCACCGCGGTAGGTGCCGTCGGTGGGATCGGGTTCGGATGGTGGCGAAGCCGCTGATCGATCAGCGCCCTGCCGCCGCAGCAAGCGCTTCGCTATCTGCGAGGGTGATGACCCGGTACCCCGTCTCGACCGCCCCCTCGTCTCGTAGCTCGGAGAGGGCTTCATTGACGGTCTGGCGGCTGGCGCCGAGCAGTCCGGCGAGGCTTGCCTGTGACAGGTGGAGTTCGCCGTAACGGTCGGATTCGTCGAGGACCATCTCAGCGACCTGCTCCTTCACCGTTCCACGCATCAGCCGGAGCACACGCCGTTGGGTCGCTTCGAGCTGGTTTAAACCGGCGATGAGCCACCGAATAGCGATCGTTGGATGCTCGATGAGGACCGGGAGGAGTTTTGAGCGGTCGATCCTGAAGGCTTCCACCCGCGTCACTGCCCGTGCGCTCGAGATGTAGGGCTGGGTGCGCAGCATTGCGATGTCGCCGATGACGGCTCCCGGACCGACGCGCCCGACCACGAGTCGTCCGCTCTTGCGGCTTCTGAACAACTCGACGTCTCCGCTGCGGATCACGAAAGCGGCAAGCGAGTCGTCACCCTCCTTGATCAGGTGGGTCCCCGGGTACTTCTCGACGTAACTCCCTGCGCCCGAGAGGGCTTCGAGGTCCTCCGGCGTGAGGGGGAGGTAGTCGGTGCGTCCGAACGAACGGGCCAACCAGGCGAGATGTTGTTCCTCTGCAGAATCCATGGTCACTACAACACTCCAACGCGAGTGCGTATTCTCCCACGATCCGTGCGGCACTCCGGGCCGCCGTCGGCGGCCACCTGGACTCGGGAGGTGGTTCGCTAGTTCAGAAAGGGTGCACCGGTTCTCAGCCTCACCGATGACGTACTCGTGCGGTCCGAATGCCGGACAGAGTCAGATCCGAGAGACTGATCTTCATCCCACCAGATCCCACGTGCCTGATGTGTTCGTGAGCGATCTCCACGTACGTACGACGAATGCTCGAGTTGGACCCGCGGCCCCGCCACCTGTCTCCCGAGGACACGACACGGTCTTGTCACCGGGGCTTCACACGATCGACACATTCGACGGTGATGATTGACCGCGAAATTTCATCCAAGGAGTGAACGCAAATGGCGGTCCCACGAATCCACAAAGCACGGTGGCCTCGCACCCGCCTTCAGCTGCGGTCGATCATCTCGTCGACCATGGTGATCGGGTGGATCTGGGTTGCCGCTTCGGCGCTGATCCCCTACTTCCTGGTCTCGCGAGGTCAAGGGGCAGGAGTCATTGACGTTCTCGGCCTCACCCGAAGTACCTGGATGAGCATGCACGTGTGGTCGAGTATCACCGTTGGCCTGATCACCGTCGGCCACGCCCTCCTGAATCGGAGAGGCTTGTACCGATCGGTGCGCATCCTCAGCGGCAAACCCGCCGCGGCGGGCGGGCAAGTGCGAGGTCCGGGACGTCCGAAGCGAGGCTTCGCCTGGGTTGTGGCCCTCGTCGCCGCGATCATGGTCACCGCAGGGAGTATCGGGTTCGCCGCAGCGGATGATCACGGGTCCGGATCGGCAGGGATCACCCAGGATGGCGTTGGAGGGCGTGGCGGTGCGAACGCGGCCACGGTCATTGAGGATTCCGACGACCCGAGTGTGTGGGATTCAGGTGCGGGGACCATCGAGCATGAGCCGGGCAGCAGCAGTGGTCTGGATGGGGTCTCGGACTAAGCCGATCGGCGCCGTCGCCAGCGCGCCGGGGCCTGACGTCGAGTGGGAATCAACGTGGAGGTGTGCCGACGAACGAGTCGGCGCTACCAACGGGCGCGAATCCCGCGGCGGATGGCGAGCTGAGCCCCAACGACGTCCTCGTTGTACTCGAGGAGACGCGACTGCCGGTTTCCGTCACCCTTCAACAGCTCGGCATACCAGAGTTCGGACTGGGCGCCACCGGGATCGTCGTCGCGCCACTCGAAACCACACAGCGGTGCGATCACCTTCAGGGAGTAACCATCGGGAGACACGAAACGCTGCTTCGTCCAGGCCCACAGATCGCAGGCGTAGCGATCGAACCAGTCGTCCACCGACGGTGCAGAGCGCAATGACAGTCCGTGCCGATCGGCGGCGGCATTGAGGATGGTCCGCTCGTACCCGGTCCAGTGGTAGACGACGGCGTTGCTCGACGCCCCAATGTCGTCGAAGAAGGCAAAGAGGTCGGCGAGGACCTGTCGTTCCCCATTCGGGGTTCCGGTCCAGTCGGCGATCGGCTCGAAGCTCGAACCGTCTCGGTCGGTGATGAGGAGCCCGGCGAGGTAGAGCACCCCACCGTAGGTCTCGATGTCGAAGTCGATCTCGACGGCGACATCCGGCAGGGCAAGATCGGCCCCCGCTCGACGAAGCAGCGTCCCGTCACCGCGCGCCCTGGCTTGAAGGATTGCCTCGCCGGAGATCTCGACTTCTCCCACGGACGTTCCCGGCATGAGGCCGGCAACCCGGGCCGTCGTGGTGACACCGGCGGCTAGAAAGTGTTCCGTGTCTTCCGCACCGATGGCGGGCAGCAGGGAGACGTGGTCGACAGCCTCGAGTTCGGCACGGCAGAACTTGGCCCACGGGCACGATCGGCACTCCCCCCGCCAGACCGGTGGCACGAGGGGGATATCCGGCTGACCTCGACCGGCTTCGACAACTTCGATCGCCTCGGTGAGGGCTGTGCGATATCGGCCGATGAGGCGAGGTGAACCGTCGTCCAGATCGACCCAGAGGCAGGTGAGCGCCGGCTCGGAACCGATGATGCCCGCCAGCCGTCGAGGATTGGCGTGCCCCATGGAGTCGAGCAGTGTCCAGTAGTGGGCGACCTGCAGGAGATCGCCCGCCCGTTCGGAGCGGAACGTTCTCCGCGCTCCACCGGTGTCTTGGAGGTGGTCGATGGAGGTCAGCCGGGCCGGGATACCTCTCTCGCCGATCACCTTGTGGTGCTTGACGTCAATCGGTGCGTAGCCGTCGTCGAGGCGCACGAGCAAATCAGGAACCCCCACGGAGCGCAGGTGAGGTGCCGAGATACGTGCACCAACGATGAGTGGTACACCAGCTCGAAGCGACAGAGCGGTGATCTCTTCCCGGTCGACCGCACGTGCTTCGGGGCCGATCACGACGGGGGCGGTTCGGTCGAATCGATCTGCGGCGATTGAGACCGTTTCCCACGCTCGATACCCCTCGAGGATCCGAGCCACCACGGTCTCTTCCCAGCGGTGACCCTCGGTGATCCTGTGTTCGACGACCGCGCTGGTGGAGCGGTCGGCATCGTTGAAGCGGCCGTGATGGATTCGCGTCGGGCACCGTCCGAGCTCTCCGCCGCCGATCAAGACCGGTCCTCTGTCTGTGGCCGTTGTTCCCATGTGACCCATCTTCGCATCGCAGAGTGACAGGAACCGAACCCTGCCCAGATCATCTGCTCAGGAAGCCCCGGCTTTCCTCTGGTCCCCAGCGACACCGTCCTAGCGGCGCCAGCTCTCGCGGTTGAAGAGGATCAGGATCGGGAGGATCTCGAGACGTCCAACGATCATGAGTCCGGCGAGCAACCACTTCCCGGGGGTGGCAACCTCGAGGTAGTTCCCCGACGGTCCGACTGTACTCAGTCCCGGACCGACATTGCCAAGCGACGATGCGACCGCAGACACGGTTGCAGCGATGTCGAGATCGGGGCCCCAGATCGAGATGATGACTGCAAAGGCGAATGTGCCGGTCATGAAGGCAAACATGTAGAGCATGAAGAAGGTCTGCACCGCCTCGACGACTGTGTCCTTCACCGGTGTTTTGCCGATGCGGGTCACGAACACGCCGCGTGGATGGATCAAGCGGCGAACGTCGGCCCTCGAGGCTTCGTAGAGGATCTCGTGTCGGAAGATCTTCACCGAACCCGCTGTCGATCCGGCCATGCCTCCAATGAACATGAGGCCGACGACCATGATCTGGAGCGCGGGCTTCCACAGTCCGAAGTCGGCGGTGCCGTAGCCTGTTGTTGTGATGAGGGACGCGGCGGTGAAGATCGCGTCCCTGATGACCTCGTGGATCGGCCCTCCCCACGTGCCGATGGCCATCACGGCCGCCGACGCACCGATCACGCCGACGTAGACGCGTACTTCGGTGGTCTTCCAGTAGACACCCGGCGTCCGGATGGCACGGTAGTGGACCGCGAACGACGCCCCGGCGAGGATCATGAAGACGATCACAACCCACTGCGAGTAGATGGAAAAGGCGCCGAGCGAGCCGGCATTGGTGCTGTAGCCCCCTGTTGAGAGGGTCGTAAACGCATGATTGACAGCCTCGAAGAGATTCATGTCTCCGAGCCAGAGGAGCAGCACCTGCGCCCCCGTCAACGCAAAATACACGATCCAGAGTCGCTTGGCCGTGTCTTTGAATCGGGGGGTCAGTCGGTCGGGCGTCGGACCGGGGGACTCGGCGCGTGCCAACTGGACGGCGCCCATCCCGAGGAGGGGGAGGATTGCGATCGACAGGACGATGATCCCCATGCCGCCGATCCACTGGGTGAACGAGCGCCAGAACAAGATCCCGTGGGGGAGGGCCGCCGGGTCGGGTACGACCGAGGACCCGGTGGTGGTGAACCCGGAAATTGTCTCGAACACGGCGTCGGTCACGTTGGTGATCGACCCGGTGAAGAGATATGGGAGGGAGCCGAGCAGCCCGATCGCGATCCATGCGAGGGCAACGGCAGCGAAACCTTCACGAGTGCTCAATTCGCCCGGTCGATCGAATGACTTCCACAATGCGAAGCCGATGAAGCCGGTGACGAAGGCCGCTGCGACGATCCAACCCGCGGTCGACCACTCCCGGTAAATGACGGACACGAGGGCCGCTGCAAGCATTGAGACGCCGATAGATCCGACGACGGCTCCGGCAATATGGAGGAGGTTCCGCCAGGACATCGCCGGTCAGCCCGAGAGGCTCTCGGCGGCGGCGATGGCCTCCGGACGAGCGATGACGATCAAGTGGTCACCCTGTTCGATCACGGTGCTGCCGCGCGGTACGAACGCTTCTTCGCCCCGCTGGATGCCGCCGATGATCAGTGATGCTGGAGGATGGAGATCGTTGAGCGACTTGCCGATCGCTGGACTGTTCGGGCCGACTTCAAGCTCGATGGCTTCGGCGTCCGAGCCGGCGAACGTCGTGACCGAGTAGATGACGCCGCGTCGCACGAAGCGGAGAATCTCGTTCGCCGCGGACAGGCGCGAACTCACGGTGGCATCGAGGCCCGCCCCTCCGAGTATCCCGACGAGATCAGTGTTGGTGAACCGAGCGATCGCTTCACCTGCGCCGAGCTCCTTGGCGAGCAACGAACCGAGGAGATTGTCTCCATCCCATCCGGTAAGAGCCAGAACGGAATCGGCAGCGGCCACGCCCTCGGCGAGAAGAACCTTGGGATCGGTCGGGTTGCCACACACGGTGATGACTCTGGGGAATTGCTCGGCGATCTCTTGGCAACGATCTCGATCCGCTTCAATCAGCGTCGTGACGATGCCGTTGTCGGCGAGGAGGGCCGCGGTGACCCGAGCGAGCCGGGTCCCACCGAGCACGATCACTTTCTCGGCGGCCTTGTCCGTGATTCCGAGCAGTCGGTAGGCCTCAGCGGTCTTGTTGGCGCGGGCCATCAGCAGGACGTGATCGTGGGGTTCGAGCATCGTCGAGCCGCGGGCGATCATCGTCTCTCCATGTCGGATCACCGCGACGACGAGCCAGTTCCAACCGTCGACGGCCTTCCGCAGCTCCGCCAACGTGGTCCCAACGAACGCCGCCGTGCGGTGTACGTACGCGCCCATCAGGATGAGTTGACCGTCCGCAAATTCGATGAGTTCGGAGATAGCGCCGCGCTTGACGAGGGTAAGGAGCTCCCTGGCGGCGGCTTCACCGGGATCGATGATGAGGTCGACACCGAGTTCCTCGACCTCCGCTTTGAGCTCGGCGTCCTCGATGCGTGCGACCTTACGTGGTATCCCGAGCGTGGTCGCGGCGTTGCAGGCGAGCACGTTGATTGCGTCGGACGAACTGACCGCGATGAGGAGGTCGGCGTCGCCCAGACCCGCTCTTCTGAGGGTCGATGCCGACGCACCATTGCCGGTGACGACCATGCAGTCGATCTCTGACTGGACCTCGGCGGCACGACCGGGGTCCGACTCGACAAGGACAATGTCCTGGCCTTCCGACGAGAGCCGTTCGGCAAGGTATGAGCCGACGGCTCCGGCTCCAACGATCACGATTCTCATGAAGCTGGCAGGATAGGTGTGAAGCGACCCCCGCACGAACCGCCGGGCGCTTGGTCTTGCGCCACATGGGGCGGCACGGGACCTGCGGTGTGCTGCCTGAGTGGCGGTTCCGGTATCACCGTTCGATGTCGCGCACCCAGAGATCGGTCCTGAACATGGGCGTGAAGCCGATGTCGAGATAGAACTGCTGGCCGGACCCGACCCAGGCCACGTCGGCGCCGAGCTCTGTCGCGCGTCGAACGGTCTCGAGAACGACGGCCCGTCCAAGGCCCATGCGGCGATAATCAGGGTCGGTGGCAACCGGCTCGACGTAAGCGACGCGGTTCTCCGGGACGAACCACATGCCGGCGTACGACGCGTAGTCTCCGTTCGGTGCGACGGCAACGATCGTCAGATCCTTGCGGAAGCTGGGCGCCGACTGCGAGTGGCGACGACCCGGGATCTCAGAAGCCGGCG
The DNA here is from genome assembly GCA_964195515.1 of uncultured Saprospiraceae bacterium. Classification (GTDB taxonomy): domain Bacteria; phylum Actinomycetota; class Acidimicrobiia; order Spongiisociales; family UBA5794; genus JAHEEL01. Next base: position 12,830 of record CAXMQO010000116.1, on the reverse strand, counting down.
GGGCCCCTTCGTGGTTGAAGCCGCGCCAGAGCACGGCATTGGTCTTCTCGATGTCGTTCTCATCGGCGAGGCTCTGGAGATTGAAGCCTTCGGGCATCTGGGCATGGGGTACGGGCTGATCAAGGACGTACCGGGAGTGGACTTCGGCGAACTCGGGATGGATCTCGAAGCCGTTCGCTGTGGCGAGGTCGCGGAGCGTCGTATCGAACTCGTCGATGAATAGCCCGTGGATGTCCCGTTGGAAGGTGGCGGAACGGCCACCCAGTCGCTCAAGGGCATAGGCGAACATTGCCGGTTTGATGTGGTCGCAGCCGGACTTGGTCTGGAAGTAGGAGAAGGTCGGCTTCTCCTCGAAGTGCACGACACCAACGATCTCGCCGCAATCTTCGACGATGCCCATACGCTCGAGGGGTTGATCGTTGGTCGGCGACTGGAAGTGCATGTACTCCCACCGCGGCTGCAGCCAATTCGCAAACACGTCGCCCGGTTCGTACACGTCGATGAGGAATTGGTCGACACGGTTGTAGTCGGCAGCGTGTTCGTACGGGCGGATCGCTACGGACATGGGACTGAGTCTGTCAGATCAACCACGTTCGAGAAACGGCCGAAAGTCCGTTCGTATCCCGGAACGTGGCCCGGACCGGAATGATCGGTTTCTGGCGCGTAACATCCTCCGTTGGCAGACTCCGGAGATCGTCGCGGGCCGAGCTGAGATCTGGATCCACGTCTTACCTGAGATAGTGACCGGGGCCGTGCGGTGATCTCTCATCGCCTGACCGGTCGTCGAAACCGGTACGACGTGCACCATGCGAATACTCACCGTGGCGCTGGCGGCCGTCCTGTGCAGAAGCGATTCTGCTGCAATCCAACTCACGGCCGCCGCGCAGGCGTGGGGTTCTGATCCGGGTGATTTCACCTTCCGCGACGCGATCTGGGCCGCCGCCGATGACCTCGGGGTGGACACGGTTTGCCATTCCATGCCCGACAACGCCGTCATCGCCACCGATGTGCGCTCCGACGATCTCACCGCCGGGAATCTGATGGAAGAGGAACTCACGGCGCTCAATGCGGTCGGCGACGAGTTCGGTTGCGGGGACGACACCTGGCTCGAGCAGCTCGCCACCGAGGACGATACGAGGCCCTGCCAGTCAGCGTACGAAATGGCGAACGGGTGAGATTCCAGTCGATGGTCCACGAAGTCGCTCCCCCAACGGCGTAGGGGAGATCGTGGTTCAGACTGAGGTGTCCTGTATCGGCGCCGTTCCGCTAGCCGTTGTTCTTGTCCTTCCGTGCCTTGTCCGGCATGACCTTCTCGGGTTTCTGAGGCTTGTCCTTCGACGCCTTCTGAAGCTGTCCGAGGTTCTTCACCGAGTCGTCGGATCCATCCACAATGTCCGCCAGGTAACTCTTCCGGAGTTGTCCTATCGCCCATCCACCTTCGGTCGCCGGGTCGAAACCGTCAGGCCCGGCGTAGAGCATCAGCTTGTAGAGGACACCCCACCCGATCGTGTGTCCGTCATCACCGCCGGCACGAAGAGCAGAGACGTCGCCTTTCGTGATGTCAACGCCGCGGACGTCGGTGAAGTAGTCGGCGATCATCTGCGCTTTCCGCTCCTGCGCGGCCGACAGGTCCTTCTCTTCCATCTCGATGTCGGCACCTTCGAGGTCGTCGGCGAACGCGGCGGGGGCGAGTACGGCCATCGTCACGACAAGTGCTACGAGCAGAATCAATCGTTTCATCAATGACTCCTTCGAGATGGTCTGACCACTCAGAGTAGTCGACGAGTGACGCGGCGACAACCCCCAGAGTCACGAAATCCGGCCGAACCTTCGAAGGTATTCGACGATCCCCGTCGAATCTGCCGGCCGTCCGGCGTCTCCATCATCGGAAGCTCATTCGAAAGGAGATCCATATGAAGAGGATGACGTTGCTCACGGCCCTGGTCCTGGTGTTCTCGTTGTTCGCGGTGACGGCGGCGATCGCAGCACCGGGTCTAGGTGTCGGAGAAGGCGATCAGGACCGCGACTGCCGGGTAGTCGACGCGGTGTCTGACTGCGGCAACCACGATCGTGACCAGGCTCAGACGAACGCACCGGACGAGGAACAGCCGCAAACCAAAGAAGAGGTGCCGAACCAGAACCAGGTCCAGAACCAGGTCCAGAACCAGAACCGGCACCAGTACGAGAACGTTGAGTGCCTGAGCGAGGACTGCCAGGCCGAAGAAGCGGTCCAGGAAGAGATTCGTGAACGCTCCGAACTCACAAACCGGGTCGCCTTGATGTTCGGAGCCGAAGGCGAAGAGTTTGTAGGCCGGTACCGTTTGGCACTGAACTTCATGTTGCAGAACTTCCTCAGGTTCGTGGCCCTCTAGAGAGGCGATACAGAGGCATGTGAGCGAATACCCGGAACTGGACGAAATCATGAACGGCATACGAACCAGGAGTGAGACCGCATTCGCCACGGCGTACCGGCATACGTCCGATCCTTTGGCGTCATTCGCCAACGGGATGGTTCACGATGCCCGATTCGCCGAGGACGCGGTGCAGCAAGCGTTCCTCGAACTCGTCCAGTCCGCTTCGACGATCAAGGGCGACGGCCGCTCCCTGCGGGCGTGGCTCTTTCGGAGCGTTCGCTTCACCTGCCTCGACGAACTGCGGCGCCGGGCGCGCCGTCCCGAGTACCTGTCCGCAGATGTTCCAGAGGTCGGCGTCGAACCGGACCTCCCACCGGGTTTCGACGCCGACCCTGACCTCTCTGCTGCGATGGCTCAGTTGACACCACATCAGCGCACAGTGCTCGTGCTCAGGCACGTCGTCGGCATGGACGGCAATGAGATTGCCGATGTCGTCGGGGGGAACAGGGTTGCTGTGTATGCAGTGAGCCGCCGGGCCGAGCAGCACCTCCGCACGCTTCTTGACCGGACGACCGAGGACGGTGGATGATGGACGCACGTGATCCCATGGACCGCCTGTCATCGGCATACACCATGGAAGTCGATCCCGAGACGAGGGAACGGCACCTAGCGGAAGTGGGCGTAGCGATTCGGACGGCCCCACCCGCTCCGGTCCCCGTAGGGTTCGGTCTGCGTCGCCGCGTCGCAGCGGCGGTCGCAGCCATCTTCATCGTGGCTCCCGCGGGGATGGCCATTGCAGCTGAGAACGCCGTGCCGGGGGACTTCCTCTATCCGGTGAAGGAGATCACCGAGCGGGTACGTTCGTACGTCGATCAAGACATTGAGGCAACTCACCGTGTGCAGGAGGTCGAGCGACTTGTCTTCCTCCGGGCACCGAGCCATGTGGTCGCACGCGCGGTGGAACGTGCGGAATCCGCCACGGTGCAATTCGCCGAATCCGACGACCTGAGAATGCGGCTCGAAGGGGCCAGAGAGCGCCTGCAACAGCTCGACGAAGAACGGCAGATTGCCGACGGAGACGGATCTGGTGACGGTCGGCAAGAATCGGGCACGGACTCCGGAAGGACCGGTCCCGGGGAAGGATCCGGGACGACCGTCCCCTCCGGGTCACGCGGATCCACGCAGCAGAATCAAGAGGGAGCTGGCACAACCGGTACAACTCTTGGTCAGGGTCAGACCGACCAGGGGGCCGGGGAAGGGGCTGGAGCGATGGCCGAGTCGAGTGGAGCATCACCGACAACGACCGCACCGCAGAACCCCGGGGCGTCCAAGCAGCCATAGGGGCTCAGTCGATCGGGCGACAGATCGTTCGCCACCTTCCGTCTCCCCTTCGTTCAACCAAGGGACGAAGGGAAACCGTCTCGCAATCCGCGTCAACCTAACCTTCGCTGCTCGAAGTCACCCAGAGATCGATTCCGCTGTCGACTGCGTAGCGGTCGACCTCTGTGAGTTCATCGGCCACGAATTGCAGGTTGTCGAGGGCGCCGAGGCTGTCCTCGATCTGGGACCAGCGGCTCGCTCCGATGAGCGCCGTCGTCACCCGCGGGTCGCGCAGTACCCACGCGATTGCCATCTGTGCCAGCGTCTGGCCTCTCCCGGTGGCGATCTCGTTCAGGGCCCGGAGCCTGGCCAGGTTCCCTTCGCTGAGGAAGCCCTTGCTGAGAGAATCGTCCTCTGCGGCTCGTGAATCCGGCGGAACGTCATCGAGGTACCTGCCGGTCAGCATGCCCTGCGCCAGCGGCGAGAACGCGATGACACCGATGCCTTCATCGTCGACGACATCGAGAAGTTCGTCTTCGATCCATCGGTTGAGCATCGAGTAGGACGGCTGATGGATGAGGCACGGCGTGCCTGTGTCACGGAGGATCGCCGCTGCTTCACTGGTCTTGGCCGCGCCGTATGACGAGATGCCGACGTAGAGGGCCTTGCCCTGCTGGACCGCAGTGGTGAGTGCTCCCATGGTCTCTTGGAGCGGGGTGGTGGGGTCAAAGCGGTGTGAGTAGAAGATATCGACGTAGTCGACCCCCATTCGGGCGAGACTCTGGTCGAGGCTTGCCAGCATGTACTTGCGCCCACCGCCGCCCTGCCCATATGGACCGGGCCACATGTCGTAGCCGGCTTTCGTTGAGAGGATCAGTTCGTCGCGGTAGGGGGCGAGGTCGGTGGCCATGATCCGGCCGAACGTCTCCTCCGCCGTTCCGTACTCGGGCCCGTAGTTGTTTGCGAGATCGAAGTGAGTGATCCCGCGATCAAACGAATTCAGCAGCATCTCTCGTGCCGACTCCAGCGGGGCTCTGCTTCCGAAGTTCTGCCAGAGACCCAGAGCGATCTTCGGAAGGTCGAGGCCGCTCCTTCCGCACCGTGCATAAGGCAAGTGTTCGTAGCGGTCGTCTTGTGCCCGGTACATCGAAGCTCCCGTCTGGTTGGCCGACTTCGGCCATTATGACGGAGAGGCGGAGTCACCGGATCGGCCTGGGTGAGAGAGTCTGCGACTGACGAAGGAGGCTCCAACGGCGGTTCGGGCACCGGCGGCGGGAGCCTCAGTGATCCTCGTCCTTGTCCTTGTCCTTGTCCTCGTCCTCGTCCTTGTCCTTGTTCCTGTCGTCGGCTGAGTCGTCCTCGGCTGAGTCGTCGTCGGCTGGATCGTCTTTCGTCAATCCGGGTGGAGTCTTGTCGTCGTTGCTGCTGCGTTCCTCGGCTCGATCAGATCGTGGAGGACCGTCGGCGCCGATATCGGGTCGCGCCACGTCGCGCACACGCACGAGAGCGCCCAGGGGCCCGTCTACGCCGTCGAGATATCCGAGGTGCACTGCGAACGAGACCTCGCGACCATGGTTCGGAAAGTCCGGATCGGGGGCATCGATTGAGTGACCCCGACACGGGTCCGATTGTGCACACGGATCGTCAGGAGCGTTGGAATGGTTGGGAGGGGTTGAATCGTCCGACGGATCTGCGGGCCGAGGAGTATCGAAGACACCGCGAGAGAGCACCGAGGCAACTGGCATCTCCCGGGCTAGCTCCTGTGAACGCTGGTCGGCGCGCGTTGATGCATACACGTTCATGCCGACAGCCACCGTGGCGAACACCACGGCGACGACAACGATCAGTTGCTGTCGCATCCGCATCTCGGTCATTCCTCTATTCACGGACCACCGCTGAGACGGCGGCCTCCCTTTTGATATCGGCTCAAACCGACCATTCGGAGAGGATGGTTTGCCGGATAGCACGATGTGACTAGGAAACGGAGTGGTTACTCCGTGGGGAGCGAGTCCACGGCGTAGACGATGTCTACCGACTCCGGGGAGACCAGTTGTGCCGTCGCCGTGATGCGAACGACGTTGCCTTCGTCGGGATGCACGTTGAATCCTTGGTCCCAGAAGAGATCCGTCACCCCTGCGGCAGGCGTCGGATCTCGGGGAGATGGGCTCGAGCGGTAGCCGCCGATGGTCTCTCCCTCCTGGTCGATCAACTCGACCTCAAACTCGACGACGCCCTTCGGATCGTCCGACCCGGACAGCGTCCACACGACCCGACCGAGGTGCCGTCCGAGATCGAGCCGGTCCAACCGAAGCGTGATACCTTCTCCGAGATCGACTTCGGCGGTTCCCGTTGTCGAGAATGGCGTGCCGGTGAATGGGATTTCCAACGATGTCGTCCGCTCATCCGGATCCCACCGTTCTGTCATGCGAATAACATCTCCTTCGTCCGGAGATACGGGGAACTCGGCGCCGATCACCCCTGTGTGCATCCGGTCGTACACCAGGCGGGTGGTGCCGGTGACGGAGCCATTGGCATTCTCGAGTTGCCACCGACCGCCCAGCAGATTCGGCGTCGTCTCAGGGTCGGTCTCACGGCCCGAGGTGGTGGCGAAGGACACGATGAATCCGGCGTCTCGCGTGAGAACGGCGACCGGCTTCATCGCGACCGAACCGCCGACATCAGAGAACCCATCGGGATAGGAGTTCGCCGCTTCAATCGGTGCGTCCGTCGCTGATGCCGGAGTGTCGGCAACGAGAGCCGTTGGGGGAGTCTCCCCGGGCGTCGACCAGAGCCCGAGGACGAACGAGAGACCGACGATGGCGACACCGCCGCCGACAAGTCCGAGCAATACAGATCCCCACCCGTTCGGTTCGAACTCATCGTCGAGGGGTGAGCGGAGCAGTGTCTCGAAGTCCGGGCCGTTCATCGGTCGCCTCCCCGGAAGACAACCAGATCCCCTTCGACCGGTACCCATGTCGGTGAAGACTGCTCGAGAACGAGGACGGATGGGGCATCCGTGCCGTCCCAGATGAACTGAAGGCCCCCTTCGAGACGACCCGACTTCCTCCAGCCGGGGTCGACGGCATCGATCTCGATGCGGCTCCAGCGGTCGTGGGGCAGGTCGACGTCAGTTTGTACGATCGTTGAATTCGACTGGTCCAGGATCGTCGCCACCGTGACACCGGTGCCGCCCGCGAAATCCGCGGACTCGCCGGTGGTGAGGTTGAGCGTGACCCTCTCTTGTGTCGGGACGGCGACTCGCCACCCAATGAGCCGAATGTCTGCAATGTGTTCAGTCTGTAGCCCAGGGCGAACATCGAACCTCACCGATGATGCCGAGGGGTCCGTTGTGTCAACCGTCGCGCCACCCGACACCGTGTTCAGTGCCCAGCGCTCCGGGAGAGCATCAACGAGGGGTCCACCGTCGACCGACACCTGGATCCCTCCGCTGGGCGCAAGCGTTGTGAGGTCGTAGTCGAGCACGACTGCTCCGTCATCGGTGAAGATATCAATCGGGATGAGGACCGTCGACTCGAACTGCACTTCCCCTGCGGCGATCCACGCCAGAGTTGTGGGCGTCGTCGGATCCGGGACCGACGCAGCGGATTCTCCACTCGCTCCAACCGCCGGGGATTGGTCAGGGATGAGCCAGATGAGGCCGAATGAAGTAAGCACGATCCCGGCGATCGCGCCCGCAATCATCTTGGGTCCGTCCACCGAAACCTCCCAAGCTCGACGACGGGAGCGTAGAGCCTTCGAGGTGCGGATCGGTAAATGGCCTCAGATCAGCCGGACACGACGTCGAACGTGGCGAGAATCATGTCGAGCGCATCGAGATCGGCGTCGGTGACGACCTGAACCTGGACGAGCACGACGAAGTCCCCTTCGGGTGGGTACGCCTCGAGAACGACGAATGCCGTATCGGTATCACCACACTCGAACCACACGTCGTAGGCACCGGTGTAGACCGGATCCTCGTAGTCAAACCGATCGTCGTACGTGCAGGCGTCGGAGAACTCCCAGGCGTCGAGGAGGTCGCCGGGTTCTGTCTCATCGAGAAGTACCTGGGAGGCACCGAAGAAGGCACCGGATGTGTACCAATTGTCGTAGTAGCCGGAGAGACTCGTTGCTGCGACGATCTGGTTGCCAACGATCTCGCCGTCGACCTCCCATGCGCCGCCGTTGATGTCCGTCCACGTCGTAGGCACCTGCATGACGAGAATGTCATCGTCGTCACGCACTTCCATGTACTCGTAGGTGGCCGTCGACCCGTCGCCGACCTCGTCTCCGAACTCTTCGGCGAATGAGAACGCCAGCGTCAACTCCTCATCACCATTCAGTGTGCCTTCGAGCACTTCCTCGGTGTCGAAGCGGAGGATCTTGACGGCGAGCGGATCTCCGGCGTCGTGGCTACGGAGGATGTCGCAGTAGTCAGACATGGTGCCATCGGTGGCGAGGTCGATGCCCTCCATCTGGGTGATGATGTCACCGCCCTTGATTCCGAGGTTGGCTGCGGGCGAACCCGATTCGACAGCCGAGACCCAGATTCCAGAGAGGCTTTCGCCGACGAATGCCGTTCCGTTCACGCCGATCGAATTGACGTCGTTCCCTGCAATGAGAGAATCGAGAATCTTCGCTACCTCGTCACGACTGATGGCTTTCTGAATGTCGAAGTCGTTGAATGCCGAGTAGTTGACGCCGAGCACCAGGCCATTCTCGGTGACGAGCGGACCACCCGAGTTGCCGGGAAGTACCTGGGCGGTGTGTTCGATGACAGAGTCGACCGAGGCCCAGGAGGTCTCGCCGTCTGCCTTCTCCTTCGAGACAATGCCTTCCGTCAGTGTGTATTCGGGGTCGCCCAGAGGAAAACCGGCTGCGTAGACCTTGGTGCCGGTCTCGATGTCACCCTCGTCCCACTCGAGGTATGGGAATCCGGCACCGTCAATGTCGATCACTGCGAGATCGGAGCACTCCGACACGCCAAGGATCTTGGCGTTCCTCGGCCCGTCCTCGCCGTCGACGTACACCTGGAGGAACGCTGCGCCGGTTACGACATGGTTGTTCGTCACCGCGATGCCACTCGGATCGATGATGAACCCAGACCCACTCCAACCGCCGCTCGCCTGACCCTCTTCGGGATCGACGAATCCACCCTCGGCGGTGATACGCACGACCGCTCCCCGGAGGCCCTTCAGCCCGGACACGACACCGGACTCCTCGGTCACAGTGGTCGTGCTCGCGGCGACAGTCGTGGTTGTCGTGCTTGCAGAAGGGGTTGTGGTTGTGGTCTCGTCCGACGCGCCGCCGCACGCGGCGACCATCAAGGCCATGACGAAGACGATGACGGTCGAACGACGAATCACAGATCCCATACCCCACTCCTATTGAATCTCTGGTGCGACCCTGACAGTAGGACTTCAATTGGAGACGGCCAAATGAGTCCGAGAGAGCGGCTCTCGACACCGCATTCCGTGACTACTGCCCACGAGATCCGAACTCGGTCGGTGGTGGTGGCACTGCGTTTGGGTCTTGCCGGCCCGCTGTGGGCGGTAGGTCTGAGTCGTCCGACCTTCCGTACCCGCAGTCTCGCATCTCGATCGGGTCGACGTTGTTGTGTGGATTCGCGTGGATCCTTCACGACGTCACCTCGTCATCAACTCGCCAACCGGTCGAATCCCCGTCAAGGGTTGGACGGGCGGCTTTCGGCAGAGGGCAGCAGGCACATCGGATTCTGAGACGATTCTCATGTGCGTCGGCGACGGTGTGATCGTTCTCTCCCTAGCCTCCCCCCATCGTCTTCTGCGAAGGAATCCAATGAAACGCCTGCTCCTGCTGATCGCCGCCCTTGGCCTGGTTCTCGCCGCCTGTAGCGGGTCGTCATCGACCGCCGCGACCGTCGAGGGGACCGACGTCACCGTCGACAACGTCAATGGGCTGTTCTACGAGAGCGACGGCGAGTTCACCGACGAACAATTCGCTGGCTACCTGAGCACGCTGATCCAGTGGAAGGCGATCGAACAACGTGCCGAGGACGAACTCGGTTTCGCGGCGATGGAAGAAGAGATCAGCGCAGAGGTCGATTCGATTCTGTTGGAGACCGGCTACGAGGGCGATCTCGACACGTTCCTCTCCGAGCAGAACGTCTCAGAGGAGGGGCTCGATCAATACGCAACGCAGCTCCTCATAGAAGATGCCGTGTCCGATGCTCTGATCGGCAGCGTCGTAATGCCGACGATCGAGGACGCGCAGGCGGAAATCGACGCCAATCCCCTCGAATACACGCAGGTGTGTGCATCGCACATCCTTGTGGGGACCGAAGAAGAGGCCCAGGCAGTGGTGACACGCCTTGACGCAGGCGAGGACTTCACCGTCGTAGCCGCCGAGGTTTCAATCGACACCGGGAGCGGCGCCAGTGGCGGCTCTCTGGGGTGCACGAGCCCTGCAAGCTACGTGCCGGAATTCGCCGAGGCCACGATGGCGGCTCCTATCGGCGAAGTGACGGAGCCGGTTGAGAGTGAGTTCGGGTTCCACGTGATTCTCGTCGAGGATCGGACCGAAGCCACCGCAGAAGAAGTGCTGTCGATCATGGGAGATCGGGCGTTGTTCGATGCCGTCGACCAGTGGCTCCTCGATTCGATCGTGAACGCCGATGTGACCGTCGTCGCGCAGTACGGCACCTGGGAGGTTGACCCCTCGCCTCAGGTTGTTCCGCCTTCCTGATCCGGTGGCGCTCCGGCTCCTGGCATTTCTAGTGTGAGATTGTGAACACCAGGAACCGACTCTTCGCCGTCATGGCGACGAGCTTCTTCTTGCTCGGCATGCCGATCGCGGCGATGGGCGTGGCGTGGCCGTCGGCAGTGGATGATCTCGGCCGCACACTCGGCGAGTTGGGGCTTGTCACGTTCGCCTACGGAGCGGGCTACACGATCTCGACCCTGGCAAGCGGTGACCTCACCCGGCGATTCACGACCGGACCGCTCCTCGTAGTAGCGGCGTTTGCCGCCGCTGGAAGCCTCGCGGCTCTCGCTCTCACCTCGACCTGGATGATGTTCCTGGCTGCGACGCTCTTGCTCGGTGTCGCAGGTGGCCTGCTCGACTCCGGTGTGAACGCCTATGTCGCCGTTCACCGGGGCGCCCGATCGATGGGCGTCATCCACACGGGGTACGGCATCGGTTCGGCGATCGGCCCACTATTCCTGACGGCCCTCCTCACTGTGGGGGCATCGTGGAGGATCGCTTTCGGCACGCTCGCTGTCGCTGATCTGCTGCTTGCTGTTGCGTTCGTGGCGACGGTGGGTGCTCTCGATCGGGTCGGACGCCGTTCCGAGCCGCGTCCGTCGGCGGAAGGGAAGCGCATGGTGGTCGCGCTCTCGATGACGGTCTTCTTCTTGTACGCAGGGGTTGCTGCGGGCACCGGGGCATGGGCTTTCATCCTTCTCACCGAAGGCCGGGGGATCGGCACCGCAGTGGCGGGGATTGCCGTCGCCGCATACTGGGGAGGGATGACGGTCTCGCGGCTCAGTCTCGGCATTCTCGGAGATCGAATCGATCCGGATCGAGTTCTCACCGCATCGGGAGTTGCCACGGTCATCAGCCTTTTCGTCCTGTGGTTCGCTCCGACGCCGTGGATCGGCATCGTTGCCCTCGTCGGTTCCGGAATCGCTCACGGCTCCGTGTTCCCACTCGAGATGATCCTCACCGCCCGTCGCTTCGGAGCCGCCTACACGCCATGGGCCGTTGGCTACGAGATCGCAGCGGCGAATGTCGGCGTAGCGCTGGTGGCAGGGGGAATAGGGTTGCTCGTCGGACGATGGGACGCCGCCATCGTCGCACCGGCCCTGTTCATCATCGCGATCCTGCTCCTCGCAGCGATCGAAGCACTCAGGATTCGCTCGACCGCCGATTCGGCCACGCGTATCTCGAGAACGCTCTGAGAGATACGTAGCCACTCGCGACGATTCAGATCGGCTCCCTCACGGAACTGCGGGGGAGGAACGCCGGGATCACGAGGAGCGCCGTGAGCGCACCGGTGGTCATTGCGACCCACATGACCATCGAAATCTGCGAGTGGATCTTCAGCGGCGACAGCCACAGGGCACTCATGGCGACCGCGATGCCGAGCGCGTTGGCGACGATCGGCCGGCCGGCCCGGTCGATGGCACGCAGGACGTAGCCGTCTCCGTCAGGACGGGCGTGGTTGATCGCTGCGATGAAGTGGATCGCGTAGTCGATGCCGACGCCGATCACGATGCTTGAGATCACGGCCGTAACCAGGTTGAGATTGATGCCCGACGCTGCGAGAAAACCAAGCACCGCGGCGATCGTCAACGCGATCGGGACGAGTGAGATCACCGTGTCCCGGAGGTTTCGGTAGGAGATCGCCAGCATCAGCGCCACGAGGATGAACGCAACTACGATCGACGTCACCTGCGCCTTCAGAACGAGACGCGCTATGTCGTCCCAGATAATCGGCATCCCGGTGAGGGTCCGGATCTCGGGAGTTGCTTCGGCGAAGGCGACCCAACCCGCAAGATCATCCGTGGAGAAATCCGACGGGAACAAGATGAAGCGCAATCCGTCGGCGCTCACCATCTTTCCGAGGGGCAACGTCAGCCCACCCGATGGAAGCCGTGTTAGCTCCTCGGGGCTGAGCGTGGCGGTGATGTCGGCCACGGAGAACACACGTCGAACGCCGGCGAGTTCTTCGAATTCCCTCGAGACGGCGGCGATACGAACGATGCCCTCGAGGCCTTCCGACGGGTCGAGCACGAACTCTCCGGCGAGCGGTGTTGCACCTCCGAAGACCTCTTCGGTCTTCTCGAACGCCTCCCGCACCGGGTCGCCGTCTTTGAAGAAGAACAGCTGGTCGGAGTCTACGTCGAGCCTCGGGATGAAGACCAGGGCGAATGCAACGATCATGCCCGTGAGCACGATCGCGGGGATGCGCGAGTGGACAAGCGTCTTCAGCCCGGTTGTCACTCTCGGACCGAGGAGCGCCTTGTGTGCGCGGTCCTTGACGGTTAGGTGACTCATCAGAGCAGGGAGTGAGAAAAACGACACAAGCCCGGCAAACCCAATACCGATCGCTGCGAACAACCCCAGCTGACGGATCGGCGAGACGTCGGTGATGAGGAGCGAGAGGAAGCCGGCTGCGGT
>CAXMQO010000115.1:0-20827 GCA_964195515.1 uncultured Saprospiraceae bacterium | reverse complement strand
ACAGGCGACAGGCGACAGGCGACAGGCGACAGGCGACAGGCGACAGGCGACAGGCGACAGGCGACAGGCGACAGGCGACAGGCGACAGGCGACAGGCGACAGGCGACAGGCGACGAAAGATACTCCCGTGGCCCGTAGCCCGTGGCCTTCAACTCAGCTTGTCAGCGCTGCTGCTACCGCTAGTACTGCCAGATTCGCCAGCGTCCATACCAGGGCGATCGTGGCGTAGCGACGCAGCCACCGGCCCCATGTTTCTGAGCGGACGGCGAGCGCCGTACCGAACACGTACCAGAGAGGCAAGCTGGTCACGGCGCCGAAGACAACGACGGTGGTTCGGGACACGTCGATGAAATCGAGCGAGAGGAACCACGACGTTGGGAGTGCGATAACGAGCATCATCGCCGCGATGAAACTCGATGCGATCTCCTGCAGGCCACCGGCCCTCCGTTGCCCGACGGCGAGCGCCATCACCACCATCACGATCGGATACGACAGTGATATCAGCCCGGCCGTCGTCCGTCCAACCGTCGTCCGGCGCGGTGCGAACGAAACCCTATCTGAAGCCATGCGTCTCTCGATGCGACATCACGCCAACAGTACCAATCACGCACCGACTCCGCCCCCGGTTCGAGCCCCCGTCCGGTTGGCGGATTGTCGCGGAATCGCGTCTTCCAGGAAGTTCTCGTTTGGCGAGTATTCACCCTCCGGGCCTAGCCTGACCTACTGAATGCTCTCATCGAAACCGATCGCGCCGATCATCCTCTTGCTCGTCCTCGCGCTGCTCACGGTCACGCCGATTCCCGCAAGCGCACAAACGAAGACCGAGGTCGAGAACGCCGAAGCTGCTCAGGACCGAGCCTATCAAGAGCTGATCGAAGCCAATCAAGCCGTCGGTGAGGCGATCTCAGAACTTGAGGGCATCGTGGCCGAGCTCCAGGAACTCAACTACACGATCACCCGGCTCGATCGCAAGATCACTGAGTTCGACGAGCAGGTCGAGAGTCTCCGCGCCTCTGCCCAGGAGCTGGTCGTCGAGGCGTATACGAACTCCGGGACGGGCCTCGTCACGGCTGCGTTCACCGCCGGCTCGATCCAAGATCTTCTCACCAGCCAGACGCTCATCGGCCATGCCACCGAACGCGATCTTGCGTCGCTCGATCTTCTCACCGCGGTCAACCGGGAGAACGATCGCCTGAAGGTCGAGATCGCCGAGAAGCGAGCCGAGGTGGAGGTCCTCGAAGAGCAGCAAACGGTCGTCGTGGAACGACTCTCGGCAGAGAGGGAGAAGGCCGATCGGGTCCTCGCGGAGGCCCAGGAGAAGTACAAAGACGCCTACGACAGGTATCAGGCCGAACTCCGCAGGCTCGCCGAAGAAGCTGCCCGGCTCGCACGGGAGGAGGCCGCACGGCAACAGGCCGCGAACAACTCGTCGGGCGCTGCCAGGAGCAGTGCCGCTGCCGGTCTCCCTGCTTCGAACACCTCCGGCGTCGCGTGCCCGGTCGCCGGAAGCACTTGGTTCATCGACACCTGGGGCGCCCCGCGTCCCGGTGGACGGACACACAAGGGTGTCGACATGTCCGGAGCGATGGGAACGCCCCTGGTCGCGATGAACTCCGGCACCGTGCGTCTCAACTGGCACTCCGCCGGCGGTCGTCAGGTCTACGTCTACGCCGACGACGGCAACTTCTACTACTACGCACACCTGAGTGGGTACGCGGCCGGCCTGACAAACGGCCAGCGAGTAGACAAGGGACAACTCATCGGCTACATGGGAGCGACGGGGAACGCCTCGACCTCCCACCTGCATCTCGGCATGGGCCGCATCGGTGGCGCCTACGTAAACCCCTACCCAACGGTTCGCCGCGTCTGTTGATGACGACGCCGCAGACGTCCGTCGTCGGCGCGAAGTGTCGCTCTTCATGCCGGAAGCTGACAGCTGGCAGCCGGGCGCTCATGGCTCACCGCTCTGACGAGTGAGGGCACGGGTCCCGGTACTCTGACTTCCCCATGCCTCCCCTCATCCACGCACGCGGTCTCACGAAGCGATTCGGCGAGTTCACCGCGGTTGACGGGATCGACTTCGCCGTCGACGAGGGTGAATCGTTCGGGTTCCTCGGTCCGAATGGTGCTGGAAAGACCTCGACGATGCGAATGATCGGCGCCGTCAGCCCGATCACCGAAGGAACCCTCTCCGTCCTCGGCCTCGATCCCGAGCACCAGGGTCCTCAGCTCCGCTCCCGACTTGGCGTCGTGCCACAGGAGGACAACCTCGATCAGGAACTCACCGTCTTCGACAACTTGATGATGTACGGACGCTACTTCGACTTGTCCCGGGCCGTCATCAGGGAGCGAATCGATGAACTCCTCGCGTTCGTCCAACTCACCGAGAAGCGTCACTCCAAGGTGGATGCTCTGTCGGGCGGGATGAAGCGGCGCCTGACCATCGCGAGGGGCCTCATCAACGAGCCCGATCTCCTCATCCTGGATGAACCCACGACCGGTCTCGACCCGCAGGCGCGCCATGTCCTCTGGGACCGCCTCTACCGTCTCAAGCAACAGGGTGTGACCCTGATCATCACCACGCACTACATGGACGAAGCCGAGCAACTCTGCGACCGCCTCGTTGTCATGGACAAGGCAAAGATCGTCGCTGAGGGATCACCACGGTCACTCATCGAGCAGTACGCCCCGCGCGAGGTCGTGGAAGTGCGCTTCCCCGCAGGCGTGCTCGACAACGTCGCCGATCGATTCGAGGATCTCGCCTCCCGCACGGAGGTGCTCGCCGATCGCGCCCTGTTCTACACGGACGACGCCGAGGAGACGATCGCGGGCATCGCAGCTGCTGGTCTCGAACCCGAGACGATCTTGGCCAGGAGATCGTCCCTTGAGGACGTGTTCCTCCGCCTCACCGGCCGTTCCCTCATCGATTGATGGCGACGCCGCTTCCTCTCCGTGTCTTCGAGTCAGAAGCCAGGGTGTACCGCCGCACGTGGCGTGGTTCGGTGATCTCGAGTTTCCTCAATCCGATCCTCTACCTCGCCGCGATGGGCGTCGGGCTCGGATCACTCGTAGACCAGAACCTCCCTGGCGGCGTTGAGGGCGTCTCGTACCTCACCTTCCTTGCTCCAGGCCTCCTCGTCGCCAACGCGATGCAGACCGGCGCTGGTGAAGGTGCGTGGAAGGTCATGGCCGGCATCAAGTGGGCGAAGACCTACCACGCGAAACTCGCGACACCGGTCGGTGTGCCGAGCCTGGTTGCGGGGCACATGCTGTGGTCGGGAGCACGGGTGCTGATGGTTTCGGTCATCTTCGCGATGATCATGGCGGTATTCCGGGTCGCTCCGCTCTTCCAATCCCTGCTGGCAGTGGGTCCCGCCCTCCTGGTTGGTCTTGCGATGGCGGCCGCGACTACGTCCTTCACTGCCAGGCTCGAGGAACCCACCGGTCTCCCCTTGTTCTTCCGGTTCGTTGTGATCCCGATGTTCCTGTTCTCGGGCGCGTTCTTTCCCATCGCGCAGCTCCCCGGTTGGCTTCAACTGATTGCTTTGACGACACCGATGTACCACGGCGTCGAGTTGAGCCGGGCGATCGTGGTGGGGACCGACCCGGCCGTCACATGGTGGGTCAGCGTGCTGTATCTCGTCGCGTGGATCGCGATCGGTACCGCCCTCGCGATCGGTCCGTTCCGGAAGCGGCTCACACCATGACGACCGGCCACCTCGTCTCCAGGGTCGTGCCACCGCTGCCGCGCCGGTGGCGTGGCCGCTATCTCGTGGAGAGAAACATCCTCTCCACCAAGTCGTTCTGGCCGGTCTTCCTCTCCGGGTTCTTCGAACCTGTCTTCTACCTCTTTGCCATCGGCGTCGGCATCGGACAACTCGCAGGCGACGTCGAGGTGGCCGGCATCCCCGTCGAGTACACGGCGTTCGTCGCACCGGCGATGCTGGCTGCGTCGGCCATGAACGGTGCCGTCTTCGAGTCGACCAACCTCTTCTTCAAACTGAAATACGGGAAGATCTATGACGGCGTCCTTGCGACCCCTCTCGAGGCCAAAGACGTGGCAACGGGCGAGATCGCGTGGGCACTCGCTCGTGGAGCGCTCTACTCGGCTGCGTTCTTGGGTGTGATGGCCGTGATGGGCCTGGTTCTCTCCCCATATGGCGTGCTCGCCTTCCCCGCGGCGATCCTCATCGGCTTTGCGTTCGGCGCCGTCGGTACCGCCGCAACGACCTACATGCGAACCTGGCAGGACCTCGACCTCGTCACGCTCGTCACCCTCCCGTTGTTCCTGTTCTCCGCGACCTTTTATCCGATCGACGTCTACCCGGAGTTCATCCAGATCGTCACCTGGATCTCGCCGCTTTATCACGGTGTCATCCTGATCCGAGGCCTCACGCTCGGAATCCTCGAGTGGACGATGCTGGTCAACGTCGCCTACCTCACGGCCATGGGGGCCGCAGGTTCGTGGGTCACAGGCCGCCGCATCGGAAGTCTGCTCTTGAAATAGCCGATCGACGAAACGTGTTCCACAAGAAGTGGAGGATTGATACGCTCGACCCCGGAGCGACGAAGGAGATCACCGTGTCCACCAGAACATTGAGCGTCCCCGAGATTTCGTGCGGACACTGCAAGTCATCGATCGAGGGTGCAGTGTCCCCCCTCGACGGAGTCGAGAAGGTCGAGGTTCACATCGAGGAGCGAACCGTCGATCTCGATTACGACGGTTCCGACTCGACGTTTGAAGCGATCGTGGCCGCCATCGAGGAACAGGGCTACGCCGTTCCCGACCAGAACTGAATCGGCCTCGACCGGAGCCAACGATGACCGACACACAGTCGATCACCTTCGATGTCGAAGGCATGACGTGCGCTTCGTGCGCGCTGCGGATCGAGCGCGTCCTCGGCAAACAGGACGGCGTCGAGACAGCGATCGTCAACTACGCGGGACACGAGGCTCGGGCTGAGATCGGCCCCGATGTCGACATCGCTTCCCTCAGAGCAGCGGTCGCGAAGATCGGATATGAGATCCAACCCGTCGTCGCCGGCGAAGAGCGCGTCAGCGTCAGCGAGCGCTACGACGAGGAGGTCATCTACCAGCGCAAGAACCTGATCGGTGCGGCCGCACTCACGATCCCCGTGTTCCTGCTCGCCATGCTCGGTCCGGAGGAGATGTGGAACTTCGCTCTCCAGGCGGTCCTCACCACCGTGGTCGTGTTCGGCTTCGGATGGCAGTTCCACAAAGCCACGTGGAAACAGGTCACGTCGATGAGCCCTGCCATGGACACGCTGGTGTCGGTGGGGACGATCACCGCATGGGGATACTCGCTCTTCGCAATGATTGATG
This sequence comes from uncultured Saprospiraceae bacterium, assembly GCA_964195515.1. Taxonomy (GTDB): domain Bacteria; phylum Actinomycetota; class Acidimicrobiia; order Spongiisociales; family UBA5794; genus JAHEEL01. The sequence continues at coordinate 15,484 of CAXMQO010000115.1, read as the reverse complement.
GCTCTGCCGTCTTCTTCGACACCGCCGCGATGATTACCACGCTGATCTTGCTCGGTCGGTTCTTCGAGGCGAGTGCGAAAGGTCGCGCGTCACGCGCTATCACGAAACTTCTGGAGCTTGGAGCGAAGCAGGCCCGAGTTGCGCGCAACGGATCTGAAGTGATGATCGACGTCACCGATGTTCGTATCGGCGACACCGTGGTTGTGCTCCCCGGCGAGAAGATCCCCACGGATGGGAGGGTCACCGCCGGATCGTCGAGCGTCGACGAGTCCATGTTGACGGGCGAATCCATGCCCGTGGAGAAGGCCGTTGGAGACGATGCCTTTGGCGCAACGATCAATCAGCAGGGACGGCTCGAGGTCGATGTCACCAGGATCGGCGAAGGAACAGCGCTCGCGCAGATCGTCCGTCTCGTTGCGGACGCACAAGCCACGAAGGCTCCCGTCCAACGCCTCGCCGACCGGGTATCTGCGGTTTTCGTTCCAACCGTGCTCGCGATTGCCGCGGTCGTGTTCATGGTCTGGATGGTCGTGAGCGGAGGGGACACGCCCGTGGCTCTCCGCAACGCCGTTGCAGTGTTGATCATCGCATGCCCGTGTGCCATGGGACTCGCCACCCCGACGGCGATCATGGTCGGCTCGGGTCGAGGCGCCGAACTCGGGGTCCTGTTCAAGAACGCCGAGGTGTTCGAACGGGCTCGTTCGATCGACATTGTCGTGTTCGACAAGACCGGCACACTCACCCGTGGGGCGATGACGCTGACCGACGTCATCACCGACAACGACCAACATCACTTCCTCATTCTCGCCGGATCGGTCGAGGCCGCCAGTGAGCACCCGATCGGCAAAGCCGTCGCTCTCGGTGCTGAAGAACGCGACGTGGAGTTGTCCACGCCGACGGATTTCGCCGCTCTTCGCGGTCAGGGTGTCATCGGAACGGTCGACGGCACTGAGGTCACCGTCGGAAAGGCCAAGCTGATGGCCGAACGGGGTCTTCAGATCCCTGACCGCTACTCCGACGCGATGGAACGGATTGAGACTGCGGGGAACACGGCGTTCCTGGTGGGCTGGGACGGCGTCGTACAAGGCACGATCGGCGTTGCCGACACGGTGAGGCCATCGTCGGCGCGGGCCATCGCTGAGCTGAAAGCGATGAACGTCGACGTCGTGATGCTCACCGGAGACAACCAAAGGACTGCGGAGACCATCGCAGCCGAGATCGGGATCGATCGCGTGATCGCCGAGGTCCTCCCCGGCGACAAGGCTGAAGAGATCCGACGACTCCAGGCCGAAGGGCGATCCGTCGGATTCGTCGGCGACGGTATCAACGACGCCCCAGCGCTCACTCAGGCCGATCTCGGCATGGCGGTGGGTTCGGGGACCGATGTGGCCATCGAAGCGGGTGACGTCGTGCTGATGAGCGGCGACCCGGCGCTCGCCGTCACCTCGCTGCAACTGGCACGCAGAACGTTCTCGACCATCAAGCAGAATTTGTACTGGGCCTTCGGCTACAACACTGCTGCGATCCCCCTCGCCGCACTCGGATTCCTCAACCCGATGATTGCTGCCGGGGCGATGGCATTCTCGTCGGTGTCTGTGGTCACGAACTCTCTCCGTCTCCGGCGCTTCGGCCGGACCTAAACGACGCTCAACCTGCTACGACCTGCACCTTTCATGAACGTCACAATCGTCCCCACGCCCGGTCTCGGAGATTCCACGTACATCTTTGAACATCACGGCATCGGGTTGATCGTCGATCCGCAGCGTGACGTAGATAGATTCGTCGAGACTGTCGCCCATCTCGATACACGATTCGTACTCGAGACCCACCTCCACAACGACTACGTGTCCGGCGGGCGAGCTGTCGCCGCAACGACCGGTGCCGAACTCGTCATCCCGGCATCTGCGGGGGTTGCGTTCAGCCACCGGCCGGCCTTCCACCACGAGGATCTCGACGCCGGTACGTTCGCCGTTCGTCCGATCCACACGCCGGGCCACACACCGGAGCATGTGAGCTATCTCGTGCTCGTTGACGACGAAGCCGTCGCTCTGTTCTCCGGCGGCAGTCTCCTCGTCGGATCGGCGGGACGCACCGATCTTCTCGGCATGGACCGCGCCGACCAACTCGCTCGGCTGCAGTACGGATCGGTCACCCGCCTCGCATCACTACCGGACCATGTCGCCCTCTATCCCACACATGGGGCAGGCTCTTTCTGCACGGCATCCGTCGCAGAAGCCTCTACGTCGTCGATCGGTTCCGAGAAGCGGTCGAACCCGGTGCTAGGTCATGCGACGGAGGAAACGTTCGTTATCGAAGCCCTCGCCGATCTTCAGCCGTATCCGGACTACTACGCACACATGGCGTCGATCAATCTTGCCGGACCGGACCCGATCCTGGCATCCCCTGTTCCGCTTCTGAGCGTCGAAGAGGTGACGGATGATGCCCACATCCTCGATATGCGGCCCCATGCCGACTATGCGGCCGGACACCTGCCCGGTTCGTACGGGCTTGAACTCGAGGATCAGATGGGAGTGTGGGCCGGGTGGCTCATACCGTTCAACGAGCCGATCGTGCTCGTCGCCACTGCAGAGCAGGACGTCGCGGATGCGGTGACCCAGTTGGCTCGCGTCGGCTACGACCGCGTCATCGGTGTCGTCACCGATATCGCTGCAATCGAACAACCCGGGAGCTACCGGCTCGCATCGATAGCCGATCTGGAGGCGGCACTTCGATACACCTCGCCCCAGATACTCGACGTCCGAGCGCCTGGGGAGTGGGCCGCCGCGTCGATCCAACACTCGATTCATACCTACCTACCAGACCTTCGCGATGGCCTCCCCGACGCTCTCGACGCGAACTCCCCGGTGTGGGTCATCTGCGGGGGCGGCTACCGGTCGCAGATGGCCGTGCGCTACCTGGAGACGGGCGGTATCCAACCCATCGTCGTGGTCGGCGGTGGGGTGGAGGATGTCCTGGCTGCGCTCGCTGTTTGATCAAGAGGGGGATAGGAGACAGGCAGCAGTGTGCTACGAACCAGACACTCCTGCCATCTCTGCGCCGATCATCTCTGCGACGCGATCGGCCGCTGCACCGACTTCTGGGCTCAGCGTCACGCCCGGCTCGACCTTGCCGATCTCGATTCCGTAGACAACCAGCTCGTCGGGCAACATGTCGAGGGCGTCACCCAGGCCGATAGCTTCAGCGACGCCGACGAGGTGGGTCGACGCCGATCGCCACGACGCGGGAAACCCCACTAGTCCGTCGATGCGGTGAACCGCGCCGGGAACGCCACCCGAGACCACGGCGTCGACGACGACGGCCAGCCTGGCGTCGCGCCATGTGTCGAGAAGGTGTGTGGCGTCCCCGACCGATTCGACCAAGACAACCGTATCCGGAACCCGTCCGACGAGACGGTCGATCACGACCGGGCCCACGGCGTCGTCCCCCATCACTCGATTGCCGACCCCTATCACGACAACGTCAGCCACGCTCCACCGTCAGATCGAGGAAGTGAGTCGCACACGAGATACACGGGTCGTAGTTGCGGATCGACTGCTCGAGGACCCACGACAACTTGTCATCCGGCAAATCGAGGTGCTCTTCAAGCACGAACCGGAGATCCCTTTCGATCGTCAGTTGGTTCTGCGACGTTGGTGGGACGATCTGTGCGTCTGCGATACGACCATCGTCATGAATCCGATACCGGTGATAGAGCAACCCGCGGGGCGCTTCGGAGGCGCCGTGCCCTTCGCCCTCCGTCGCCGTGTAGGCAACGTACGGCTCCGAAGGCTCGACGTACTCATCAATGATCCGGAGCGCCTCTTCGACCGCATACAGGGTTTCAATCGCGCGCACGATGATGCTCTTGAACGGGTTCGTGACCACCGCACCGAGTCCCACTTCGTGGGCGAGTTCCTGATCGAGTTGCGTGAGCTTCTCGAAGTTGAGGTTGTATCGGGCGAGCGGCCCGACGTGATAGGCACCGCGCTCACGAATCTGCGAGTGCAGGGCGTTTGATCGTTCAACGTGCTCTTCTAGGAAGTAGTCGTTGTATTCGGGAATCGACAGGTCGAGACCCTTGCTCGACACGATCCGACCCTCGTTGAACGGATACTCATCGGGGTGGCTCAACGAAACAAACTCATAGTCCAGGTCGGCGTCGGGGAATGTGAAGCCGCTCACCAAGCGGACTGTCGCAACCGCCGCATCCTTCGCCCATTCGAGTTCGGGGATGAGCGCCTCGAGTTCTCGCTTCGTGGGAACCCGGTAGAAGCCACCGACCCTTACGTTGATCGGGTGAATCTCGCGCCCGCCGACGAGCCCGACGATCGAGTTTCCTGCCTTCTTGAGACGGAGACCCTGTTCGACGACCTCGCGATGGTCCGCCGCCATGTGAATGCCGCTCTCGTATCCGAGGAAGTCGGGGGCGTGGAGCAAGTAGATGTGTAGGGCATGGCTCTCGATCCACTCACCGCAGTAGATCAGGCGGCGCAACTCGCGCAACGGACCGTCGACGGTTACCCCGAAGGCGTTCTCCATTGCATGAACGGAGCTCATCTGATAGGCGATGGGACAGATACCGCAGATTCGGGCGGTGATGTCGGGAGCGTCCGTGTGCGGACGGCCGCGCAGGAACGCCTCGAAGAACCGGGGCGGTTCGAAGATCGAGAACTCGACGTGCTCGATCTGGTCGTCGACGACCTTCACCCGCATCGACCCTTCGCCTTCGACCCTGGCCAGGTACTCGACCGAGATCTCTCTGGCGTTCGTCATCGCACGCCTCCGATCTCAATCGACGTTTCCCGACGATCGCTCTCGACGCGGAACGCCTCAGACCAGGCGTTGAAGCTCCGGAATGCGTCGACGAGGTCTTTGTCGGAGGCGCCCATCACCTTCCACTGATCGGCGAGCGATGCCGTGTTCGGGCTCTCCATCGGCCCGAAGCATCCGTAGCAACCCCGGTCGTAGGTCGGGCACAGGGCATTGCAACCGGCCTGGGTCACGGGACCGAGACACGGCCTCCCATGCGACACCATCACGCACGGATTGCCCTTCAGCTTGCACTCGACACACACGCTGTATGTCGGGATATTCGGCCGCCGCCCCTGGAGGAAGGCCACCAGAACTTCGAGTAACTGGTGTTTCGAGATCGGGCAACCGCGCAGTTCGAAGTCGACCGGAACGTGGTCGGCGACCGGCGTCGACGTCTGCAGTGTGTCGAGGTACTCGGGGTGGGCGTAGACGTAGCGACTGAAGTCGTCGACGTCTTTCCAGTTTCGCAGGGCCTGGATCCCTCCCGCAGTCGCACACGCCCCGATCGTGATGAGCACGGTCGTTTCTTTGCGAATTTGCTTGATCCGGGCCGCGTCGTGAGCGCTGGTAATCGAACCCTCGACGAGCGTGACGTCGTAGGGCGGCGGGAGCACCTCACGTGAGGCCTCCATGAAGTTGGCGATCTGCACTACCCCTGCGACAGCGAGGAGTTCGTCCTCGAGGTCGAGAAGGCTCAGCTGGCAGCCGTCGCACGAGGCGAATTTATGAACGGCAAGGGTGGGAAGCGCCACGTCACATCTCCTTGGTCCAGCACACGTCGGTCATCTCGGCACAGCTGAACACAGGACCTTCCCTGCAAACGAAGAATGGCCCGATCTGACAATGGCCGCAGAGGCCGATCCCGCATTTCATGTTTCTCTCCATCGACGTGTACAGACGGTCGCTGGTGACGCCCTTGCCCTGCAATCCCTGGATCGTGAATCGCATCATGATCTCCGGGCCACAGATGAATGCCACGGCCGTTTGAGGATCAAACGAAGCTCTTCCGATCAGGGTGGTCACTACCCCGACCGGACCCCTCCACACCCGATCGCCATGGTCAACGGTGATCAACACCTCGAAGTCGAAACGACTTCGCCACTCCTGAAGCTCATCGGTGAAGAGAAGCTCTCCTGGCGACCGGGCGCCATACATCAGGGTGACGTTGCTGTATCGATCTCGATTTGCGAGCACGTGGAGGATCGCCGGCCGAAGCGGCGCGAGTCCTATCCCGCCGGTGATGATGAGCAGGTCGTGACCTTCGGCGACTTCGGTCGGCCACGCTGATCCGAATGGACCTCGCACGCCGACGACGTCTCCCGGTGATACCGAGGTCAGCGCATCAGTCACGGGTCCGACCGCGCGGATCGTCTGAACGAGCCGGCTCGGATCGTTCGGATCTCCACTGATCGAGATCGGCACCTCACCGACCCCGAATGCGTAGAGCATCGTGAACTGACCGGGAGCGAAGCCCCAATCGCCACCGGGAGGATCGAGTTCGAGTGTGAAGGTGTCTTCGAGTTCGCGCACGACCGACCGGACCCGGCAGGGAACCGGGTGCATCGGACGGGCGATCGGCTCAGCGAGGAGTTGAGTAGACATCGAGTAACTGAATCCTTATCGATTGCATGCGGTTGACGAGCATCTCCGTGAAACGCTTCATCAATTCGTATCCGAGGACGGGATCGACCTCGGCGACCTGCTTCAGTGCGGGACCGTCGAAGCGAATAGCCTCCGTATCGCTGTGGACGTGAGCGTCGTAGCTCCACCGGTACGGCGGGTACAACCACGACCATCCGAGAAGATCCCCGGCATGCAGGGTCTGCATCACCTGCTCACCGTGTCCCGGCGTATCGAGTTCGAGGGCAACGTCACCGTCGAGGATGAGCAGACACGCATTCGCGGTGCCGCCTTCGGAGAAGATCGTTTCTCCGCCTTTGAAGGAGACGACGGTACCCGTCTCGGCGACGACCCGGATCTGTTCATCGGTCATCCCTGCAAAGAAGGGATGGTCAACGAGCAGGTCGAGCACTTCACTCATTCGACTACCTCCTTGACAGCGGGAACTCCAACCTCAACCCGGCGCACGTCGCGTTCCCGGATCGCCGTGACTTCTCTCGTGATATCGATGCCGACCGGACACCAGGCGATACAGCGGCCGCATCCGACACACCCGATCGAACCGAATTGGTCCTGCCACGACGCCAGCTTGTGAGTCAGCCACTGGCGGTAGCGAGAAGACGCAGACGAGCGAACCGGCCCTCCGTGGATGTACGAGAAGTCGAGCGTGAAGCACGAATCCCACGTCCGGGCCCGCTCTGCGCTCGATCCGTCAAGCGATTGGCGATCCTCGACCGTGGAACAGAAGCAGGTGGGGCAGACCATCGTGCAGTTCGTACAGAGCAGGCACCGATCGCCGATCTCGGCCCAGTACGGATTTGCCACATTCGCGTAGAGGAGTTCTTTGAGACCGTCCGTGTCGAGCGAACGACCCATGTGCTCTGCGGCACGGACCACCATTCGACGCGCCTTCACCACCTCCTCGTCGCGAGCATCGCGGGCCGCCAGCGTGGCGAGCACCTCTCTGCCCTCATCGGTCCCCGCCTCGGCGAGGAAGTAGTGCTGCTTCTTGCCCAGGACTTCGGTGAGGGCGATGTCATAACCTTCGGTGACGTCCGGACCGGTCCCGAGCGACGCGCAGAAACAGGTCGCCGCGGGTTCGGTGCAGTTCACAGCCACGGTGAACGAACGCCTCCGCCGCTCGGTGTAGATGCCGTCCTCGACCGGGAGATACACGTCGTCTTGGATCTTCATGGCCGCGACCTCGCACGGTCGTGCACCGAAGAAGGCATACCTTGGCGCCTCCTCGTGTTCGATCGTCTCGAATCCGTCTTCGGTACGAAGTCCCTTCCAAAACACCGTTCCTGGTGGTGTGAGGAAGCGCTTCCATGATTGCGGCCCGACGACGTATCCGAAGAGCGCCTCGTCATCTCGTTCCTCGAGACGGTACGTCCCTGCCTCTTGCCGATCGCGAAGACCGACCGGCAGATCACCGGTCGATGTGATCGTGTCGTACAGGATCGTCTGGCCACGAACGGTCGGTCCGACGACCTCGTAGCCCCGCTCGATAAGTGCACTGATGAGGGCGTCAACGCCCTCGCGGTCAATGACGAGTAGTTCTGTCACGGCTCCATCCTGGGTTACTCCGACACAGGCTACGAACAATCCCGTTCACGGCCTAGGGCCGGAGGCCTCAGGCAGCGGGCCGTTCGACCCTATCGCCACTTTGATGGGCGCTACGGCGTCGGCCCGATAGCCTTCCAGCCGTGGACCCCGTACGACGCTTCGGTAGACCCTCCCTTCGCCGACCACGCGCGGTTCTCGCGTTCGAAGGCTGGAACGACGCATGTGATGCCGCCTCCGGAGCCCTGCGCCATCTGTTGGACCGTCGCGACATCCGGCGCCCTTTCGCCATCATCGAATCGGAGGAGTTCTTCGACTTCCAGGAGCATCGCCCCACCGTCTCCGTCCGAGACGGTTCCGTCCAAGCGATGACGTGGCCCGAGACACGTTTCTACGCGATCGAACGCCCCGACCAAGACTGTGACCTCGTCATCGTCATCGGGGACGAACCCACGTTCCGCTGGAAGACGTTCGCCCGCACTGTCGCGGCAGTTCTGGCGGACAGCGGTGTCGAGTCGGCCACGATGCTCGGCGCCTACATAGGATCCGTCACGCACTCGGCACCGGTCCCGCTGTCGGCCGTCGCCACCGACCGTTCCTTCCTTGAGGCAACCACATTGCCGCCGACCGACTACGAGGGGCCAACCGGGATCGTTGCGGTGCTCGGAGAAGCGTGCAGGGAGGCCGGTATCCCGGCCACGAGCATCTGGGCGGCGACGCCCCACTACCTCGCGGCGAGCCCGAATCCGATGGCGATGCGGGCGCTGCTCAGCAAGGCCGGTGAGATCGTCGGATTCGACGGCGATAGTGATGAGCTCCGCGACCTGGAGACCGAGTTCGTCCTCCAGGTTGACGAGGCGGTCGCAGAGTCGGATGCCCTCTCCGAGTACGTCCGCGAGGTCGCCGAGAGCGACCGGCATATGGATCCCGGACGGACGGGCGAACTCGTCGACGAGATCGAGCGATTCCTCAAAGACGTCTAGCGCCCCGTACCCAGGGTTCCTGTCCCCGCCCACGGCGCCACGGGCCCGCGGAACGCGCATGGCCTCATTCTTTGGGCTCAGGTCAGCGCATCCGAGGTTGCGAACCCTTGGTACGCGGATCAGCGTTCGAAACGATCACCGCCCACGGTGACCGTGGGCGGTGACGAGCAGCTACTTCTTGGTCTTGTGCCGATTGGCCTTGATGCGCTTGCGGTACTTGTGCTTGCTCATCTTCTTCTTGCGCTTCTTGATCAGCGAACCCATGCAGGAGACCTCACTCGGTGTATTTAGGGACCGGTTCCGGCGGCGGCGAGGCCGGGCCGGAGCCCATAAGGTTCTCGAAGGATAGGCCGCTACGCAAACAGGCGTCACTCTGAGGCTCCGCTCATCAGATACGCCGACGCCGGTAGAATCCCCTGGATGCGTCCAGTCGTCGGGGTTACCTCCCAACCGAAGCAGGCAATAAGCGCCTCCGGCAACCTCGATTCGCACGTGATCGGGCACACCTATACCGACTCCGTGCTCCGAGCAGGCGGCCTCCCCGTGATCCTTCCGCCGATACCGAGCGACGACATCCCTGCGCTCGTCGACCATCTCGACGGCATCGTCTTCACCGGCGGCGGAGACATGGAGCCCCGTCGATACGGTGAAGAGCCGCATCAAGAGATTTGCATGACCAACTCCGACCGGGACGAGTTCGAACTCGCACTCGTCCATGAGGCGAAGCGCCGTCGTCTCCCGGTCCTGGCAATCTGCCGGGGCCTCCAAGTCGTGAACGTCGCCTTCGGTGGCACCCTCATCCAGGACATTCCCTCCGCGATCGGTTCGAACGATCACGAAATCAACGGTGACGCGGTGTACAAGGCTCATCAATCGATCACGATCGACGCAAACTCCCTGATCGCGAAGGCGACGGGAGCCACGGAGTTGATGGTCAATTCCCTCCACCACCAGGCCGTGAAGGATCTCGCCCCCGGCTTCCGTGAGGTTGCATGGTCCCGCGATGGTGTAATCGAAGGGATCCAGCACGAGGACAACGAATGGCCACTCCTGGCCGTGCAGTGGCATCCCGAGTTCCTCGGCGACAACGGTGATGATGCGTCCCACCGCCTGTTCGAGGCGTTCGTCGATTCGATCCGTTTCGCTGGATCAGCCAACCGCTGAGAGATCCTTCTCGCTGCGCCCGTCCATCGATTCTCACGAGCCGACGGGGTCCGCTAGTCGCCGGATTCGATGAGCCGCTTCCCGGTCGGATGCTCGTCTTGGAAATCGATGGCGTCTTGCATGGATTCGCTACGCGCGAGCCGCCATAACAGGTACGCGACCAGGCCGACGACGGGCAGGAACACGATGAGTACGGCCCAGACGGCTACCTGCCAGTCATTCATCTTGTGCCGATATCGGACGAGATCGACCAAGCCGACGGCCACGAGCACGAGAAGGAGCAACGAACCTGCCCCGGCGAGCCAGATCACGACGAAACCTCCAGTATCGCTTCCCGTGCCCGATGGTAGTTGGCTCAAGAGGTCGGAGCTGCAACTCGCCGGCGTCGGGAGGCTGTCTTCGCTCGGGGACCTACCGCAGGCCCTCGTGGTCGATCGGGAGGATCTTCACGGTGCCCGCGTCGCCAAGCACCGCAGCAAGCGCCTCGACGACCGCTTCTTGGGTCGCTGCGGTCGCGAGAGCGAGGGCTGCCGGACCTGCGCCGGACCAGGCGGCGTGCAACGCCCCGGCAAATCGCGATGCCGCAATCATCCGGCCGGTGATCGGAGAGAGCGGCCCGCGCTGCCGCTCGTGGAACTCGTCCCCTGCTGCGGCTGCGAACGCCTCCGGGTCACCCGTCCGCAGTGCCTCGACGAGCAGAACAGCACGCGACACATTACGAGCGGCCGCGGGAAGCGGGATATGCAACGGCACCACTTCCCTGGCTCGCTTCGTCGGCAACCGCGTGTCGGGGATGCCGACGATCGGAACGAGTCGATCGGCTATCTCTAGTCTGTGAGGTCCGTTCGATCCGACGGCCATCAGGCCGCCCCACACCGCAGGAGCGGCATTGTCACCGTGCCCTTCGATGGCGGCGATGATCTCATATATCTCGCCCCGTACCGGTTCGGCGCCCAATGCCCGTTGAGCGGCAGCGGCTGTCGCGGTCGTGACCGCTGATGACGAGCCCAGGCCCCGGGCACGGGGAATGGCGTTGTTCACCGTGAGAGCCATGGGTCTTCCTGCGGCCACCGTCACGGCGTCGAAGAGCATGTCGCCTGCGGCAAGCGTGACCGGCCCATCGCCGTCGTCGACCGTCATCCGATCAGCGGGAACGGCATCGACGACACACCGCAGGTCGAGGGCCAGCCCGAGAACGTCGAATCCCGGTCCAAGGTTGCCGGACGATGCCGGCGCCGACGCCCTCATCGATCCACCGGCTCGATAAAGATCCGCGTCGCTGAAGGCACGGCCTCGGTGATCTTCTCTTCGATCTCGACGATGGCGTGCTCGATGTCATCCCCGCCGATCCCTTCATCGAAGTCGAGATCCATCGTGACGAGCAGCTCATCGGGCGCTAATTGCATCGTCAGCAGCCGATCGACGGTTCGTACTTCTCCCACCGACAACACCGCGGCACGAATCTTCGCCCTCTCCTCACGGGTTGCCGACTCGCCGATCAAGAGAGACTTCATCTCGATGGCCAGGAGCCACGCAACAACCCCGAGAAGAGCACCGATGAGCACCGATGCCACCCCGTCCCACACACCGTTCCCTGTCAGATCTGCCGCGATGAGGCCGGCCGCGGCGATCAACAGACCGACGATGGCCGCACTGTCCTCGAACAGCACCACGAGCAGGGAAGGATCCTTGGATTCCTTGATCGCCTTGCTGATCGTCCTCCCCGTCCGCTGTGCGTTGAACGCCTTCAGCGCCGGACGGAATGCAACGAGACCCTCGAACAGCGCCGCGACGGCGAGCACTCCGAGCGAGAACCAGAGCCCTTCATCTCCGTGCTCGTGGGGACTCCGGATCCTATTGATGCCGGTGGCCACCGAAAGGGCAGAGCCGCCGACGAACAGGAAGACCGCCACCATGAAGCTCCAGAAGTAGAGCTCCTTGCCGCTCCCGTAGGGATGCTGCACGCTGGCGTCGTATCTCGACGCGGCGTGTCCCCGCAGCAGGAACAGCTGGTTCCCGGAGTCCGCGAGCGAGTGGATGCCTTCGGAGAGCATGGCGCTGCTGCCCGAAATTGCGGCAGCGATGAACTTCGTGACGGCGATCCCGGCGTTGGCCACGAGCGCCAGGATCACGAGTCGTTTGGATTCCGCAGCCATCGCGGGGAGCGTAGCGTCGCAACCGTTCGGGACCGACCGGGCGTTGTTGGATGATCGATCTGAATGGATCACCGCTGGACCTTCGTCATCTGCCACAGGCCAAGGAACGCAGGAGTATCAGATCGAAACTTCGGGTCCCTCGGACGAAGGCGGGACCGACGAGGCCCGGAGAGGCACCGCTTCGGATCGTCTAGCAGCCGCCATGTCCCGTGTCATGATGCGAGAGAGGCCTTCGGCGAACGATGAATGGTCTCCGAGAAGATCGGATCCCGGCCCGATGGCATCCGATCCGAACCGATCGCGCAGATCGTCGACGGCGGCATCGAGGGCTTGAAGATCAAGCTCCCGTGGGCTCCCGCCGACGAGATCGTCCGCGAACAGTGGGAGTTCGAGTTGCAGCGGCGACGCAGGCACCAGATTCGACATCGAGATACCGAGGAGACTGAGGCCCCGATCCGGAAACTCGTCAAGCACACCGTCGGTGAGATCGAGCGCTGTGCGGTAGAGGACCGCGCTCGATGCACTTGCGGTCCGCATCGTCGTTGATCGGGTGACGGACTCGAGATCACGGAACCGGGCGCGAAGGGTGATGGTGCGTCCAGCGCGCCCCTTCCGGCGCAGTCGAGTTCCGATCCGTGAGGACAGCCGCGCAAGCACACCACGCAGGAAGTCGCGGTCGCGGCGCTCACCGCCGAACGCCCGCTGGGCTCCGACCGACGACGCACCGCGCCCGAGAACAACACCTCTCGGATCACGATTCCATGCAAGGGAGTGAAGATGACGCGCCCGGTACTGCCCGACCCGGGATGCGAGCAGCGTCGTCGGCGTGCGGGCGAGATCGCCGATCCGGGTGATACCGAGGTCATCGAGTTGCCCGAGAGTGACCGGACCAACACCCCACAAGTGGTCTACGGAGAGCGGGTGCAGGAAATCGAGTTCCGTGCCCGGTGTCACGATCAGCGATCCGTCGGGTTTCGCAACGCGACTGGCGATCTTCGCAAGGAACTTCGTCCGAGCTCCCCCGACCGAGATCGGGAGTCCGGTCTCTGCTCGCACGCGGTCGCGAATCAGGTCTGCGATTCGAACTGAGGGCCCGAACAGATGGCCTGCGCCGGATACGTCCAGGAATGCCTCGTCGATCGAGACGGGTTCGACGAGCGGGGTGAAGTCCCGCAAGACGTCGAAGACCCGGTCGCTGTACTGAACAAAGTCGCCGAAGTTCCCGTCGACCACGATGAGACGTGGACACTTGCGGAGGGCCTCTCCGATGCGCATGGCCCCGACAACACCCATCGCCCGCGCCTCGTACGTCGCGGAAAGCACTACCCCGCCGCCCACGGCGACCGGCTTTCCGATCAGGTCGGGTCGTCGTAGGAGGACGACCGACGCGTAGAACGCGTCAAGGTCTGCATGGAGGATGTTTGGCCCGCCGTCGGATCCCATGGCAACATCGTGTCACCGGTCTGTGACAGAATCGGAACATGACTGCACAATTCGACGCAATCGAGGTGACTGTTTCCGATGAGTAGCGGAGTAGCCGAGCGTCGGGACACGTGCTCCCGCAGGCCGCCTCATGACCTGCGACTCAGACCTTGACCAGTTCTTGGGTCGATGTTTCGTCCGTACGCCGAACGGGCGGCACTGAGGGAATCGGCATGCCGGCGGACGGCCGTTCGGATCGACGGATCAGCCATATCGCAGACGCAAACGCTCCAGCGAGTCCCGCGACGATGAGGAACACGTGGAGATTGCTCCCCAGAAGAATCGACCCGCTGCTCCGAAGCGGAGATCGACCACCATCGGGGTCGAGGGCCCATCCGCTGAGCCGGAAGAACGCTGCGAACGACAGGGCAGAGAAGGAGACTCGCGTTGCCAGCGATCGGACCATACCCAAGCGGTCTTCGGCAAGGGCCACCGCCGCAATCCCTGCCACGGAGAGCATGACGGCAGTGATGACCACACCTCGAGTGAGAATTACCGTCGCCTGCTCGGTGACGACACCGACCGAGACGGCCTCGCCTACGTCGAGCACAACGGGATCGAGTCCTTCGACCGCCGTCTCCACAGAGCCGGCCGAAACGTCGATCCCCTGCTGTCCGAGCTCGGAAACGACCTCAGGGACGAGCGGAGTGAGAGCGGCGGCGACGTCGATACTGGGTTCGGCTCCCGGTGGAGCGATCAATGCACCAACGACGTCGTCGATGAGTGCGTCGACGGCGCCCGCGACCGCTGGACGATCACGCACCCCGTCGAGAACCCGCTCAGACTCAGCATCGGTGATCCCGGTGGTCGCAGCAAGTCCATCGCCGATCCAGCCGTACACCCGCTCGGTGACAAGGTCCGCAGAGAGTGCGGCCTCGGTGGATCGGGCGATCGCATCATTGTCAACGGTGACGGCACGTCCCCACAAGCCGACGAGCAGCAGGGTCGTCGCGAGGCCGAACACCCAGAGCACCCACGGAAGCGTGATCCTGCGAGCAACGAGCGATCGGTTCGGAAGTGGACTCGACTCGGGTTGATAGTTCATGAGCAACGCCCCCGGATCGAACACGGGGGCCCGCCATCAGGGTATCGAGAATCAGAAGTAGCCCAAGTCTCCACGCCCGCTAGCGTCCCGGGCGTGAACGACGTCGATATTGTCGAGATTCTCGACTTGAACCGCCTGCTGGTGCTGATGGTGCTTGCGATCGGCCTATCGATGCTCGCTGGGAACGGCTTTGCGGTCTGGCAGCATCGCAAGGGCAACAAACCGGAGGGGGAGGCGGGGGAGTTCAGACCGGCGCGAGCGTATTGGCTCATCGGCGTCGGTCTCATCATGGCGATCTGGGGTCTCGCCTCCTTCTAGCCGCAGACCGGCCGGCACCGCTACCATTACCTCCGCTCGCGGGTGTAGTTCAATGGCAGAACATCAGCTTCCCAAGCTGAATACGGGAGTTCGATTCTCCTCACCCGCTCCACTCAGAGTCCTTGTGCCACCTTCATTTGTGCCGATCCCGCGGGATCATCCTCGCCGGTTGTCCGCTGGTTTGTCCGCGTATTGTCCGCGGTGGGAATCTCTTCGGGCGTTTCTGGTACTACGAGTCCGGTGGCGAATGCAGCGTCGAGAGCATCAGAGAGACGTTGCGTGTCGGTCTCGTACAGATGCCCATATCGGTCAAGGGTGATTGAGATACTGTGATGCCCCAG
>CAXMQO010000114.1:0-30681 GCA_964195515.1 uncultured Saprospiraceae bacterium | reverse complement strand
CCGGACTTCGACCAGAGGGTTGGCGACCACATTGCGGTACCAATCGGCGCGCGCCCCTCGCGCCGAGGCGACCACGAACGTTCCGTCGACCTGTTCGTACTGGAGTGGAGTGATCCGGGACCTGCCCGTTCTTCGGCCTCTAGTGGTGAGTAAGAGAACGACACGGCCGTACGCAGCGCCTAGTCCGATCGCGTACAGCATTCGAGGAGGGAACTTGAGGAGACGAAAGACACCATCGTGCATTGTGGCTTCCCTGGCGAGGCGACCGTATTCGCCATGTTGGAGAGCGCCGCCGTCTTCAACCAGGGCCTTACGTCACGCCCGCGCTTGACAAGGATGACACTCTGAAATAGGAACTCCACCATGTACGATCCGCCCACGGGACCTCGTGGTGCATCCCAACCTGATGTCGGCCGGCCGTCTCATCATTGCGAGCGACTGAGTCCCGGACCATGCGGTAGGTTGACGCGAGTGAAATACGAGACGCCGGCCGAACTGAGTGGTCTGCCGGCGGAGGTGACACGGACCGGGTGCGGCTGAGGATCACCACGATCCCGTTCACCGTGTGACGGTTGAACCAAGGAGGACGGCATGACCAAGGTCAGATGGGGAATCTTGAGTACCGCGGATATTGGCATGACGAAGGTGACGCCTGCCATCCAGCGTGCCGAGAATTGTGAGGTCGTTGCTATTGCCTCGCGTGATCAGAAACGGGCTGCTGCCGCAGCCGAGGCGTTGGGGATATCCGAGGCATACGGCACATACGAGGAGCTCCTGGCAGCAGACAACGTTGACGCTATCTACATCCCGCTCCCGAACGACCTCCACGCCGAGTGGACCATGAAGGCCGCTGCTGCAGGCAAACACGTGCTCTGTGAGAAGCCGCTGGCCCTCACCGCATCACAGGCTGAGGAGATGGGACGCGCTTGTGAGGACGCCGGCGTGAAGCTCGGTGAGGCGTTCATGTACCGGCACCATCCGACGTGGGTCGAAGCCGTCCGTCTCGTGCGAGACGGTGCGATCGGTGATCTGCAAGGGGTGCAGAGCTGGTTCAGCTACTACAACGACGATCCGGAGAACATTCGCAATCGCCCCGAGAACGGTGGCGGAGCGATCATGGACATCGGTTGCTACAACATCAACGCCTCCCGGATGCTGTTCGCCGCGGAGCCGGTGCGGACCGAAGCCTCCATCCGCCGGGACCCGGCAATGGGGATCGACATCGTGAGCTCGGCGGTACTCGAGTTCCCGGGAGGGGGTCAGGCAACGTTTACGTGCACGACCCGGGCCGAGGATTATCAGCGGGTGCACATCGTCGGGAGCGCAGGTCGGATCGAGATCGAGATCCCTTTCAACATTCCTCCAGATCGTGAGACCAGAATCTTCGTGACGACGGGTGGTGAGCCGCCGGTCGGCCCGGCCACAGAGATACTGGTGTTCCCTGCCGAGGATCAGTACACCATCCAGGCCGAGTTGTTCGCCAGGGCGATCCTTGACGACACGCCCGTTCCGGTTCCGGTCTCGGATGCGATCGCCAACATGAAGGTGATCGAGACCATTCTGTCCACCCCCGCGGCTTCGCGGACCTAACCGCTCTTCCGTGCTTGTAGGCTGAGGGAGGAGCGATTGATCGCCGCCGCTATCCAGAGAAGGAGCCGAATATGGCCGAGTTCTTCACCGATGTGAGCCCCATCAAATACGAGGGGCCCGACACCGAAACAGACTTGGCGTACCGGGTCTACGACCCCGACCGCATGGTGTTGGGCAAGCGGATGGAGGATCAACTCCGGATCGCCGTCGCCTATTGGCACTCGTTCGCCTGGCCCGGCAGCGACGTATTCGGGGCGGGGACGTTCGACCGGCCGTGGGCAGATGCCGGTCGGGATCCTATGGAGGCAGCGAAGCAGAAGGCAGACGTTGCCTTCGAGTTCTTTGCGAAGTTGGGCACGCCGTTCTTCTGCTTCCATGACGCCGACCTGGCGCCCGCCGGGGCGACGTTTGCCGAGAGCAAGCTCAACCTCGAGGAGATGGTCGAGTACGCCGCCGGGCACATGGCCTCGACCGGCGTGAAGCTGTTGTGGGGGACGGCCAACCTCTTCAGCCATCCCCGCTACGCGGCGGGTGCGGCGACGAATCCCGATCCCGAAGTGTTCGCATACGCCGCGGCGCAGATCAAGAACGCCATCGACGCTACCCAGCGTCTCGGCGGAGAGAACTACGTCCTGTGGGGAGGCCGGGAGGGCTACGAGACGCTCCTCAACACGATGATGCGTCAGGAATCCGAGCAGCTCGCACGGTTCTTGCACCTGGTCGTCGACTACAAGCACAGCATCGGTTTCGAAGGCATGCTGATGATCGAGCCGAAGCCGCAGGAGCCGACGAAGCACCAGTACGACTACGACTGCGCCACGGTGCACGGCTTTTTGGAGCGGTACGACCTGTTGGGCGAACTGTTCGTCAACATCGAGGGGAACCACGCGACCCTGGCGGGTCACAGCTTCCATCACGAAGTGGCCTACGCCGTGGACAACGGCATCTTCGGCAGCATCGATGCCAATCGGGGCGATCCGCAGAACGGGTGGGACACCGATCAGTTCCCGAACTCGGTCGAAGAGGTGAGCCTGGCGCTGCACGAGATCTTGCGGGGTGGCGGCCTGCGCACCGGGGGCTTCAATTTCGATACCAAGCTGCGACGCCAGAGCATGAGTCGCGATGACCTCTTCCACGGACACATCGGAGGGATCGACACACTCGCCCAGTCGCTGTTGGTCGCGGCAGAGATGATCGAGGACGGAACGCTTGAGGCGGCGCGAAGGTCCCGCTACGCCGGCTGGTCGACCGGGATCGGCACCGAGATCATGGACGGGAGCGTGGATCTCCCGGCTCTCGAGAAGAGGGTCTCGGCCGGTGAAGTCGATCCAGCTCCGGTCTCTGGACGCCAGGAGCAACTTGAGAACGTCGTCAACCGGGCGCTCAGGCGCACCGTTTTGACCTAGAGAGAACAAGGAGGGCTGTATCGATGAGAGATATCACTGACCTGACGGTCGCCATCACGGGAGCAAGTTCGGGAATTGGAGCCGCGACGGCTCGAGCGCTGGCATCCGAAGGTGCGTCCGTCGTATTGGGAGCACGCCGCGTCGACCGCCTCGATGGGCTCGCCGCCGAACTTGGTTCGAAGGTTGCCGTCGTCGAGATGGACGTGCGGGAACCGGCAGACTCAGCGCGCCTCGTCGAACGGGCGTACGCGAGCTTCGGTCGTCTTGATGCGCTCGTCGCCAATGCCGGGATCGGTGCCTACGGTGGGATCATGGACCTGAGCGATGAGCAGCTGCGGGTGATGATGGACACCAATGTCGCCGGAACGCTGTGGCCGATCCGAGCCGCGGTACCCGGATTCGTCAACGCCGGCGGCGGCGATATCGTCATCGTCGGCTCGGTTGCCGGACTACGGGGAGCCGGTGACGAGGCCGTCTACGCAGCGACGAAGTTCGCCCAGGTGGGGTTGGCCGGTGGGCTCGATCGGGAGTTGCGTGAGTCCGGTGTCCGGGTGAGCATGATCGCCCCCGGAGGGACGGCGACCGAGTTCGCCATGGGAGCCGGCCGCACTCCGGACATGCCGGGACTCGCCGACATGATGGGAGCCGAGGACGTGGCCGCGGCCGTGGTCACGGTCCTGAAGCAGCCCCTGTCGATGCGCACCCTCATCTGGTCGATGCGGAGCGTCAAAGAGGCCGACTAACGACCGTTCGCGGGCTGGGAGGATGCGATCGTGACCGCAGCTCGACCTGCGACGGTTGACCGGTCGAGGCTCCGGCGCGTGCTTGGATGTCGATCCAGTTGGGATCAGCGGTTGGCGAGGACCGTGGCTGCAACCCCATCGGCATCGAGTCCCAGTTCCGAGAGGATCGAGTCTGCATTCCCCGGGGGGAGGAATTCGTCGGGTAGCCCGAGGACCCTGACCCGCCCCGCCAGGCCCCATGGAGCCAGTGCTTCGAGGACCGCCGAGCCGAAGCCACCCGACACGACACCATCCTCCAGTGTGACGACCCGGTCGTAGGCCTCGACCCAGTCCCGGAGGCGAGGATCGAGCGGTTTCACCCAACGCGCGTTGATGAGGCCGCACGAGATTCCTTCCACCTCCAACAGTGTTGCGGCATCGGCGGCCACCGAAACCATGCGGCCGACGGCAAGGAGCAGGACATCGGATCCCGCCCGGAGCTCCTCCCACCCCCCAAGAGGAATGGGCGTGGGTGGGGACTGAGGGATCGAATCAACGCCGGCCTTCGGATAGCGGATCGCTACCGGACCCGGATGATCCAGAGCGGTCGCTAGCACGCCGGCGAGCTCCTCGGCCGTGGAAGGTGCAGCGATCGAGAGGCCGGGGATCATGCGAAGGTAGGCGAGGTCGAAGGCGCCATGGTGAGACGGCCCATCCGATCCGGTAACCCCAGCGCGGTCGATCATGAAGACGACCGGAAGGTCGTGAAGCGCAATGTCCATCACGAGTTGGTCAAAGGCTCGCTGGAGGAACGTTGAGTAGATACACACGATTGGACGGCGACCACCCATGGCCAGCCCGGCGGCAAGGGTCACCGCGTGCTGCTCGGCCAAGCCCACGTCGATGACCCGGTCGGGATGCAACTCCGCCAGGCGGCCGAGTCCCGTCGCCGAACCCATGGCGGCGGTGATCGCCACCACGTCGGGCCGCCGCTCGGCGGCGTCGGCGATGATGCCCTCGGCAGCGTCGGTGAATCCGAGGCCATTGGAGTAGGGATCACCCGTGTCGAGATCGAATGCACCGACCCCGTGGGTTCTTTCGCTCTCGTCGCCGCTGGCCGGCGCATAACCTCTGCCTTTCTCCGTCACGGCGTGAACAACGACCGGCTCGCTGAACTGCTTGGCCCGTTCGAGCGTCGCCTCCAGCACCTCGAGGTCATGGCCGTCGATCGGCCCGGTGTACTTGATGCCGAGCACATCGAGGAAGGTTGCAGGCTGGAGCACCTGTTTGAGCGCCTCTTTCATTCGGTGGAGCGCTTCATCGGTCGATTCCCCGACCAACGGGATTCTGCGGGCCATCTCGCCGAGGATCTCCTTCGATCGCTCGTAGGCGGGGTTCACCCTGAGCGCTGCGAGGTGCGCTGCGAGACCACCGACGGTCGGGGCGTAGGACCTTCCGTTGTCGTTGATGACGATGATCAGTCGCTTCGGACTGACCTGTGCGATGTGATTGAGCGCCTCGTATGCCATGCCGCCGGTGAGCGCCCCGTCGCCGATGACGGCAACGATGTACGAGTCGTCCCCGTCCTCGCGTGCGAGGGCGAGTCCTGTGGCGTAGCTGAGCGACGTCGATGCATGGCTGTTCTCGACGAAATCGTGGTCGCTCTCGGCCCGCGACGGGTAACCCGACATCCCGGACTTCTGCCGAAGCGTCCGGAACCCCTCGGCGCGACCCGTCAGCAGCTTGTGTGGATACGCCTGGTGTCCGACGTCCCAGATGATGCGGTCGGTGGGGCTGTTGAAAACGGTGTGGAGGGCGATGGTGAGTTCGACGACGCCGAGATTCGGCGAGAGGTGTCCGCCGTTGTGCGAGATGACTTCAAGCATGAAGGAGCGGATTTCGTCGCTGAGGTCGGCGAGGGTCTGCTGATCCAGGCTTCCGAGGTCTGCCGGAAGATCGAGGCTCTCCAGCAAGGGGTAATGCGTTGGGTCCGCGAGGGCCAAGTCGCTCCGTCCTCCAGATCGCGGGTTTGGCGCCCGCAAGGCTAGCGCCACGCCCTGTCCTCAGTCGCCAGACGTCGTCCCCCAGACGTCTGGCGTTGATACGGACGATATCCCGTCCATATCAACGCCAGACGCCAGGGCGTGGGTGGTCTCAGTAGACGTCGGGGACGAAGGTCTGCTCGGTGATCGGCGGCCGGATGTAGCCGGTGTCCTCCTGCCGGGGCGGCAACTCGATCGTCCCTAGCGGGGGGTCTTCGTAGGGAATCGTCGAAAGCAGATGACTGATGCAGTTGAGTCTGGCGCGCTTCTTGTCCTCTGCGTTGACGACGACCCACGGTGCCTGCTTGATGTCCGTGTGGTCGAAGAGGATGTCCTTCGCCTTCGAGAACTCGACCCACTTCGCTCGTGACTCGAGATCCATCGGGCTCAATTTCCACCGCTTGGTTGTGTTTTCGATGCGGGCCTGGAACCGGCGTTCCTGCTCCTCGTCGCTCACGGAGAACCAGTACTTGATGAGGATGATGCCGCTTCGGACCAGCATGCGTTCGAACTCGGGGCAGGAACGGAGAAACTCCGTGTACTCGTCGTTGGTGCAGAACCCCATCACGGGCTCGACGAGTCCACGGTTGTACCAGGACCGATCGAACAGCACCATCTCACCTGCTGCGGGCAGGTAGTTGACGTAACGCTGGAACCACCACTGGGTCTTCTCGCGTTCCGTCGCCGTACCGAGGGCTTCGACCCGGCAGATTCGGGGGTTCAGCCGTTCGGTGATTCGCTTTATCACACCGCCCTTGCCCGCGGCGTCGCGTCCTTCGAAGACAACGACGACCTTGAGCCCCTCCTCTTTGACGTAGGTGTGCATCTTGACCAATTCGGTCTGGAGCTGGGCAAGTTCGGCCTCGTAGAACTTCTTCTTCAGCTTCGGCGGCTTGATGCTCTTCTCCGGCTCGATCGTGTCGAATACGGATTCACCTGAGGTCTTCATCTCTGCCTTCCAAACTACTCGGGTACGGGTTCAGCATACCGCGCCCGATCTAAGGTCTGCTCGCCGCATCGGCCGCGGGGTCGCAGACCTGCAAATCGAGTGTCCTTCTCACTCCGGTGTCACGTATGCGGCGGTGATCCCGCCGTCGACGAGGAACTCGGTTCCCGTCACGTACGACGAGTCGTCGGAAGCGAGCCACAACACCGCTTTCGACATCTCCGCTGCCTCACCGAAGCGCCCCATCGGGATGTGGACGAGCCTGCGCTGTTTCTTCTCCTCGGTGTCGAGGAACTTCATGAGCAGTTCGGTGCGGAGCGGGCCCGGGCAGAGAGCATTGATCCGGATCCCCTCACGGGCGTGTACAACGGCGAGTTCCCTCGTCAGCGCCAGTACGGCACCCTTCGAAGCGGTGTAGGCCACCTGTGGCGTTGCCGCACCGAGGTGAGCAACGAACGAGGCCGTGTTGATGATCGAACCGCCACCGGCCCTGCGCAGCGCCGGGATGCCGTGTTTGCATCCGAGGAACACACCCTTGGCGTTCACGTCCATCGTCAGGTCCCAGATCGCTTCCGGGGTGCCGACGGCGTCGCCGTCGTCGGAATGCATGATTCCCGCGTTGTTGAACACCACGTCGACGCGGCCAAATGCCTCTTCGGCTGCGGCGATCATCGACGCGGCATCATCGTCATTGGAGACATCGGCAACGATGGGGATCGCTGTACCGCCGCCGGCGATGATCTCTGAGACCGTGTTGTTCACTGCTTCCTCTTTGAGGTCGACGGCTGCGACTGCGGCACCCTCGGTGGCGAACAGCAGTGCAGTCTCTCGTCCGATGCCGCTCCCAGCTCCGGTGATGACGGCCGATTTGCCTTCGAGTCTCACTTCGCTCCTTGTTCCGTTGTGTTGTCAGATCCGCTCGAAGTAGCGCCGGCGTTCCCAGTCGGTGACGGCCGAGTCGTATGCCCGGTGTTCGCTGCGGAAGAAGTGGGTGTAGTGGTCGTGCACCGCTGAGCCGAAGGCCTCCTTGGCCCACTCGCTCTCTGCAAAGAGGTCGGTCGCCTCTCGAAGTGTCCCGGGCACTGCCGGGAAGTCCTGCGCCGCGTACACGTCACCGGTGAAAATCTCGGGTGGTTCGATGCGGTTGGTGATGCCATCGAGACCTGCCGCCAGCGTTGCTGCGTAGACGAGGTACGGGTTCGCGTCCGAGCCGGGAAGACGGTTCTCGATCCGCAGACTGGGTCCACTCCCGACGATGCGGAAGCCCGCCGTCCGGTTGTCGTAGCTCCAGGCGATTCGCGTCGGAGCCCAGGAGGCGTCGACGAATCGCTTATAGGAGTTGACGGTCGGGGCGTAGAACGGCGTCAACTCCCGCACGTGAGCCATCCAACCGCCGAGGAACCAGCGGAACTCGTCCGATGAGAAGACCGGACCGACGGGGTGTTCGCCGGGGAACACGGCTTCATCGTCGCTCCAGAGGCTCAGGTGGATGTGGCAACTCGAACCCGAGTCGTCGTCGTGGGGCTTGGCCATGAACGTGATTGAGATGCCGAGATCATCCGCGATCTCCCTCATGCATTGTTTCATGAGGGTGTGCCGGTCGGCCATCACCAGAACGTCGGCGTAGCGGATGTTGAGTTCGTGCTGGCCCACGCCCGTCTCGCCCTTCGAGGTCTCGACCGGGATGCCGGATCGGCTGAGCGCACGACGAGCCGCCCGGTTGAAGAACTCCTCGCGGGTCCCCTGGAACAGGTGATAGTCCTCGGAGTACCAGCCGACGGGGGTGAGACCGGCGTAGCCTTTCTCGGTGGCCTCGCGGTAGGAGTCCTCGAAGAGGAAGTACTCGAGTTCGGACGCGGCCTTCGCCGAGAACCCGGCATCGGCTGCACGTTCGATCTGGCGACGCAGCATCGATCTCGGAGCAACGGCGACCGGTTCGTGACTGATCGGATCCTGGAGGTCGGTGAGCACGATCGCGGTGCCGGGCAACCAGTCGGCGGTCCGCATCGTTAACAAGTCGGGGACGAGGTGGAAGTCGCCGTACCCGAGTTCCCAGTTCGCATACGAGTATCCCGGAACCGGTTCCATCTCCATGTCGGTCGTGAGGAGGTAGTCGCAGCCGTGAGTGCCTTCTTCGGCGACCTCGTCGAGGAAGAATCCGGCGTCGATGCGCTTCCCAATGAGTCGCCCGTAGTGGTCGGTGAACGCCACGATCACGGTGTCGATCGTGTCGGCCTCGACTGCTCCAGTCAGTTCCTCGATCGTCAACATCCCAATTGAATCAGCCACCGGGGATCCTTCCAGGGGACGGGATCGTGCGAGGACTGACATTAGCCGGTGGGTGGCGCGGCGATCGAGGCGGAAGGGGTCGACGAAGGACTAGTCCGTTTGTCACTCGAGTCTTTGTGTCTCCTGGATGCGGCAGATCGACCGATGTAACGGGTGGCACACGGCGATTCGAACGCCTGCCAATGTGACGGAGCGACCGTTCGGGGCGAATGCAGCCCCGGCGGAGTAAGGAGTGATCTGGTGTGGTCTATGAGAAGCACTAGTCGAGACGACGAAGAGCGCTACCGGATCCGCACGACGGACCGACTGCGCCGAGTGGCTGCCTCTGTGGTCGACGTTCGAGATATGGACGCGGAGCAACTCCGGACCCGTTTCGACCGCATGAACATCGGTGCCGTTGGAAACCCGACAACGGGCGAGATGGTGGCGTAGAGGTTCCACGACGAGGCAGACGGGTTCTCCCGGAGACCGGCGAATGGACACGTCTTCCAGATAGCGGTATTCCGCTAGATCCGATCAGTTCGAATCGGCGCAGGAAGCACAGACACCGCGAAAGATGATCTGAGCTTCGTCGACCACTGCGCCCGGGACATCTGCATCGAGACACGGCTTCGACCCAACGGCACACGGCACGTCCGTTACCGCTCCGCACTGCCGACACACGAAATGGTGGTGCCACGTGTCGGCCACTTCGTAGATCGCCGAACCGGGTCCCCGATCCGCACGCATGACGAGGTCGACGCGAGTTAGGTCGTCGAGCACGTTGTAGATCGAGGCACGAGGCAATCGCTGACCAATGTCGGCGACCAGTCCGGCGACCTCGTCCGCGGTGCGGTGGCCCCCGGCCTCCTGGAGGACGCCATAGACCAGGACTCTCGGCTTGGTTGCTCTGAGGCCGGCGTGACGGATGACCTGTGAGGCGTCGGCTGCAGGCATGGCTCCGCTCCAGTGGACAGGGGGATTACCTTAGAACTAGTCTAAACAGGGAACCGCAGTTCCGCACGCCCCCACTCCCGAGGAGGACTCATGCCCGACAAGCTGACCAACAGTTTCGGACGTCCCGTTGCCGACGACCAGAACACCGTGACCGCCGGATCCGACGGGCCGGCCCTCATGCAAGACACCCATCTGCTTGACAAGTTGGCGCACTTCGACCGGGAGCGCATCCCCGAGCGGGTCGTCCATGCAAAGGGTGCCGGCGCGTATGGCTACTTCGAGGTGACTTCAGACGTGTCGCAGTACACAAAGGCCGCCTTCCTCTCCGAGGTCGGCAAGCGGACCGACCTTTTCGTCCGCTTCTCCACCGTGGGTGGCGAGAAGGGCTCCGCCGACTCTGAGAGAGACCCGCGCGGGTTCGCCGTCAAGTTCTACACGGAGCATGGCAACTACGAGATGGTCGGCAACAACACGCCGGTCTTCTTCATTCGCGATCCGCTGAAGTTCCCCGACTTCATCCACACCCAGAAGCGCAATCCGGCGACGAACCTGAAGGATCCCGACATGTTCTGGGATTTCCTGTCGCTGACGCCCGAGTCGCTCCACCAGGTCACGATCCTGTTCTCCGACCGGGGAACCCCGAAGTCATACCGCTTCATGAACGGTTACACGAGTCACACGTATCTCTGGTACACCGACACGGACCGGTACTGGATCAAGCTGCACTTCAAGACCGACCAGGGCAACAAGACACTCACCGGTCCGGAGGCCGCGGCCTTGGCGTCTAGCGATCCGGACCAGGCCACCGGTGATCTGTACGGAGCCATCGCAGGTAGTGACTACCCGTCGTGGACCGTGAACGTGCAGATCATGAACGAAGCCGATGCGGCCGCCTACCGGTACGACCCGTTTGATATCACGAAGGTTTGGCCGCACTCGGACTACCCGCTCATCCCGTTCGGCAAGATGGTGTTGGACCGGAACCCGGAGAACTATTTCGCCGAGGTCGAGCAGGCTGCATTCAGCCCCGGATCATTCGTCCCCGGTATTGCGGCGTCTCCGGACAAGATGCTCCAGGGTCGGCTCTTCTCGTACCCGGACACGCACCGGCATCGTCTTGGGACGAACTATGGCCTGATCCCGGTGAACCAGGCGAAGGGCACCACCGCCCGCTCCTATGAACGAGACGGATCCATGCGAACCGACGGCAACGGTGGTGGGGGTCCCAACTACTACCCGAACACGTTCGGTGGGCCGGTCCCTGATGCCACCGCCGCGGAACCCGGTGTGGCAGTTTCGGGCGAGGCCGGTCGGTTCGAGTACACCCACCCGAACGACGATTACGAGCAGCCCCGTTCGTTGTTCGCCGACGTGATGGACGACACGGACCGGGATCACCTGATCTCCAACATCGCGGGCCATCTCAGTGGAGCCCAGGAGCGACTGCAGTTGCGCCAGGCCGCCCTGTTCTATCGCGTCCATCCCGACTTCGGGACCCGCGTCGCCGAGGCGATAGGTATTGACGCAGGTGAAGTGGCACGCCTGGCCGCAATGACCCAAGAAGAGTTGGTGGCAGCGACGCTGTAGTAGTTCGCTCTCGCTGGGACGCAAGAGAGCTATCAGCTACCAACTGTCGGCGACCAACCAGGGCAGGGAGCCGCCAACCTCGCGGAGGCGGGGACGGGTCTTCTCCTCTACCACGAAGTGGGGAGGTGGCCCGAAGGGTTGGAGGGGGCTCTGGGAGTCAGAACCGCGTGAGATGTGGTCCAGATGCCCTCCGCCGTCCTTTGGCCGGGGGACAGAAGAGGGTCCTGCCCGGCGAGATCTTCGGGAACAACCAGGCGCCCACATGTGTTCACGATGTATGACGGATACATCAGCCTCTGTGCCTCCGGAGGTGATGTTCTAGGCGAGAGCGTCAACCCGTCCTCCCCTTCCTCCGGGGGGTCGGATTGGCGCTCTGCCGCGTTCGAAGTCGAGCGGTTTCGTGAGAGAGGGCGTTCCGGTATTCGTCGCCCTTGTCGGCAACCGACCCACTGCCGAACTGATCTACTGCTCTCCTGCTCTACTCCAATACCCATCTCTCACCTGGTTCTCCTGGTGCTTTCAGGAGGCTCTCAGGTAGGCACGGCATACTGTTGCTTGCAAGCCTCCAAGCACGAGAACGCCACCCTCCTCCCTCCTTCCCAGGATCCCCGGGTGGCGTTCTCGCGTTCGGGGTTCTTCCCATATGTGGTGCGGTGTGCCAGCGAGTAGCCGTTTGGTTCTTCCCGCGGGCTCGGGAGGTGTCATCTCCGCTTGAGGGAATAGTTCGGACTCGGATCCGGGAGCTCCTCGTGTCCGAGGTAGTGTGCAGTCAGCCGGTGGCCGAAGGCGGCCGTGGTCTCTGACAATTCACCGCACCGACGAGGAGCAATCCATGACAGATCACGAAACGAACGACCAGGGAAGCCCGTCGTCAGGTATCGGTGCACCGGCAGATCTTGGACCGCGAGTCCTAGCTCGGCTCGTCGACTACGCCCTTCTGTGGGCCGTGATCTTCGTGATTCTGGTCCCTCTCTTCATCGCGCTTTCGTTCCTTGGCTCTGTTGGCGGAGTGTTCGGTGGCGGATTCAGTCTCGGATCGCTGGTCTTCGGGGTCATCATCGCTGCTCTCGTCGTTGGCTATTTCGCCGTGATGGAGTCGCAGCGTGGCCAGACCGTTGGGAAGATGGTGATGGGACTCGAGACGCAGGGTCCAAACGGTGGGAAGCCGACAACGGAGGAGGCGGTCAAGCGGAACGCCTGGAACGCTCTCAACATCATTCCGATCCTCGGCGGTCTTCTCCAACTCGGCGCGTCCATTTACATCATGGTGACGATCAATCAGTCCCCGACGAAGACCGGCTGGCACGACGTGTTCGCGGGTGGGACGCAGGTCATCAAGATCAAGTAGGACGGCTTCTGCAGAGGCGCGAATGTGCTGAGCAGCCTCCGTCGACCGTAGCTACCGCCGCCTCTTGTCTCTGATCCCGCGGGTCGTAGCGGGTTGATCGGGGACGACTCCGATGGCTCGTCGAGCGAGTCTTCAGCCTCGGAACTTGTGACTGGCGACTGGCGGCTGCTCGTTTCCGATTCCGTCGTGGGGGATCTGGCCGAGACGGCCCGCCTGGTAGTCGTCGTAGGCTTGCAGTAGTTCGGAGCGCGTGTTCATCACAAACGGACCCGCCCATGCGACGGGCTCTCGGATGGGGAGCCCGCCGAGTACCAACAGATCCACGTTCGGGCTGCGGGACTCTTGTTGGTCGTCCGCGCTGATCGTGATCGTGTCCCCGGATCCGAAGACGGCGAGATTCCCCATTCGGGCCGGGCGATGTTCTGCTCCGAAGCTACCGGTTCCGTTCAGCACGTATGCGAGGGCGTTGAAGTCTCGCCGCCAGGGGACCTGAAGTCGGGCGCCCGGCGACAGCGTGGCGTGGAACATCGTGATCGGGGTGTGGGTCGATCCCGGTCCACTGTGGTCGGCGAGGTCACCGGCGATGAGGCGGATCAGCGCACCACCGTCGTCTGTGGTGAGCAACGTCACGCTCTCCGCTCGGAGATCCTGGTAGCGCGGGGCGAGGAGTTTGTCCGAGCGTGGGAGATTCACCCACAACTGGAATCCGTGGAAGAGGCCACCACTGACGACGAGCTCCTCGGGGGGCGCTTCGATGTGGAGAATCCCCGAGCCGGCTGTCATCCACTGTGTGTCCCCATCGCTGATGACGCCGCCGCCACCGTGCGAATCCTGGTGTCGGAGTGTGCCGTCGATCATGTACGTGACAGTCTCGAAGCCCCGGTGTGGGTGCCACGGCGTGCCCTTCGGTTCGCCCGGCGCGTACTCGACCTCACCCATCTGGTCGAGGTGGATGAACGGATCGGTGTCCGTGAGATCGACCCCACCGAAGGCCCGCCGTACCGGGAATCCTTCGCCCTCGAAGCCGGTCGGTCCGGTCGTCACCGATCTCACCGGCCGGTCGATGGTGCCAACGGAGATCGGTTCGAGGCGCGGCAACGCAAGCGTGTTGTCAACCGTTACTGCAGGCACGTCACTCCGATCCCCGGGCGTAGGAGTGAAACCACCCGACCGTCGACGCTATTCCGCAACGTTTCGGACCGCGTTCCGAACCGCCTGGTCCCTACCCGACCGATCGAGCGCCCATTGGTGCTTCTCGATCCGGACCGTCTCCACCGATGTTCGAGAGTCGGGGTCAGTGGGCTTCCGAGGGTGTGATCGGGCCGTTGGACGCGTGCCCGAGCGTGGTGCTTGGATCCTCAGTGCCGTAGACGACCTCGTAGCTCTTCACGAAATTGCTCGAGAACGAGATGATGAGCGCAGCGACCGGAAGCGCCATGAACGCTCCCATCGGTCCGGCGAGCGCCCCACCGGCGAGCGCCGCCCCGAAAGCGACTGCACCGTTGAGGGTCATCGTCTTCGAACTGATCTTCGGACTCAGCCAGTAGTTCTCCGCCTGCTGGTAGATGAGGACGTATGCAAGGACGATGAGTGCCGCGGTGAGGCCCTGGATCGCAAGAGTCAGCAAGATGGGAATCGCACCACCGATGTAGGTTCCGATTGCCGGGATGAACACCGATACGAAGCCTCCGAATATCGCGAGGGGGAGCGAGAAAGAGACCGGCATACCGACGAGGACCATGGTGAAGAAGAACCCCGTGCTGTTGATCAGCATCAGCAGCATCCGGGAGTAGAAGTAGCCACCCGTCTGCTTGACCGCCTCATCCCAGGTCCAGCCCACGCGCTGCTGCGCCACCGGACTCATATGGGAGAGTACCAATCGTTGGAAGCGCGGCGCGTCGGCGGTGAAGTAGAAGGTGAACATGGCGATTGTTGCCAGATTGAAGACGAGGCCGATTCCTGTCGTCGCGATTCCAAGCAAGCTTCCGAAGATGCCTTGAGCCCAGTCGGCGAGGACCTGGGCCGTGTCCGCGGCGATCTCCTCGCCTTCACCTGGCGTCCAGATCTCGACGTCGAACGTGTCTTCGATCCAGGTGCTCCCGTCGTGGATCCAAGCCCCTCCATTCTCACCGATACCGCTGGCAAGCTCGGCGATGGCGGGGATGAGCACGAGAACCATGAGAATTGTTGCGACAAATCCGGTGATGTAGATCACCCCGACGGCGGATCCACGGCTCCACCCATACCGATCGACGAGCCAGATAACCGCGGGCTGGAGCGCCAGGCTGAAGAAGAAGGAGATGCCGAGCATCCATAACAGGCCACTCATCTCTGAGATGGCCCACAGAGCGAAGAGCGTGAGCAGGATCGCGCCGATCACTTGCCAGATCGTCTGCCCGCTGATCTTGATGTGAAGCGCAGGTGCGGGCGTGCCAAACGGTTGGTCCATCTTCAATTCAGATCCGGCGTCGTCCATGTTGTTCTCCCTCATCGTTCAGCGCTTCACAGTGCTCGACCGCGTTTCTACCGCCATTGTGCCGCCCAGGTTTCCAACCAAGGGTATCTGAGCCGAAGACAGATGGATTACCGTCGGTGTTGACGGCAGAGAACCAACACAGCAGAGAGGCACGGGTATGTCGAACAGGATCGGGTTCATCGGGCTCGGGACCATGGGCACAGGGATGGCGTCCAACCTGATCGAGAAGGGTCACGACGTCGTCGTGTGGAACCGCACGGCTTCACGCATGGATCCCCTCATCGAGGCCGGCGCTTCGGTCGGATCGTCCCCGGCCGATGTGGCGCGCCAATGTCCGGTCGTCATGACGTGTGTCTCGGACACGCCGGACGTCGCCTCCGTCCTGCACAGCTCCGATGGACTGCTCGATGGCGTGTCCGAAGATTCGCTGGTCGTTGACCACTCGACCATCAGCCCGGGTGCGACCGTCGGCTTCGCTGAGGAAGTTTCTGCGCTCGGTGGGAACTGGATCGATGCTCCCGTGAGCGGCGGGTCAGAGGGTGCGACGAAGGGAACACTTTCGATCATGGTCGGCGGGAGTGAAGCAGACGTGGAGCGGGCCCGCCCGTACATGGAAGCTTTCGGAACGACGATCACACACGTCGGACCGGTCGGGGCGGGGCAGCAGGTGAAGATCGTCAACCAGATCCTCGTCGTCGTGACCCAACTCGCCGTCTCCGAGGCGCTGCTCTTCGCTCAAGCCTCAGGACTCGATCTTGGAGCCACGCTCAACGCTGTCAAGGGCGGCGCAGCCGGATCGTGGATGCTTGCGAACCGCGGTCCACAGATGATCGAGAGGGACTGGCGACCGGGGTTCACCATCGACCTCCAACAGAAGGACCTGCGCCTGGCGCTCGAAGCCGCCGACTCCGTCGGATCGCCGATCCCCGGAACGGCACTCGTCTTTCAGTTGTATCGAGCCCTCCAGAGCGAAGGCCTCGGCGCCGAAGGCAACCACGCATTGGTGAAGGCCCTCGAGAAGATGTCGGGAGTGAAGGTCGGAGCCTGAGATCGTTCGATAGTCGGTACGTCCGTCCCCGCGGCCTACGGCCGGTGGGACAGCCACTCAACTACTCGGCTACTCCCAGAAGGATGAACTGACCTCGCCGACGCCTAATCCTTCAGCGTCATGGCGTGGTCCGGGCGGAGCAGGAACGGCGGCAAGTAGGCCGGAATATTGGAGAATGGCAACACGTCGGGGTGTAGAGCGATGCCAAGCACATCGCTCATGAACTGACGCCTGGTCTGGATCCGTGCCCACGCGTCGGGATAGCGCGCGGCGAACAGGTCACGGAGCGATCGGTCGGCGAGAGCGATGCCGTCCTCGATGTTCGTCGTGAAATAGGCGGACCCGGTCGCCGGAATCACATCCACTTGGAGAGCCATCCCAGACTGCAACTCGATGGTCGATCCCGGAGTCACCGGCGAGTTCACCCATTCGTCGAGGTGGATCTGGTGACCGGCGTTCAGGAAGATCCCGAAGAACGGATCGCCCAGGTGACGGTCGATGATCTCCTGGAGGACTCCACCGGTCTGACCGATGTGTATTGCTTCGTACCATTCCGCGATTGCTTCGAAGTACGGCGCCACCAAAAGCTCCGTGTAGTCCTGAATGTCAGGGGGCAGCTCCTCGGAATCCGCGACAACGAACCCGGCCCGGCAGTTGAGGGCCCCCCAGATCCCGTACGCCGTCGTGAACCGGTCGCCGCGCTCGATGCGTCGATCTCCCGGACTCAGCAGACCCAGTGTCGCCCGATCCCCGCTCGTCAGCATGAGGTGGCAGGACAGTGGGGCGCCGTTCCATGCGAGCAGTTGCACGGCTTCGGACTCCCGCATCCCGAGCTCAAGCCCGAAGAGCAGGTTCCGTACGCCGTTCGAGGTATGGCACGCCGCCGCCTCGAATGCGGCGAGTTGTTCGACCTCGTTGATCACCCGCAGTCCATCTCCGGCGCCGGTGAGCAGGTCTCCGGCGTTCTCCACCACACCGTCGGCACCGGTCGCCTGACGCACCGCGTCGACGACGAACGCAGGCACTTCGATCTTCGAACGGTCGGTGAATTCCTTCCACCCGATCATTCCGACTCGGCTTCCTGTGGCAACGCCCTCACTCGCCAGGATCTCACCGAGCGGACGCGAGCCGTCCCTCGGCTGGCTCGGGAGACTCAGGGCCTGGTGGAGTTCAACCCGCATGGACTGGGGTGCGGCCTCGGCCATCCCGACGCATTCGTTTCCGGTCAGGAGCAGCGGTCGATCCACCGCTCCGACGATCAGGACCGCTTCCTCGAACCTTGGATCGAAGCCGGTGAGATAGGAGAGGTTGGCGCTGTGTTCGCGGTCGGCGTAGACCACGGCGACGTCGTATCCACGAGCGTCGAGACGAGTGCGGAATCGCCGAAGACGATCGAGGTATAGACGGTCGGGGATCTCCGGCCAGAATTCGGGTCCCCCGAAGTCTGGTAGTTCGATCTCACGGAGTCGCGCTCGCGGCATTCGATCCTCCTATCCCGTCAATCCTCCAACGGAATCCAAACCGTCGGTGCGTCCGCGTCGCGAGCGATGACCACGAACTGACCCGCGTCGACTGTCATCCACGGTCCCATCTCCCCGTTCGGCCACTGCACGCGCACGTCGGCCTCGTCCGAAAGGCCGAGCCCGAAGTGAACCCAGCCGGTCTGGTCACCGGCGTGACCCCCTCCGATGGTGACCTCGTTCTGCACCACGACGTCACCGATCTTCACCTCGATCCACGAACCGATGGCGTCGGGATTGACGCCCGGTTGCTCGAGACGAATTGCGGTCCAGTTCCCCATCGGGGCGGGGTTGTCGGCATCGCCCCATCCGACGTTCCGGAAGAGATTAACGTTTTGGACTCGGTTCACCTCCACCAGGTCCAGCATCCCATCGAGGTTGAGGTCGACGAGCGCGGCACCGCGACTGCGGTCGTAGTGAACGATCCCGGCCTCGACGGCGCTGTCGACGAACGTCCCATCGGGTTGGCCGAGGAGGAGGTTGTTCGGGTCCTCCGCTGCGTATTCGGGCATCGCTTCGACATTGCCCTTGGAGATGAACAGGTCGGTGAATCCGTCGTTGTTGACGTCCTGGAACTCGGGGTGCCAGCCGGTCGATGGCATTGCATCGCCTCCCGTGAAGGGCCGGTGCGCCGTCACACCTCGGCGGATCGCAATGTCGCCATAACTTGGCTGGGAGGGGCCGTCGGTCAGCTCCCGGAACTTGTTGTCTCCCTGGCTGGTTAGGAACACCTCGGGAAGCCGGTCGCCGGTCACATCGTGACTCGCGATCCCCATCCCCCATATCTGGAGTTTGTTCCAGCCGTCCTCTCGTGTGTAGAGGCGCGGTGGCTCCCGCTCTTCGATCCGCCACAACTGCTCCTCACCGTCGCGGTAGTAGTGCTTGTCGTTCGCAACGCGGAGGTCGCGCCGTCCCGAGCGGTCCCAGTCGCTGAAGAGGAGCGACAGCGTGCACCAGCCGGGGCTCAGGAGAGTCGGGTCCGCGTAGGTTGCACCATCGGGTCGGAACAGGAGGTTGTCGGAACACTCGCCGTTCTGCCGGCCGTCTTCGTCGAGTTTGACGTACATCCCGACGGCGAGCGTCGGGATCTCGTTCGATCCCTCCCACGTTGCACTGAACCCTGCGGTCCACTCGTCGCCGCCATCGAACCCAAGATCCTCGTTGGCGCGCTCGAACCGGCATTCGCCGATTCCCCGGAAGAGGATGTTCTCTCCGAAGCGAAGCACGGCGAGGTCGATGCGCCCGTCCGAGTCGAGGTCGACCGGGTAGGCCCCGGTGACCTCGGTCAGGTCCGTGCCGGAGTCGCGAACCTCGGTGAACCGGAGCGCACCGCCGATCGGGCTGTCGTTGAGATAGAGGCCGGCGGGGTTGGCTCCGCCTGCGAAGTAGAGATCCGGCTTTCGGTCGTCGTCGCAGTCGAACACCGCGACACCGCCGCCGACGAAGAAGGTCCAGTCACCGTCGTATTGGTGATCGACGCCGGTCGCTTCCGCTTCTTCTATGAAGTGCGGGGCCTCCATGGCATCGGTTGGTGTGGTCGGCCCTCCGGAGGTGAGCGCAACGATCGCTCCAATCCCCACCAGGAGGAGGACGACGGCAACGGCGACGATGATCCACTTCGTCCTGCTCACGCCACTAACCCCCGCTGCACGCTGAGCGTCATCCGCTTCCGACTCCGTAGTAGGTCTGAGCGAGCTGCCACGCGGCCTGGCCGACTTCGGCCCCGATCTTGCGTCCCTCGAAGTCGTCGGCACGCACGTGGATCCCTCCGTACAGCCGCGATACACCCGCTTGATCCGACGCGTCCTGGTAGGTCGCCCACTGCAGCGTGATACCGTCTTCGGTCCCGGCTTCGAACTTGAGCGAGTCGGGTGCGATGGCCCACTCGCCGAGTCCTCCGGGGAAGAACTCACTGCCGGTGATGCCGGTGAGGACCTCGGCGGACGCCCGGCTGAACGTGCTGTGGCCAGACACGTATCCGGAGAACGACGGTGTGACGAACGTCGGAGCCTGGTACGGAATCCAGTCGATCGCGAGGATCCATTCCACGCCGCCGATCTCGGCTTCGGGATCCGGCGGATTTCCGGCATAGGACAGGACCGCAATCTCGCCCTCATGGCCGGCAAGTTCAGCGTGACGCTCACCAGGGGCCGTCGACTCAGCGGTGACCACCTCGACGAGACCGTCCTGGAGCGGGAGGCCATCCTCGGAATACGACGGACCATCGGGATCACTCGATTGACCGTTGCCGCCCATCCATCGAATCATCGAAATCGGACGGATGTAGTCGTAGTAGCCCTTGGCGCCCCACGCGGCAATCGCTGCGTCGTGGTTTGCGCCGTTCAGGGCGAGGTAGAGCTTGACATCCCATTCCAGCGCGTCGACCGGTTCGCCGGTCCCTCCGATGCGCAGGTTCTCGCCGAGTTCGTCCGTGACGGCGTTGGCCATCGTGTTCCAGTGACCGGGTGGAGTCTCTGAATCGGGCCCGTCGGCCCAGAACTCGGCGACCGTGCGACCAAAGTCGCCGTCGTTGACGATGTTCGGTACATAGGGTGCCCCCGTCGTGGGATTGGCATCGTATCCGTTGCCGTCATTCGTCCCGAGGGGATTGGCGCCGATCGCGGCCGGTGAGATGTCGACCATGACTCCGAAGGTTGGGTCGAGCACGCTGCTGTACCCGACGACCTCGACCGCCGCGTCCTTGTACTCCTGATCGGTCACGGGATCGTGGACGTAGGGAGGGTCACCAGGATCGATTGGCACACCGGACTCGCCGGCCGGCGGGAGCGCGAACCCGACGACGTGGCCCCAGTGCGGATCGATGGACTCCTGGACGCCGTTCTCGAGTTCGATCCCGTTCTGCGAAATCATGTGCTGGATCTGGAGCGGTTGCCAACGGTTCGGGTCGATCAGCGTCGTCCCGGACGCGTCGACGCTGAGGGGCGGATTGACCGGGTCGTAGCCAGAAGAGGCATATCCCTCGGCCTCGTTGGAGCCGTCTTCCATCCCGTCATCGAGTATCGCCAGCGCGATCCGATTCCCGAGGGCCGCCGGGGAATCACCCTCGGTCGTTGTGACGTCAGTCGGGTAGCAGAGGTCTGCCATGAGCCGATCGAATTCGGGAATGGTGTCCGTGGCTCCGATCGAATCGAGGTAGCGAGCCTCGAGCACTCGGAACGCGGCGTAGCTGATGGCTTCCTCGCGGGCTGCCTCCACGTTCGTGGCGCTCTGATCTTCGTCGACGAAGACGCCGGTCGCGTCCGCGTCGTAGGCCGCCCAGGCATCCCACATGGCCGCCGCGGTGTGAAAGAGGTTCCGGGCATGAACCGTGGGGGCAGGGAGATCGCGACGGATGGCTTCGAGGAGCATCTCGTCCCAACGACGAGCCACGGACCAGTCGGGATGGTCCGTCATCGGTGGGCAGGCCGCTTCTTCCGATCCCGACCGCATGAGAGTAATCCCCCCGACGAGGACGAGCGCCACAACCAGGAGAGCGGCGAGCGTCCCTGCCCACCGCTTCGTTCGGTTGTTCGACATGGCCGGTCCCCTCCTCACGTCTCCCGGACGGCTTCGTCTGCAACCCGGAGAGGTTCCACGGATCCGATGCGGTGACCGCGACTCATCGGCGTTCGCGGACCCGTCAGAGGGTAGCCCCGAGTCCCGGGCACATGGTTTGCATCATCGAACCAAAGGACGTTCCGGTCAATGCCACACGATCGCAACCCCGATTCGCAACAGATCTGCCGGGAAACGCCGCCGACCCGATCGACGCCGGGTTTCGACGCCATTCTGACTTCTCTGACTTCCGCTCCGTGGCGATTCAGATGCACAGTGACTTCGCAACGGGGGTAGCATTTAGGGAACACGATCGCAGCCGCGGCCGTGGACTATCACATGGAGGACAAATGAAGCGAAGCATCAAGCTTCTTGTGTTGCTCGCCGTGTTCGCGATGATCGTTGCTGCTTGTAGCAGTGACAGCGATGACACGACGACGACCGCCGCAGCCGGCGGCGACGAGACAACAACGACCGCAGCGACGGCCGACGAGCTCATCGTTGGCGTCTCTTGGAACAACTACAACGAAGAACGTTGGGCGAAGTGGGATGAGCCGGATATCAAGGCCGCGCTTGCAGAGGCCGGCGCGTCATACATCTCGAGTGATGCCGGCTCCTCAGTCGACCAGCAGATCGCGGATGTCGAGAACTTGATCGCTCAGGGCGCCGATGCCTTGATCATCCTCGCTCAGGACGGTACGGCGATCAAGCCGGCGGTCCAGAGTGCCATCGATCAGGGTATTCCCGTCATCGCGTACGACCGTCTTATCGAGGATCCGGGCGCCTTCTACATCACGTTCGACAACGTTGAGGTCGGACGGATGCAGGCACGTGCGATTCTCGAGGCCGTCCCGGTGGGCAACTATGTCATGATCAAGGGCAACGCGGCGGACGCGAACGCAGACTTCCTGCGTGGCGGCCAGCAGGAGGTCCTGCAGGCGGCCATCGACGCCGGTGACGTTGTCATCGTCGGCGAGTCCTACACGGACAACTGGGCCCCTGAGGTTGCACAGACCAACATGGAACAGTTCCTTACCGAACTCAACAACGACGTGCAGGCTGTCGTTGCATCCAACGACGGTACGGCCGGCGGTGTTGTTGCCGCTCTCGCAGCGCAGGGCCTCGACGGTGTCGTTCCGGTGTCCGGTCAGGACGGCGACGGCGCCGCTCTGAACCGTGTCGCTCTCGGCACGCAGACCGTGTCGGTCTGGAAGGACGCCCGCCTGCTCGGTAGAGTAGCTGGCGAAGTTGCAGCCCTGCTGGCCGCAGGTACATCGATGGAGGATGTGCCCCAGATGGTGAAGTTCACGACGCCGGAAGGCAACGAGATGTTCTCGATCCTTCTCTCGCCGCAACCCATCTCTGCCGACAACCTCGATCTGGTTGTCACGGCTGGTTGGATCACCTTGGACGACCTGTGCAAGGATGTTGAAGCCGGCAGTGTGGCCGTCTGCCCGTAGGCACCACAAACAGCTGACATTCAGTTGACCGAAGAGGACCGCGCCCACACCCCGTGGGTGCGGTCCTCTCGTGTCTGACATGGCCGCTTCAACCGATTAACGTACGACTCGCTTTGACTGACGTACCTGACACCGACCGAGAAGAATCGCCGGTCGATCGCGGAAGCGATGCCGACGCGACGGAGCCGGTGTCGATCGCGACGGGTCGATCGCGGCCCTTGGGTTCCATCATCCGCTCCGCCGAGATCGACACCCGGCTCCTCGGCATGATCGGCGCCCTGATCGTGCTCTGGATCGGTTTCAATATCATGTCCGGTGGCACGTTCCTAACGGCGCGTAACCTCTGGAACCTAACCGTTCAGACCTCCGTCGTTGCCGTCATGGCAACGGGGATGGTGCTGATAATCGTTACCCGCAACATCGACCTGTCGGTCGGATCGATGCTGGCCGCCGTTGGTATGGCAATGGCCCTGCTCCAGACGGAGATCCTCCCCGACATCTTCGGGATCGGCCATCCCGCCATCTGGATACTCTCCCTGGCTGCCGGAATCGCCCTTGGAGCAGCAATCGGTGGACTTCAGGGCGCCGTTGTCGCCTATGTTGGTGTGCCATCGTTCATCGTCACACTCGGCGGTCTCCTCGTCTGGCGCGGCCTCGCTTGGTGGATGGCGAGCGGACGGACGATCGCCCCCATGGACAAGACGTTCCAGATTCTCGGGGGTGGCGCACGCGGCACCATCGGTGGAACCTGGACCTGGATCGTCGGGATCGCGGCATGTGTCGGCATCGTTGCCTTGCTCGCAGTCCGACGGCGTCAGCGGATCAAGTTCGGATTCGAGCCCCGACCGATGTGGGCAGAGATCGGAATCGGAGCAGTAGCCTGCGCCGTCGTGCTGGGTGCGACCACGGTCATCAACAGCTACCCCATGCCTGAGCGCCTCGCCATGAGATATGCCGAGGAGAACGGCATCGCCTGGCCCCCGGGAGGCCTTAGTATCCCGCTGGGTCTCGCTACTCCGGTGCTGGTCGCCATCGTCGCAGCTCTTGTGATGCAATTCGTCGCAACCCGCACCCGCTATGGCCGATACGTATACGCGATCGGCGGCAATCCTGAGGCAGCCGAACTCGCCGGCGTGAAGACCCGTTGGACCATCGTGAAGACGTTCATGCTGATGGGCATCCTTGTGGCGGTCGCCGCCTCTATTCAAATCGCACGACTCAACGCTGCCACCAGCGGCATGGGCCAGCTAGCGGAGCTCTACGTCATCGCCGCGGCGGTCATCGGGGGAACCTCGCTCAGCGGGGGCGTCGGCACTATCCCGGGGGCAATTCTTGGAGCCCTTGTGATGCAGTCGCTGGTGTCGGGAATGGTCCTGATGGGAGTCGATGCACCGCTGCAGGACATAGTTGTCGGCGTCGTGCTGGTCGCTGCGGTTGCATTGGACAGCTTCTACCGGCGGAAAGTGACCTAGCGAAATGACGCAGCAAACCCTCCAGAAGGCGCCCCTCGTCGAGATGAAGAACATCCGGGTCGCCTTCGGCGGCGTCCACGCGGTTGACGACGTCTCGGTCGACCTGTATCCGGGCGAGGTCGTCGCCCTCGTCGGCGGAAACGGTGCAGGCAAGACGACGCTGATCAAGACTTTGTCCGGAGCCCACAGGGCGGACTCGGGAGAGATCTGGATCGATGGCGAGCGCGCCACCATCGAGAATCCCCGTGATGCGAAAGCGCTCGGGATCGAAACGATCTATCAGACACTTGCCCTTGCTGAGAACATCGACTCGCCGGGGAACATGTTCCTCGGACGAGAGTTGCGGACCCGTTGGGGAACCCTGGACGACTCTGCGATGGAATCTGCAACCCGCGAGGTCATGGCCCGCCTGAACCCCCAGTTCAAGAACTTGAAGGTGCCGGTGAGTTCGCTCTCTGGTGGTCAGCGCCAGTCTGTTGCCATCGCCAAATCGGTCTACTACAACGCCAGGATCATCATCATGGACGAGCCGACGGCGGCGCTCGGACCCGCCGAGACGACGCAAGTGGGTGAGTTGATCAAGCAACTGAAGGCCGAGGGAATCGGCATCTTCCTGATCAGCCACGACATCCACGACGTCTTCGACCTGGCCGACCGGATCAGTGTGGTACTCCAAGGCAAGCTTGTCGGCACGGTCAACAAGACCGATGTGACCATGGACGAGGTCCTCGGTATGATCATCATCGGCAAGCTCCCCAGCGATGTGACTCAAACGGAGTTGGACGACCTCCACGGCTGAACGGCGGATCCCCGCACCAGGACGCCTATCACGGGTATCGCAACCTGTCTCCCTGACAGTGGCAATTCCTCCTATGCCCATCAACCTCTGACGAGTATTCCGGCGCGAGGCGACGCAGGGGTTGCCTATTTGGGCCATGTCCTGCCCTCGGGAAAGAACGTCAGATAGTCGGCCGGGAATGATGTGAAACCCGGGAGCCGGTTGAGAGTCTGATCGGCGAGCGGTCCGGATCGACCGATCCCGAGGAACGGATCGAACGCGGTTCCGGACA
Organism: uncultured Saprospiraceae bacterium; assembly: GCA_964195515.1. Lineage (GTDB taxonomy): Bacteria > Actinomycetota > Acidimicrobiia > Spongiisociales > UBA5794 > JAHEEL01. The sequence continues at coordinate 5,214 of CAXMQO010000114.1, read as the reverse complement.
CCGAGTCGACGAGACCATCGGCCGTCAGCCTCAGATCGACTACCGCGGTGTCGAGGCGCCTGCTGAACACTGCCCACCGCGCGGCGTCGTTCGGGTCGATCACCACTGCGATCTCGAGGCCGGCGACGACGTCGTTGACGACGCCGACTTCACGGAGCGCCGGGATCCGGTACGCGGCGGAGTCGGTGCCCAGGTCGACGACGACCGACATGTCCTCGAGGTGGAAAGCGGTTCGCCAGGCGTGAACGTCCAGCGCGAGCGACTCGGGGTGTGCTCCCAGCCACGCCTGCCATGTGGTGAGTGTCGAAGGGAAGAGTTCGAGGTGTTCCCCTTTTCGCGGACCGAGAATCGCCTCACCAAGTGGTTGACTCCAGATGGAGCCCGTGTCGTGGTCCCACCACGTCATCGCGTTACCCCACAGAGCACCTTGATTGCCAAACATGAGCGCGGTGCCGTTGAGTTCTCGGCGATGGACCATCGCCGTACCGCAAAGCGGTCACCAACTGACCAGTAGCGGTATGCCCCCGAGCGAGTCGATCACCATCTCTCTCTGGTTCAGGTGTGTGACCGGATATGCCTTTGCCGTTTCCTCCCCCGAGATTCCGATGACCAGCATCTCTGCAGGCCAGTCGACCAGGCTCGCAGACGTGAAGACCGGGTCGTATACGGGCAGGATCTGGTCCCGATCCAGCAACTGTCGGTACCCGGGAGGGGTCGGTTCTCCTGCTTTCACCGGGTCGTACACGTTGTTGGGATCAATCCCGGCAACCGTGACATCGGGTGCCGCGGTCTGCACAGGAGGGTCATCGGTCTGAGACTCTGTTCTCATCAGCACCACCGCCATCGCCATGACAAGCCCGGTCAAGCCCAGGACTCCGATGGCATTGCGCACGCGTGCAGAGCTCATGCGTCGCTCAACGCCGCCATCTCTGGTGGAATTCCCCGGCGCAGAGCCCTCGGTGTCTGGCGTCTCTTTGGCTCTAGACTCCCGCCTATATGACCAACGACCCGACCGCGGCCGCACCTGCGCCGAAGAAGAGCGACAAGAAGAAGACGATTATCGGGGGCATCATCACGCTGCTCGTGTTGATCCTCGTCTTCGGGATCGTGCTGCCCCAGTTCGGCGACTACAGCCAGGCATGGACTGCGATCCAGAACATGTCAACGTTCGCCCTCACCATCTTGATTGTGATGACGATCGTCAACATCATCGTCTACGTCTGGCCCTATCAGGCAGCGATTCCAGGGATCAAGTATCGACCGGCATTCGTGATCCGGCAGACGTCGTTCATGATCAGCAACGTCGTGCCGTTGGGCGGCGCATTCGGACTCGCTGTTCAGTACGCCATGCTCGGGTTCTACAGCGTCGGAGCCGCAGAGGCGACCGCAGGCATCGGAATCACAAGCATCTGGAACACGTTCGTCACGCTCAGCCTGCCCATCTTCGGATCGCTCGGTTTGGTAGTGATCGGCCAGGCGCAAGGTGCTGCCTTCGGCCTCGCAGCGGTTGGACTCGTCGTGATCGGCGTTGTCGTCTGGCTCTTCGCGGCGATCCTCCGCAACCAGGACAGTGCGCGGAAGATCGGACAGTACGGCGAACGCATCGTTGACTGGGCGTACGGGTTGTTCAAGAAGGAGCCCACTTTCGATGTGGTCGACGAAGTTGTCCACTTTCGCGACTCGACGGTCGGCGTTGTCAGCGACGGTTGGCTGAAGATCACGGCGACGAGCTACCTCCAACAGTTCATGCAGTTCCTCATCCTCTGGGCTGCCGTCTTCGCGATTCAGGGTGGCTCGAACGCACCGGTTACGTTCATCGAGGCGTTCGTAGCCTTCGCATTCGGCAGACTTACGACGTTCATCCCGTTGCCACCTGGTGGACTGGGCACGGCCGATGCCGCGATCACCGCCATCCTCGTGGGGTTCGGAGCCGCCAACAACGATGCGCTCGCTGCCGTGATGGTGTGGCGCGCACTCACCTACTTCCCGCAGGTAGGTATCGGCATCGGCACGTACCTCTACTACCGCGGGAAGCAGGCGAAGGCCGCCCAGCTTCGGTAGTCGGTACCCGCTACTCGCCTTCGCCGACATCGGTTCGGGTCTCACCATCGGCGCCTGAGTAGATGACGACGACGGTTGGAGCGGTACCGAGAGGTGATCAGTGCTGCGCGTCGTCTCCACCGTGTTGATCGCTCGGGGAGGCCTCGAGGTGGATTGAGCGGTCCTGGTGCTCGTGGCGGACCCCAGTCGGTCGGTGCACCGCATCGTCGAGGAACAGATACGTCCCTTCGGCGTGGATGAGGCTCGGCCCGTATGCGTCGCGGAGGTGTTGCTCGGTGAGCACCTCATCAGGAGTTCCCGCTGCAACCACCCGGCCCGACATGAGCACGACGTAGTCCACGACCTGGGCCGCGGTCAGATCGTGTGTTGTTAGGACGATCGTGCAGCCGTGTGCCTGCTCTTCGTGGATGACGTCATCAATGGCATGTGCCGAGATGATATCGAGACCAGTCAGCGGCTCGTCGAGAAGCAACATCTCGTGATCCTGGGTGAGGCCCTGGGCCACAAAGGTACGCTGGCGCTGGCCGCCGGAGAGCTCCGTGAGGTGACGTTCGGCGAGGTCGGCAATCTCCATACGATCCATGGCGGCCTGAACGGCGACTCGATCCGCCTCCTTCAACCAACCGTACGGGCCGGTCGACGGGTATCGGCCCATCGTGACGACCTCGCGAACGGTGATCGGGAGGGATTCGTTCACCTTCGTCGTCTGGAGCACGTACGAGACGCGGCGCTTCCGGCCGTCGACCGGGAGGATGTCGATCGTGCCGGAGGACGGTTCTGCGAGTCCGGTAATTCCGTTGAGGAGCGTTGATTTCCCGGAACCGTTGGGGCCGATGATGGCGGCGATGCTGCCCTCTGGGATGGAGAACGAGGACGGCGCAACGGCAGTGCGCGACCCGTACTTGAACAGAGCGTTCGTGGCGACAATTGCGGGTGGCGCTACCGACACGTTCGGCACGTCCCTTCGATCTCGAATCGGTGACCCGACGCAACGAAGCCCGCCTTGTCTGCCATCTTCTCGACGAGTTGTGCCATCGCCCTCTCCTGGTCGATGGTTGGAGTTACGTCGACAACGGTGCCACACGAGATGCACACGAGGTGGTGGTGGTGGCCGGTGAGCCACTCAGCGAGCTCAAACCGGTTGACGCCGTCCGAGCCGTGCTGTGCCGACAGCACGTCAGCATCGGTGAGAACCGAGAGGGATCGATACAACGACGACAGGGGGACTGTGTTGCCGACCTCGACATGGATCTCCGCGGCCGTTCGGGGCCCACGCATCTTCGCCAGTGCCTCGACGGCACGCCTCCGCCCTTGTGTGAGACGGACGCCTGCCGCTGCGAGGCGCTCTTCGACGGCTTGTTCGAGGTGTTGCATTATCGGGCGCCCACTGATAGCGTTGCTTCAATAATAGGAATCATTCTCATTATGTGCAAGGAGTAGATCGTGCAGAGACTCGCAGCGATGGCTATTGCGGCTTCTCTCACCGCCGTGGTCATCGCAGGTTGCGGTTCGGAAGGGTCTTCTGAGTCGGAGGTCGGAGTCGTCGCCACGACCACCGTTCTGGGTGATCTGGCCCGCAATGTGGTCGGAGACGCGGCCGTCGTCGTGGTCCTGATGCCCGTCGGCGTGAACCCACACGACTTCCAGCCCTCTGCCCAGCAGGTTGCCGCGATTCAGAAGGCTGATCTCGTGGTTGCGAACGGTCTCGGGCTTGAAGAGGGTCTTGCCGATGTGCTCGAGGCGGCTGTCTCCGATGGGGCGCGTGTCTGGGAGGTCGGTCCGGATATCGAACCGCGACTTTTCGCGGAGGCACCAAACTCGGTAGAAGAGTCGGATGCCGACCAACACCAAGAGGGGCTTCTCGATCCTCACTTCTGGCTCGATCCGCTGCGCGTCGCCGATGCTGCCCGGCTCCTCGCCGAGCAACTATCCGAGGCAGCACCGGGCCACGACTGGTCGGTCGGTGCGCAGGCATATGCCACCGAGCTAGAGCAGGTCCACGCGGAGAGCATCGAGATTCTTGCCGCGGTGCCGGACGCGGGCCGAAAGCTGGTTACGAATCATCAGTCTTTTGGGTATTTCTCGGATCGATACGGTTTCGAGATGATCGGAACGGTGATCCCAGGCGGGGCGACCCTCGCGAATCCCTCGTCCTCCGAGCTGGCTTCCCTGGTTGAGACGATCGAACGCGAGCAGGTCACTGCCATCTTCACCGAGGCGGTCGAGTCCGACGTGCTCGCTCGTACCGTCGCCGCCGAGGTCGGCTACGAAGTTGAGATCGTGGAGTTGTACACGGGTTCCCTCGGAGAAGAGGGCACCGAGGGTGGCACGCTCATAGGACTGCTCCGTGCAAACGCGCGCCGGATAGCCGAAGCTCTGGGGACAGAGTGATGAGGCAACAGGCAACGGGCAACGGGCAACGGGCAACGGGCAACAGGCAACAGCGGTCAGCCGGACGCCCTGTCGCCTGTCGCCTGTCGCCTTCGAACCCTGATCCGCGCGATACCGTGGAACCCACATGGACTGGTTGACCGCTCCCTTCGAGTTGGCGTTCCAACAGCGTGCGCTGCTGGCGGGTTCGCTCGCGGCGCTCACGACTTCGGTCGTCGGCACCTGGGTCGTGATCCGCGGGATGACGTTCCTCGGGGATGCGCTGGTCCACGGCGTGATTCCGGGAATCGCCCTTGCCCTCCTCATCGGGTTCAACCCGTTGATCGGTGCGGCGATCGCTGCGCTTGTGATGATCTGGGGTATCAACCTGGTCCACCGGCAGACGACGTTCTCCGAGGACACCGGGATCGGGCTCCTCTTCGTCGGCATGCTTGGCCTTGGTGTGATCCTCATTTCGAAGTCCGCCTCGTACAGCGGAAGCCTCACGGCGATCCTCTTCGGCGACGTACTGGGCGTCACAGAGACCGACCTAATCGTTCTGGCCGCTATCACGGTGGTCGCCCTCGGGGCATCCGTGCTCTTCTACCGACATTTCCTGGTTCTGTCGTTCAACGAGCAGAAGGCAGAACTCTATGGCCTCCATCCTCGCGTGACGCACGTGCTCCTTCTCGGACTCATCGTCCTGTCGATCGTTGGTTCGTTCCAGACGGTCGGAACGCTGCTCGTGTTCGGGCTACTCGTCGGGCCACCGGCCACGGCCGC
>CAXMQO010000113.1:0-4348 GCA_964195515.1 uncultured Saprospiraceae bacterium | reverse complement strand
GCTCAGGCGTGGTACTCCATGAATCAGAATCAAGGAGGTTCTCAATGAGGAATGAAGCAAGCTGGGATCGTATTGTGCGCGTGGTGGGCGGTGTCGTGTTGATCGGATTCGGTCTCGGCGGCGTGATCGCATCGCCGTGGGGCTGGATTGCCGCGGTGGTCGGTGCCGTCTTCCTCGTGACCGGGATCGTCGGCCTCTGCCCGATCTACGCTGTGCTGCGGCTACGCACAAACAGTGACGAAGCCCGCAGCTGATCACCCACCCTTTCTGCTCGGAGCGATCCCATGGTGAAGAGCCAGCCTGAGGTTCTGTATTTCTACGGATCCAATTGTCCCGTGTGCAAGACGATGACCCCGTTCGTCGACGAAGCCGGGGAGGAGTTCGAGGGTCGGGTGGCGCTCCGCAAGGTGAACGTTTCCCAGAGCCAGAAGCTCGCTCAGCAATACCGGGTCATGGCGGTTCCGACCACCGTGTCGATCTCCGACGGCGCTGAAGTCACACGCGTTGTTGGAGCGAGAACACCAGGGGGGCTACGGCGGCTGTTCGAGTCTGCTGAAGCCGGCGAGGTCCTCGAATCGGGGATCTCGACGTTCGATCGGGGTATGCGCATCGGAGTCGCCGTTGGATTCGCAGGCTTCGCTCTCTGGACCGGCGTCTGGGTCCTGTGGATCCTCGCTGCAGGTGCACTCGCGTTCGCATTCTGGGACGAGATCCGTCGATGAACGACACCCGATCGGGTCGGGTACCGTTGCGTCGCGATGCACCACGGAAGCGCGAGAACTCCCGAGCCGGGTTGGCTCTTCGACACGTTCGCCGACGGTGTCTACACGCTGGCGTATCGAATCATTCGGGATCGCCATCTTGCCGAGGACGTCGTCCAGGAAACCTTCATCAAGGTGATCCGATCGCTGGCGAGCTACCGCGGAGATGGGCCGATCGCTGCCTGGATCTACAGAATCGGGTACCGCCAGGCGATCGCCGTCACGCGGCGTCGGCGCGAGGAACCGCTCGATCCCGTCGTCGTTGCCGTCGAGATCGACCGTCCGACCGGGACGGTCGAGGAACACGTGCTGGCGGGAGAGCTCGCCTCCCGGCTCGACGAAGCGATCGCATCGTTGTCGGAACCGGTGCGGGCGGCATTCGTGTTGCGCGATGGAGAAGGTCTCTCCACCGGAGAAGTCGCTGCCGCTCTGGACATTTCCGAGTCGGCGGTGAAGATGCGTCTCGCCCGTGCACGTGAGTCGATGCGAAGGCATCTGGAGGAGTACCTGACATGAACGTCAACTGCGATCAACTCGCCGGGCTGTTGCCCGAGTACTTCGACGGGGACCTGTCGACGGAACAGTCGAATGCGGCCATTGATCACCTTGCCACCTGCGAGGCATGTCGCTTCACCGTCGACGAGCTCGAGGGTGTGCGGACGTTGGCCAGCGACCATGGTCGACTCGAAATGCCATCGGAATCAAAGGACCGGATCCGCCGCTCTCTGGATCTCGGCTGACCGCCGATTCCTAGTCGTCTTCCTCTTCACCGCTCTCACTGATTGACGGCTCGTACTTCCCATCTTCGAAGTCCCCGGAGAACACCGATCTGTGCTCGTCGTTGTGGAACTCGACCTCAACCTCTTCGGGACCCGAACTTTTCACTTCCATCGTGAACCCGGGTTTCGGAGACGCCCCGGCAAGACGGACGGTTCCGTCACCGATCTCAACGGAGACCAAGCCACCAACGAGTTCGTACGACCGGATCTCGGTCGTGGGAGGAACGGTCGCGGTTGTCGTTGTGGTCGTCGTTGGCGCGGGGGACGGCGGGGGAGAGGACGGGACGGTCGTGGATGGGACCGTCGTCGTGGGCTGGAGCGGGGCACTTGTGGTCGTCGTCGGAGCGGTGGACGTGGGACTGCCCGATCCGTCGATGCGTGTGGGCGATTCGGGTTGGGTGGGATCGGGAGTCTGCTGTTCCGTACTGTCGGGCACGATCGTCGTTGGGGGGAGCATGGCTGTCGGCGTGTCGGTGACCTGATCCCGCACGCTGCTCACTGCGGCGGACGCAATGAACACGGCGGTCAGGGTCACCGCGAGCCAGATGAGTAGATAGGCGATGCGTCGCACCTCCCAATCATGCCGCGAAATCGGTGGTGTAGGGATAAGGGTCGGTTAACCACACGTGAAATGGAGCGCCCGCGGCGGCCGACGGACGAGGCTCATGGGTATCGTGACACTGTGGCGAGCATTCTGATCATCGAAGACGACCAGCGAATTCGACAGTCTCTTTCGAATCGTCTCGCCGAGCGCGGGCACGAAGTGGAAGCAGTCGGGACCGCCATGTCGGGAGTGGAGTCGGCGGTATCGGGGCGCTTCGACGTGGTCGTTCTCGATCTGGGCCTGCCAGATGTGGACGGTGCAGAGGCTCTTCGCATGATTCGTGCGATCACCGAAGTGCCGGTGGTTGTTGCTACCGCTCGAGACGACGAGGCCGAGATCGTTCGACTGCTCAATGCGGGCGCCGATGACTATGTGGTCAAGCCGTATTCCGCTGAGCACCTAGAGGCAAGGCTTCGCGCCGTGCTGCGTCGCTCCGGTTCAGAACCCGAGCAGCGGGTGATCACGGTCGGACAGATCGTGATCGATCTCGATGCACAGGAGGCGCGGTTCGAGGACCGGCCGCTCGATCTCACGGCTCGTGAATTTGAGCTCCTGGCCTACCTCGCCGAGCGTTCGGGAACCATGGTGAGCAAGCGCCAGATCCTTGCTGAAGTGTGGCATCAGCCATACGGAGGGGCGGACAAGACCATCGACGTGCATCTGTCGTGGCTTCGGAAGAAGCTCGGCGAGTCCGCTGCCGACCCGAAGTACATCCTCACTCGTCGCGGTGTGGGGGTTCGTCTTGTTGATCCGGACTCGTGAGGCGAAGCCTCATCCTTGTTACGGCCGGGGTCACGTCGATGGTTGTGATCGCGTTTCTCGTGCCTCTCGCGATCCTCGTTGGTGCGCTCGCGTTCGATCGAGCGGTGACACGCGCCGAGCGAGAAGCCGAGACCATCGCTCGTGTGGTCGCGGTCCTATCCCCGTCGTCGGGCACCACTGGCGCTGCGTTGACGATCGGAGAGGCTCGCCTCGTCGACCTCGGCGCGTCCTTGATTCTTCCGGATGGGAGTGTCTACGGCGTTGACGTCCCCGTGGGGGAGGATCTCTCGGTGCCGCTCGGCGGTAGCGCTTACCGGGCATCGGTGGAAGCCGGTGAAGCTATCTACCTGCCCGTCGCCCAGTCCGATGGGGAGGTCACCGTTGTGAGGGTGGTCGCTCCACATGATGAGTTGACGAGCGGCGTGCGAAGATCGTGGTTGATTCTGGCCGGCCTCGGTGCTGTGCTCGTCGGCCTTGCGGTCTTGGCAGCGGACCGTTTCAGTCGGTCGATCGTTCGACCGGTGCGCGAGCTCTCCGACACGGCCGCGCGCCTGAAAGAGGGCGACTTTTCCGCTCGTGTGTCTCCCGCCGGACCGCCGGAGATCAAGGAAGTCGGCGCCGAGTTCAATCAGCTGGCCGAGCAGGTCGAGCACCTGCTCCAGGCTGAGCGGGAGACCGCAGCTGACCTGGCCCACCGTCTCAGGACGCCGCTTACCGCAGCGAAGCTGGATGCTGAGGCGCTCTCCGACGGCAGGGCCCGTGATCGGCTCGTGGAGGATCTCGATGAACTCGAGCGTACGGTCGACTTCATCATCGGAGAGGGCCGACGACCCGTGCGAACGGAGATCGACCCGGGTTGCGATCTCGCCGCGGTGGTCGCCGAGCGGGCAGCGTTTTGGTCGCCGCTGAGTGAGGAACAGGGTCGTTCCTTCACCACGAAGATCGGTGTTGCACATGCCCATGTTGCGGTTCCCGAGGTGGACGCGGGTGTCATGATCGACGCACTCCTCGAAAACGTCTTCGCCCACACCGAGGAGCGCGTACCGATGGCAATCCGTCTTTCAATCAGCGGCGTCGACCGGGCACTCCTAGAGGTCGAAGACGGTGGGAGCGGCATTGTGCATCCGCGGGCGGTCGAGAGGGGCGCTTCAACGGTTGATTCGACGGGACTCGGACTCGATATCGTTCGCCGTACGGCCGAGGCATCCGGCGGATCGTTCGAGCTAGCCGAGCCGGGCTCGCTCGGGGGCGCTCGTGTTGTGGTGCACCTTCCGCTCGTCGACAGCCGAGCCGAGTAGGAGCCGTCCCGTTGATGGATATGTGAACTCGGAGAGATCCCCAGTGACAACAGAGGCCCCGGAGGTGATCCTCCGGGGCCTCTGTCCGTGATCGACGCGTTATGCGAGATCAGCTGGTGCTTGAGTCGTCGTCGTCGTCGGAGT
>CAXMQO010000112.1:0-6648 GCA_964195515.1 uncultured Saprospiraceae bacterium | reverse complement strand
TTTCACGACTGTTGGCGTGAGCATCGGTGTCTTCTATGCCATCAACGCAGGAATTGGCGCCATCGGCGCCGCTCTCGCCCCCCGGATGTCCACCGCCATTCCTCTCGGCACCATGTACGTAGCCGGACTCTTTCTCGTCGGAGGTGGCTTCCTCACCCTCGCCATCATGCGGTCGTTCTGGGGGGTGATCCCCGCAGGGCTGGCGTTCGCAGGGATGGCGTGGGTCAACGTTGCTTTGACGACGATGCGTCAGCGGCTCACGCCTCCTGAGATGCTCGGTCGTGTCATCGCTGCGTCGCGAACGCTCGCTTGGATCGGGCTGCCGGCGGGCGCAGCGCTCGGCGGCATGATCGCCGGCTACGTCGGGGTGATCCCTGTCTACGTCGGTGGCTCGACCCTCGTGATCATCATCGCCGGATTCCTCCTCACCACCGCGCTCGTACGAGACCCGGTGATGGCCGACCCAGGGAATTGAGGTGCCAGCTGCCAGCTCCGAGCAGGGCCCAAGAACTGAGGATGCAGTCCTCAGTACTTTCTGCGCTTCTTCACGCGTTTGCCCCTTCGGCCCTTCGTCATCCAACCCACGGCGAAACCCAGGAGCGCAGCCAGAGCGATCCAGATGATGATCTGTGAGCCGACGTACAGCACCTACTCCTCCAGGGCGTTGAACTCGATGCGCCGGTTCTTCTGCCGACCTTCTTCCGTCGAGTTGTCCGCGATCGGAACGGTGTCACCGTAGCCGACGGCGACGAAGCGATTGGGATCTTCGCCCTTTTCCACGAAGTAGACGACAACCGCCTGCGCACGACGCAAGGACAGATCCAGATTGCGTTCGGGCGATCCTTGCGCGTCGGCATGACCACTGATCTCAATCGGCACGGCAGAGAACTCTCTCAGAGGTACGAGGAGTTCGCCAAGGAGTGCTTTGCCAACAACGGTGAGCTCGTCGCTGGCGAACTCGAATTCGACGACCTTACCCTCGATCAACTCGGCGAGCGTCCGCTCGAGCTCCTCAACTTCCTCCCTCGTTGGAGGCGGCGGCTTTGGCGGGCCCCGCACGCCGTCGGTGAGTTCGAAACCGGCTCCCTGGAGGGCGACGATGAAACCCTCCGAGGCGATCTCGAGGTCTCGCTTCTCCTGTCGGGTCTCGGTCTTGCCCACGGTCGTCACCACGTCGCCAGACGGATTGACCGTGACCGAGCCCTCTTGCAATCCGTTCGCGAGCGAGCCGACGAGGGCAATGGCCTTGCCGATCCACTCGTCCTCTGAGGGAAGTCCTTCGACGATCTGGACATTGCCGACACCGACGCTCGCGAATCGCACAGAACCTTCCGCAGTTTCAAGAGCCGCAAGCGAGGCATCGACGAAGATCCGCTGCTCTTCGGTAGAGAGATCACCGGAGACCACCACTGCGTCGTTGCCCCATGAGAACGCTACCGGGGCGCCGAGGATCTCTCCGGCCGCGAGTTCGGTGGCCTCGACCTCCCACACTCCGCTTGTGTCAACGGACCCGACGCCGTTGAGTTCGGCAACCGTCTCTTCCGCTGCCGCGATGTCCTGGCCTTCGGTGTACTGGCCCTTCAGCGACACCGCGAAGCCTGCGGCCTCGGCCGTGATGTCACGGAACCCCGCGATCTGAAGGCTCTGCTCGGATCTGGCCTCTAGATCGGCTTCGACGGATCGAGTGCCGGCGAACACGGCGATGGCGGTGAACGCGACGAAGAGCAGGATCACACCAGCGATGAACGCCGGCCACGATGACGCCGGTTCGTCATCGACGCGCGAGCTGAAACCCGGCGGTGGGGTAGACGATCGTTTCGCTGCTGTGCGATCGAGTTGCTGGAGTCGTTTCGTGTTCTTGCTCTTGCGCGCCATGTTCCCTCGAAATGCTACCGACTCCCCTGGCAACCGACAGGCTCTCCGAGACCGCTGCGTTCGACCGTCAACCTATCTCTACGGACGATTCGTCAAGCACGACCCGAATAGCCTCGTGATCGCGGAGTGCATTAGTGAGCATGTCTCCCGTTGCCTCTTTGAGGGAGCGGAGCCGGCGTGCGAGGTCCTCGTACTCGTCTCGGCTCTTGGCGAGGCGTTCGATGGAGCGCCGACGCTCCGTTTCGTACACTTCCGAGGCCTGTGTGGTTGCTTCGGCCAGTGTCGCCTCGGCTTCGGTCTGGGCAGCGGCGAGAACCCGATCGGATTCCGATGCGGCATCGGTGCGAATACGTTCCGCATCTTCTCGAGCTGCTGCCACCTCGGCGTCCACGCGACGGGTTGCGTCAGCGAGGATCGCCTCGGCTTCGGCGCGGATGGCCTGGGCTTCCTCACTCGCAGCGTCAAGACGCGCCTGGGCTTGCAGGAGGAGCCCCTCGGCATCTTTCCTGGCTCGATCCGCGGTCGTCCTCGGTTCCGCAAGGAGTCTGGCTGTTTCAATCTCGGCGTCACGAAGCATCAGAGACGCTCGCTCCTCTGCGTCGGAAAGGAGCTTGTGTTTGGCCTCGGCTGCCGCGACATACGCAGATTCGACGGAATCCTCGACCTCGGCCTTCCCGACGCGACGCCGCTCGAGTTCGCGTTTCTGGATCAGGGCGTCCTTCAGGTTCTCCTCGAGCGAAGCGACGGACGCAGTCAGCTCTTTGAGAAACTGATCGACCTGTCGCTGGTCGTAGCCGCGGCGACCAACGTCGAACGACTGACGTTCGACCGACTCTTTCAGCGAGTCCACTGTCGACCTCCTCGATCGCGCTGCTCCCCCGACACCCGTGTCAGTCTATGATCGCTACTCTACGTGGTCAACCTGTTCTCGATGACCACACCGAGTGGAACCATTCGGCCGTTGGGAGCCAGCCTACCGTGGGCGGGTCGATGGACTGATACTCGGCACAGGTACGCTGCACCCATGATCGAAGTGCTCTTCGCGACCCTCGGAGCCGGCGACTGCGAAGCGCTCGGCGACGGTTGGCTGATCCAACCGGTGGCTGCCTGGACGAGTCTGGCGTACGCGGTCGTCGGAATCGTTCTGATGATGTCGGCGGCTGCGTCCCCCGTTCGGGAGCGGACGCTCCGCATCGCGTTCGGGGTCCTGCTCATCGGAACGGGTGTCGGCAGCTTCCTGTACCACGGTCCACAGCCGGCGGTGGCGGCATTCGCCCACGACATCACGTTCCTCGTGATGCTGTGGTTCTTGATCATCATGAACCCGGCAGGGCCCTACGGCCTCCGCCGCCCCTTGGCATGGGCTGGCATTGTGGTGGTGTCGGCAGTCATCGCGGTCGTCCTGATCCTGTATCCCGCGTCGACGAATACGCTCGCCGGCGTCTCCATCGCGGCGTTGGTTGTATCAGACCTGCTCATGCACAGGGTGGGTGGCATCGATGGCCGTTGGTATGCGACGGCACTCGCTCTCTTCGCTGGTGCACTCCTCTTCGACGCTCTCGGCCGCTCGGGGGCGTCAACATGCACGCCCGACCATGTGGTGCAGTTCCATGGTCTGTGGCACGTTCTGTCCGCAATGGCGTTCGGCGCCTACTTCATCGCCACCGTCCAACCACGCAACCAGGAGCCACTCCCTTGACCCTCCCCGTCACGTACACCGATGTCGAAGCCGCAGCCCTTCGTATTGCTCCGTTCGTCCACCGGACGCCCGTGTTCACGTCATCGACGCTCGACCACGAACTCGGTGCCAGCGTCTTCTTCAAGGCGGAGAATCTGCAGAAGGTCGGAGCATTCAAGGCTCGGGGTGCAACGAACGCAATCCTGCAACTCCCGAAGGACGTTCCAGGGGTCGTAACGCACTCCTCCGGCAACCATGGCCAGGCCGTCGCGTACGCAGCGGCTATCCGCAACTTGCCGGCATGGATCGTCATGCCGCGCACGGCACCGCGACTCAAGGTCGATGCCGTTCGCTCATACGGCGCCGAGGTCGTGTTGTGTGATCACGTCGATCGGGAAACGGCCGCCGCTGAGGTCGTGGATCGGACCGGAGCGGTCCTTGTCCATCCTTTCGACAACCCGGCGGTCATCGCAGGGCAGGGCACCGCCACGCTCGAACTCTTGGACCAAGTCGGGAATCTCGATGTGGTTGTTGCACCCATCGGAGGCGGCGGGTTGCTCTCGGGGGCGGCGACAGTGGCTGCGGCGCAAGATCCGGCGATCCCGGTGATTGGAGCCGAACCCTTCGCCGTCGACGACGCCTTCCGCTCACTCCGGTCGGGTCGGCGCCTTGCGGGCGTCGTGGATCCCGTCACATTGGCCGATGGTCTGCTCACGGGGATCGGCGCCAGACCCTTCGCGATCCTCACCGCTCTTGACGCGGACGTGATCCGCGTGACCGAGGTATCGATCCTCGAGGCAGCCCTCTTCTTGTTGCAGCGGATGAAGCTCGTGGTTGAGCCATCTGGCGCCACACCGCTCGCGGCGCTCAGAACAGAGCCGGAGCGTTTCTCCGGTCGACGCGTCGGCGTCATCATCTCGGGCGGCAACACCGATCTCTCATGGCTGGAAGCAGCGAGACGCCTCTGACCCGATCGCCCGCCCGTCAGGTGATCGCGGAGAGGCTCGTCAACGCCTCCGCCAGGCGCCTCCTGGACTCGGTGAGGTTCTCGGACGCCCGCTGCTCTCGGTCCCGTGCGGCAGCGAGTCGGGCCGACCGGTCAGGCTGTCCCTCCCCTTCCGCTTCGGTCGCCCGATACGCGTATCGAGCCTCTGCCCTCGCGTCGACACCCCCACGGGTGTCGTTGAGACGATCGACGACACCGCGCGCCGTCTCTGCAGTTCTGGTGTCGGGTGCCGCAGCTTCAAGAGCGTAGAGATGATCGGTCGCCGCGTTCATGCGCCCGGAGAGTTTCTGCCAGGTCTCGGCATTCGCGGTCTCCGCCGTGGAGCCGACGTCCGTCGTCTGGTCGTATCTAGCATTGCCGCGCCAGAGAGCCAGAGCCTCGGTGAGATGGTCGAAGAGCCACCGCGAGTCGGCGTAGCCGCTTCGTGCAAGCTCCTTCCACGTCGGACCGACGTTTGCGACCGTCACGCTCTTCTTCTTGCCCGAACTGGCGAGTACCACGATCAGAACGATGACAAGGAGTCCTCCGACAATCAGGATCCACCAGGGTGCTTCGCCTTCGCCCTCGTCGGCGGGTGCGCCGGTGGTGTCGGGTGCCTGCGTCGTATCCGGAGCCTGCGTCGTATCGGGTGCCTGGGTGGTGTCGGGTGCCTGCGTGGTGTCGGGTGCCTGCGTCGTCTCTCCTCCACCGGCTCCGGTCGTCACCGGGGAATTCTCTCCTGAGCATGAGGCCACGCCAGCTCCGAGTGCCAGGAGCATCGCTCCGATTGCGAAAAGACGCACGATCCGCGCCATGAACTTTCCTCCTATGTGGATTCGGCCCGAGTGTAGGGGACCGACCCTCCGAACCGGTTTGGTCCCGGGGTCGGAGAGGTTCGCGGTATCTACATCGCGCCGGGGAGCCAATCCCTCAGGAGGAAGACTTTCCTTGTTGAGACCGCATCGGCCATCAGGAATCCGGGAATGTCCTTGACCGAGCGGGCGACCATCTCCGGCCGGGCACCGGTGGCGACGGGTTGTCCTTCCGACAGGTCACACACCTCTTGGGCACGCGCCGACAGCTCCGCGGTGCCGATCCGCCTGGCGTAGTCGATGATGTCCTGCTTCGGGAGACCGAGAAGAGGTCGAAAGATCGGAATCTCGGAGGCCTCGGACACTGCAACGAGGTGCGGCAGCGTTTGCGACGAGACCTGGCCCATCGCATCGCCGGTCAGCAGTGCAAGGATCCCTCGCTCCCGGGCGATCTCCGATGCTGCCCGAGCCATCAGAACCTTCAACGCCACCTGCCGCATCCGAGCATCGACCTGCTCGAGCAGCGCCTCCTTCACCGGCTGAAACTCGACCACGTGGACAACCGGATCGGTGCCGTAGCCCCATCGCTCCCACAACGAACGGGCAACCGCGACCGCATGATCGGATTGCGAACACGACAGCGTGAAGTGGACGAACTCGACCGGGCATCCGCGCGACATCATCATCCATGCGGCCACGACCGAGTCAAACCCGCCCGAGACAAGGCAGAGCACCGGCTCCTGAGTGCCCACCGGAAGACCCCCGGGTCCGCGGTGGTGGGCTACGACGAGGAAGGCCCGATCGTCCAGCACCATGACGTCGACCGGTTCCTGCGGGTCATCCAGGTTCACCCTCCCGCCCGCCTCGACGAGCAGCGATCCCGATTTCGAGGCAAGATCGTATGACTTCCAGGGATGGGTCCCCCGCCGTTTCACCCGAACGCCGAACGTTCGACCGGAGACGCGGTCGCGGGTCAGGCGTGCGACCTCCGAAGCGAGATGGTCGAGGTCGCCCGCTCCGAGTTCCTCCATTTCATCAACCGAGGCAACACCAAACACACGGGTGGCTCGTTCAACGACGCCATCAGTTCGATCGCCGGCGTCAAGGGCGAACCGGTGTGATCCCAGTCGCTCCAGCGGTGACTCACATCCCGCTTCGTCCAGCGCCAATCGAAGGCTTGAGAGGACGCGTTTGATCATTCGCGGCTGAGTGCGCCGCGATTTGAGGAAGATGTCACCCGAGAGGGTGATGTGGATCATGACGGCTCCCCGGTCTCTCTGTCTCCCAGGATACGGACC
>CAXMQO010000111.1:0-3219 GCA_964195515.1 uncultured Saprospiraceae bacterium | reverse complement strand
AGATGAGATCGATGTTGATAGTCGAGAAGTCGGCGGATCGTGCTGCCGCGACCGCCTGCTCTGCGTTCTGGGGCGAGTGGACTCGTCCGAGCGACTCCAAGACGGCAGGGTCGAAGGATTGGATCCCGAACGACACCCGATTGAACCCGATACGACGCAGATCCCGGGCGAAACCGGGCGTCCAATCTTCCGGATTTGCTTCGATGCTGATCTCGGCGTTGTCGGCGATCCCGAACCGATGGTCGAGCGTACTGACGATCCGGGCGAGGTCGTGGGGATGAAGTCGGGTCGGTGTCCCACCGCCGAGGTTGATTGCGTGCACCTCGGACGGATCGGGTTCCATAGCGATCTCCGCGACCAGCGCATCGACGTACCTCGCTGTGTCCAAACCGCCCGCTTCATCGGCAGCAACCACGGCGAAGTCGCAGTACGGACACCGCCGAGCACAGAACGGAACGTGGACGTAGACGGAGTTCCAGAGCCGAGCCGCCTCTGCAAGTGCCGGCGAGTCAGGTGCCTCGCCGGTGTAGCTGGCAGCCGGTGCCGAGTCGGGTTCAGGTCTCACCGCTCACAGCCCATGAAGTCGCCTCCGCTACTCCGCTACTCCGCATCACATATCCAACTTCAACGCGGCCACGAACGCCTCCTGCGGCACCTCAACCTGGCCGACCATCTTCATCCGGCGCTTCCCCTCCTTCTGACGCTCGAGGAGCTTGCGCTTACGGGTGATGTCACCGCCGTAGCACTTCGCCGTGACGTCCTTCCGTCTGGCCTTGATCGTCTCGCGCGAGATGATGCGAGTGCCGATCGCCGCCTGGATCGGGACGTCGAAGAGTTGACGCGGGATCAGTTCCCTGAGCCGACCAACCATCGCCTTTCCGTAGGCGTAGGACTTCTCACGGTGCACGATCGTGGAGAATGCATCCACCGGTACCCCGTTGAGGAGGATGTTGACTCTCACGAGGTCCGACACCTGGTAGTCGTCTGGTTCATAGTCGAGCGACGCATAGCCGCGAGTCCTCGTCTTGAGCAGATCGAAGAAGTCGAACACGATCTCTGCCAGGGGCATCCGATAGTGCAGTTCGGCACGTTCGGGCGACAGGTATGTCATCTCCCCCATCTCGCCGCGCCGCTGCTGGACGAGATCCATCACCGTCCCAATGAACTCGGACGGCGTAATGATCATCACCTTGACGTACGGCTCCTCGATCGACACGAGCCCCGCTGCTTCAGGAAGATCCTGGGGACTCCTTACCGGGGCCTGCTCACCCGATGCGAGGTTCGCGAGGTAGGCGACGGACGGTGCCGTTGCCACGAGCTCGAGGTCGTATTCACGTTCGAGACGCTCACGAACGATCTCCATGTGGAGGAGTCCGAGGAACCCCACACGGAAGCCGAATCCGAGGGCCCGGCTCGTCTCTGCTTGAAAGACAAGCGAAGAGTCGTTCAACCGAAGTTTGTCGAGCGCTTCGCGAAGCCGCTCGAAGTCGTCCCCGTCGGTCGGGAAGAGACCGGAGAACACCATCGGTTTCGGCTCGTCGTAGCCGGGGAGCGCCTTGGACGTCCCCCCGCGCGAGTGGGTGACGGTGTCACCGACCCGGATGAGATCGATCTCCTTGACGCCGGTGACCAGGTAGCCGACCTCACCGGTGTTGAGCCGCCGAACCGCCTCGGTCGACGGTCGTCGTATCCCGAGCTCGTCGGCGTGGACATCAAGGCTCGTCGCCATGAAACGGATTGCCTCACCGGTCGAGATGCTCCCGTCGACGATCCTGACGTGACTGACCACGCCACGGTACGTGTCGTAGAAGGAGTCGAAAACGAGAGCACGAAGAGGGGCGTGCTCATCACCTTCAGGCGCCGGCAGCCGGGCAACGATCGCTTCGAGCAGGTCGTCGATTCCAGCGCCGGTCTTGGCAGAGACATGGATGACTTCGTCGGCTGCACCCCCGAGCACGCCGGCGAGCTCCTCAGCGGCCCGGTCCGGATCTGCGGCAGGGAGATCGATCTTGTTGACGACCGGGATGATCTCCAACCCCTCCTCGATCGCCAGATAGGCGTTCGCGAGCGTCTGGGCTTCCACTCCCTGAGATGCGTCAACTACGAGGAGAGCGCCCTCGCACGCTTCCAGACTTCGGGACACCTCGTACGAGAAGTCCACGTGACCGGGAGTATCGATGAAATTCAGCTGGTACATATCACCGGACGCCGCCCGGTAGTCGATGCGCACGGCGTTGGCCTTGATCGTGATCCCGCGTTCCCGCTCGAGATCCATGTCGTCCAAGACCTGTTCCCGCATGTCTCGCTCCGATATCGCGCCGGTGCGTTCAAGCAGACGATCGGCAAGCGTCGATTTGCCGTGGTCGATGTGGGCGATGATTGAGAAGTTGCGAATACGCGATGGCGCGGTCATAGGCCGGATCCGGGAGTGGGGTAACTGAGTGTAACGTTGAGCCGTTCTCCTGTTATCGTTACCGCTCGTTCCCACCACCTCACGAGGTTCGTCCAGCATGGCCAATATCCAGTCCCAGAAGAAGCGCAACCGTCAGACCGAGAAACGGCACGCACGGAACAAGTCGATTCGCTCCGAACTGAAGACGCGCGAGAAGAACGTCATGGCGGCTGCTGAAGCCGGAAACGCCGCCGAGGCCGAAGAACTGCTCCGAATTGCCCAGAAGCAAATCGACATGGCGATCACAAAGGGCGTGATGCACGCCAACACCGCTGCCCGTCGCAAGTCTCGTCTCACCCGTCGGGTGCGCTCAATCCTCGTCTGATCCGATGACCGATCAGACAATCTGGCTCACGCCCTCAGCCCTCGATAAGTTGAAGAGTGAGTTCGACTACCTCACCACCGAAGGCAGACGCGAAGCCTCCGAGCGCATCGCCGTCGCTCGAGCGCACGGCGACCTGCGTGAGAATGCCGAATACGACGGAGCGAAGAATGATCAGGGCCTCATGGAGGCCCGCATCCGTCAGCTGAAGTACCTTCTCGATAACGCCGAAGTGCGAGAGGTGGAGAACTCGGGCCGTGTCGAGGTCGGAACCATCGTGACGGTGATCGACGAGGACGAGGACGAGTACGAGTTCTTCTTGGCTCCTTCGGAGAACAAGGTCCCCGGCATCCTCCTCGCCTCTCCTCAGAGTCCGTTGGGCCAAGCACTTCTCGGCGCCTCTCCTGGGGACGAGGTCAGCTATCAAGCACCCGGCGGAACGTTC
>CAXMQO010000110.1:0-11602 GCA_964195515.1 uncultured Saprospiraceae bacterium | reverse complement strand
CGATCACCCCGGGATCCTCCCGATCCCTCATCCAGGAGTAGTGGTCAACGACCGTTTCTCCGTGGAGTCGGCGTTCAAACGGGCGGCGTTGCGCAACAGGGGCGTCCATGGCCCACGACCCTACCGCCCCGTACCCAGGGTTTGTGTCCCCGCCGACGGCGCCCCCAGGCCGCGGAACGGGAGGGGCGCCTCGATCCCGGGACTCGCGGCACAGACGACCGCTAGCCTCGACGGCCATGAATGTCGTTGCTGTCTTTGGTGCATCCTCCCCGGTCCCCGGTGAACCCGTCTACGAAAATGGAATCCGCTGCGGACGACTCCTCGCGGAAGCAGGATTCGCCGTCGCGACCGGCGGCTACGCAGGCTTGATGGAAGCCGTCTCGCTCGGCGCGGCCGAAGCCGGCGGGCGAGTCATCGGGGTCACCGTCCCCGACGTGTTCCCGGATCGCTCCGGAGGCAACGCGCACCTCACCGAAGAGACACGGACCGCATCCTTGCTCGAGCGCATCCACGAAATGGTTGATCTCTCGGTTGCCTCGATCGCTATGCCCGGCTCTCTTGGAACGGCAACGGAACTCCTCGTGGCATGGAACCTCGCCTATGTGGCTCGGTTCACCGGTGCAACGCCGAAGCCGGTCATTGCTGTTGGAGAACAATGGCGGCGCCTTGTCCCGCTCCTCACCGAGGACCTCCGGACCGACGGATCGCTCGTAACGTTGGTCGACACCGTTGACGAAGCCGTACAGACCGTCTCTGCACCCGCTCGCGGCCAATGATCGACCTGCAGGATCTGACGAAGATCTTCCCCGGCACAGTCGCGCCTGCCGTCGATCGACTCACCCTTCATATCGAACGCGGGGAGATTGCCGTCTTCGTTGGGCCATCGGGATGCGGCAAGACGACGACGCTGAAGATGATCAATCGTCTCGTCGAGCCAACTTCCGGCACGATTCGAATCGACGGCCGTTCTGCCGACGCCGTTCCCGTGCATGAACTCAGACGCGGCATCGGCTACGTCATCCAGCAGATCGGTCTCTTCCCGCACCGGACGATCCGCCAGAATATGGCCACCGTCCCCGGGCTCCTCAATTGGGACAAGAAGCGAATCGCCGAGCGAATCGCCGAGCTCGCCGATCTCGTCGCCCTCGATCCGGACATGCTCGACCGATACCCTGCCGAGCTCTCCGGCGGTCAGCGCCAGCGCGTCGGCGTTGCCCGCGCATTGGCGGCCGACCCCCCGGTCCTCCTGATGGACGAGCCGTTCGGTGCCGTCGACCCCATTGTGCGAGCGCACCTCCAGGATGAGCTCCTCGATCTCCAGCGGCGGCTGCACAAGACCATCGCTCTCGTGACACATGACATCGACGAGGCCATCAAGCTGGGTGACCGCGTCGCGATCCTGAGTGAGGGTGGCCATCTCGAGCAGTACGGGTCACCCGCCGACATCCTGCGCGACCCGGCGAATCCGTTCGTCGCAGACTTCCTCGGCACCGACCGTGGGATCAAACGGCTCTCGCTGATCCCGATCTCCGATCTCGATCTCGAGACCGGCCCCGTGGTCGATCGTTCGGCGACGCACGCCGAGGCGGTGGCTACCGCTCTCGAGTACGGCACCGACTGGATCGCCGTACGAGACGGGGTCGGGGTCGACGGCTGGATTCGGATCGCCGACATCCCGGGCGATGGGCCGGGACTGGTCGATGCCGAACCATTTCAGACCCGACTCACGGAAGACTCCACCCTCAAAGAAGCGCTCGATGCGATCGTATCGTCGCACACTTCGGTGGCCGCCGTGTTCGATGGCCCCGAACTTCTCGGCATGATCACCGCCGACGCCGTCAGCCGCGAGATTCTCCGGTGATTGTCTTCGCACAGGCCGCCGGCGGGTTCTTCTCGTGGGAGTGGGTTGCCAACCATCTCGACGACATCTGGGACCGCACCGTTGAGCACCTCATGCTCACAGCCATCGCCGTCACTGTCGGCATGGCGATCAGTCTCGCTCTGTCAATCGTGGCGTTGCGGTACCGATGGACCTACACGCCGATCACCTGGTTCACCGGCGTCCTCTACACGATCCCGAGTCTCGCTCTGTTCGCCTTCCTGGTCCCGGTCACGGGCCTCTCCGTCCTCACCGCCGAGATCGGCCTGGTGTCATATACGTTACTGATCCTGATCAGAAACACGGTCGCCGGCATCGACGGCGTGCCGCCCGCCACGGTGGAGTCGGCTCGCGGCATGGGCTACACGAATCGAGGGCTCTTCTTCGCTGTTGAGCTTCCGCTCGCTCTTCCGGTGATCATCGCTGGGATCCGAATCGCATCGGTCACGACAATTGGGCTCGTCACCATCACCGCCCTGATCGGTCAGGGCGGTCTCGGATTCTTCATTCTCAGGGGGCTGAACCTCTTCTATTCACCCGTAGGGACGACCCAGATCGTGGTTGGTACCGTCGTCTCCGTGGCCCTGGCAGTGGCCGTCGATCTCGCCCTCGTCGGCGTTCAACGGCTGGCGACACCGTGGTCAACAAGGAGTGCGGCGACGTGATCGAGTTCCTCGGTGAAGTGATCGCATGGTTCGGGGACCCCACGAACTGGTTCGGACCAGCCGGGATTCTCAATCGGCTCCGAGAACACGTTCAGATCACGGTGGCCGCAACGGCCGTCTCCACGGTCGTCGCAATCCCCCCCGCCGTCTGGCTTGCTCACCGGCGTATCGGCGGGACCTTCGTCGTTGCCGCCGTGAACATCGGTCGAGCGATTCCGTCGTTCGCGATCGTCGTGCTCTTCCTTCCGATCAGTATCCGGCTCGGTCTTGGCATCGGATTCTGGCCGACGTTCCTCGCATTGCTGTTCCTCGCCGTCCCTCCGATGTTCACCAACTCCTACACCGGGGTTGCCGGGGTCGATCCCGACCTCGTCGAGGCGTCTCTCGGGATGGGCATGACGGAATATGAGGTGCTGATGAAAGTGGAGATCCCGATGGCGTCGCCCGTGATCCTCGCAGCAGTTCGCGTCGCTGCCGTTCAGGTCGTCGCCACCGCGACACTCGGCGCCCTCGTGGGCTGGGGCGGTCTTGGACGCTTCATCGTCGACGGCTTCGCTGTTCGCAACAACGTCGTCGTCTTCGCTGGTGCACTCCTCGTGGCGGCCCTTGCCATCGTCACCGATGTCGTTCTCAGTTCGGTTGAGAGGCGTGTCGTGCCGGCGACACTTCGGTCGCGCTCCGACGCGGTTGAATCCGTCGTCGCATGATGTGGGAAGAACTCGCTCGATTGCGGGGTTGCCCTGGCTAGGTTGACCGACAATCAAAGAACGGGAGGAACCCATGCGGACACATGCCCGCAGAACCATCGCCGGGGCGACCATCGTCGCGTTCGCGCTCATCGCGGCCGCGTGCGGGTCGGGTGACGATGGTGGAACTATCGAGGGCCCCACAATCACGATCGGATCGGCGAACTTCAGCGAGAACGCGCTGGTCGCCGAGATGTACGCACAAGCACTCGAATCCGAAGGCTACCAGGTCGAACGCAAACTCAATATCGGAAGTCGCGAGATCTACGCGCCTGCGCTCGAAGCGGGCGAGCTGGATCTCATCCCCGAGTACATCGGGACGATGCTGACATACCTCGGAGGTACGCCTTCGCCGGACTCGGCGGAGACACACTCGGCGCTCAAGGCGGCTTGGGAACCGGCCGGAATCGACGTACTCGACTACGCGTCCGCACAGGACAAGAACGGCTTCGTCGTAACCAAGGCAACCGCCGAGGCCCTCGGTCTAGCGAACGTCTCCGACCTGGTGGCGCACAACGGAACGCTCGTCCTCGGTGGACCACCGGAGTGCCCCGAGCGTGAGTTCTGCTTGAAGGGACTCGAGAGCGTCTACGGCCTCAGCTTCGCGGAGTTCCGCCCGCTCGACGTCGGAGGCCCGATCACGGTGGCAGCGCTCGAAGGCAACGAGATCCAGGTCGGACTCATGTTCACGAGCGACGGGACAATTGTGGCGAAGGACTTCGTGCTGCTCGAGGACGACAAGGGTCTCCAGCCGGCCGAGAACCTCGCACCGGCGGTCCGTTCCGAGATCATCGAGGCGTATGGAGACAAGTTCGCGGAGACGCTCAAGAAGGTCTCGTCGAAGCTGACAACAGCCGAATTGACGGCCATGAACAAGCTCGTCGGGATCGACGGCCAAGACCCGGAGCAGGTAGTGACGGACTGGTTGAAGTCGATTGGGGTTACTGGGTAGCTGAGTAGCTGAGTAGCCGAGTAGCGGGGCGAAGGAGACAAGTGCTCCTGCCCCGTTTCTTGGTTCTTGGTTCTTGCTACTTGCTACTTGACTCTCGCCACCCCCACCACCACACCAATGAGTCCGGCCGCCGCGACAACAGAACCGGCGCTCGCGAGAACAAGACCCTCGGTCTGCAATGAGCGGGTGAAGACGGCGTAGCCGTTGGTCACGAGGACGCGGGTAAGTTCATCTGCAATCCGGGCGGTGGCAATCGACCCACCGAACGTGCTCCATCCGTACACACCGATTCCCGCGATCAACACTGCCAGGCCGACGGTAATCAGAGCGATCGATCGGCGGCGAGAGAGCATCACCAGGGCGACCGCAAGAAACACCCCGGCTGCTGCAGCGAAGACGGAGATAGAGGGAAGCCATCTCGCCACCCTGCCCACAAAGGGCAACGCATCAGCGTCGAGAATCACGACGGCTTCGAACGCATCGACCGGCACCAACTCGGCCAATTCCGGTGCGATCTGCGCGATCGGAGAGACCAGCACGGCACGCACGTCGGTCAGGTCCGCCGCGAACGGACCATCAGAAGACGGTGAGACGATGTGTCGGTGACCCTCAAGGATGAGGCGATCGAAGACGCTGTCGAACGCGCCGGAGTCGAGCAGCACGACCGTGGCACGCTCTCCTGCACCGCGAACGAGGGCAAGGAGCGGAACCGCATCGACCGCCTCATCCATCAGCCGGGCCGCGATTGCCTTCTGCGATGAGTCCATCTCGAGCACTTCAACGGCCTGCTCCCGAAACGCCTCTTCGCTCGCAACGGATCGGTCCATCCAGAACGCAACGGCCGACGTGAAGGCCAAGACCGAGATCAGCGCCGGGATGGCGAACATCGTGACGACAGTACGGATGGGACACTCCTCGGAATCGGCGCGAACCCTACCGATCGACGCAGGCAACGCCTCCTGCACCAGTCGAACTCGCGGGTTCACGAATGCGACTAGCGTTGTTCCTGCCGATCTACCGGATCGGTCCCTACAGGGGAAGGAGGCACCCTTGAAACGATTCAGCAAACTGATTGTCCTCGTCTTCGTGATGGCCCTCATCGCGGCGGCGTGTGGGTCGTCATCGGACGACACGACAACGACCACCGCAGCAAGCGGCACGGACGAGACAACGACAACAACCGCTGCCACGAGCAGCACGGAAGCAGCCACGACCACCGTCGCAGCAAGTGATTTCACCGGCCTGATGGTCGAGGCGGCCTGTGATGACGAGACGAACAAGAGCGAGATCAACTACATCAAGGCGGTGGATGCGTACACCGTCGAGATTCAGTTGTGCCAGGTAGACGTGGCGTTCCCCTCGAAGGTTGCGTTCTCCGCGTTCGGCATCGTTCCACAGGAGTACATGGACGCCAACAGTGGCGGCGGCGCACTCGTCGACGCACCGATCGGCACCGGCCCCTACATGCTCCAGCAGTGGGACAAGGGCAACCAGATTGTCATGGAGATCAATCCGAACTACTGGGGTACGCCAGCCGAGACCGACACACTGGTCTTCAAGTGGAGTTCGGAAGCGGCACAGCGCTTCCTCGAACTCCAGGCCGGTACCGTCGACGGAATCGACAACCCAGGCCGTGACGACTTCGCGACGATCCTGGACTCCGCGGATCTGTTGCTCGAAGAACGCGCAGGAACCAACATCTTCTATCTCGGGTTGAACCGGGACAAGGAGCCATTCGGCGACGAGAAGGTGCGCCAGGCGATGGCCATGGCCCTCGACCGTCCGCGTATCGTCGACAACTTCTACCCGCCAGGGTCGATTGTTGCCGGCCAGTTCCTGCCACCGCCCATCTTCGGGTACACCCCGCAGCCCACGTGGTATGAGCAGGACATCGATGCAGCCAAGGCACTGCTCGCCGAGGCGGGTTACCCCGACGGCTTCGATGTGACCTTGAACTACCGCGATGTTGTGCGCAGCTACCTGCCCTCGCCGTCAACCGTCGGCCAGGACATCCAGGCCCAGCTCGCCGAGATCGGCGTCAATGTCACCATCGAGGTTATGGAGTCCGGGGCCTTCCTCGACGCCAGCGACGCCGGTGACTTGACGATGTACATGCTCGGTTGGGGCGCCGACTATCCGGATGCCACCAACTTCCTCGACTTCCACTTTGGGAAGAACGCCTCCGACCAGTTCGGTGCTGGCTTCGAGGACATCTGGGCGCTGCTCGATGAGGCTGCGTCGACACCGGATCCCGCTGCGCGTCTCGTCATCTATGAGGCGGCAACCCAGCTCGTCAAGGACCATGTCCCGATGGTGCCAATCGCACACGGTGGTTCCGGTGTTGGGTACCTGGCCGACGTGACGAATGCGCAAGCGAGCCCGCTCGGCAACGAGTACTTCGCAGTAATGGATCCCGGCGGACGTGACACCTTCGTGTGGATGCAGAACGCCGAACCCATCGGGTTGTACTGCGCCGACGAGACCGACGGCGAGAGCCTCCGTGCCTGCGAACAGATCACCGAATCGCTCCTCGCCTACGAGGTCGGTGGCACGGACGTCGTTCCATCGCTCGCCGAGACGTACGAGCCCAACGCCGACGGCACCCTGTGGACCTTCCACCTTCGTCAGGGTGTGACGTTCCACGACGGCAGCACGTTCGACGCCAACGACGTCGTCTCGAGCTACGACGCACAATGGGACCTCAACAGCCCGAATCACACCGGTCGTGATGGCAACTTCACGTACTGGGACGCGGACTTCGGTTTCAAGAACAACGCCGGCTGATCGATTGATAGATGAGCAGTGGTCGGTGGGGTGCGAACGCATCCCGCCGACCACTCTCTAACCTTCTGATCCATGGGTCGTTTCCTACTGCGTCGCTTCGTCTCCTCAATCCCGGTGATCATCGGGATCCTTGCCCTGGTGTTCGCCCTTGCCCGAATGATCCCGGGTGACCCATGCCGAGCTGCTCTCGGTGAGCGGGCAACGGACGAGATCTGCGACGCCTACAACGAGCGCTACGGCCTCAACGAGCCGATCCTCGTTCAGTTCGGGATCTACATCACCGACGTCGCAACCGGCGACCTCGGCGAGTCGTTCCGGTTCGGCGTCCCGGTGACCGACCTCCTCATCCAGCGACTTCCGACCACAATCGAGCTCGCTGCCGCCGCCCTGTTCATCGCCATAATTGTCGGCGTCCCCCTTGGAATCATCTCCGCTTATCGGCACAACTCGAAGACCGACGTAGCCACGATGATCGGAGCCAACATCGGCGTCGCGATGCCGGTCTTCTGGCTGGGGCTGATGCTGCAGTACATCTTCGCCGTCTTCCTACGCGACACTCCCCTCGCGTTACCCCCGTCCGGCAAACTTGACGCTGGCCTCATCCCGATCCCGTTCTACGAGGCGTGGGGTCTCCCCCAGAACGGGTTCATGGAGTTCCTCTCGGAGTTCACTCTGATGAACTCGCTCGTCACATTGCAGTGGGAGATCTTCCAGAGCGCCTTCCTCCACCTCATCCTGCCGGCTGTCGCTCTCGCGACGATTCCCATGGCCATCATCGCGAGGATGACGCGCTCGTCACTTCTCGACGTGCTCGGTCTCGACTACGTGCGTACGGCTCGAGCGAAGGGCTTGCGTGAACGAAGTGTCATCCTCAAGCATGCACTCCGAAATGCGATGCTGCCGGTGGTCACGATCATCGGCCTCTCCTTCGGCCTCCTCCTCGGCGGAGCGATTCTCACCGAGACGATCTTCAACCTCGCGGGAGTCGGAAAGACCCTCTTCGACGCGATCACTTCTCGTGACTACACGGTCGTGCAAGGCTTCACGCTTGTCGTGGCAATCAGCTTCGTAATCGTGAACCTGATCGTCGATCTCCTCTACACCTACCTCGATCCGCGGGTGCGCGTCTCGTGAACCACGATCCCGACGACCAACCGCTCGACAGCATGGAGGCCTCGGATGCCATCCGTGACGAGGTCCGCATGGATCTCAGCGGCGGCGACGTGTCCGCGACCACGGCCGGTGGACTGTGGAGAACGGCCGGAAGGGAGATCGTTCGCAAGAAGTCGGCGATCATCGGAATGGCGCTCCTGTCGGTCTTGCTGATCCTCGCCGCATTCGCCCCGATCATCGCCCCCTACGACCCGGGCAGGGTGCTCTTCGACGAGGGTGTCAGCCCCAGGGACCCGCCGTGTATCCACCTGTTCGGATGCGCCGAAGACCAATCCCAACACATTCTCGGCATCGACGGGAACGGGCGCGACTACTTCTCCCGCATCGTCTACGGCGCGCGAGTGTCGCTGCTCGCCGCGTTCGTGGCAGTGTTGTTCGCCATGTTCTGGGGGACGATCATCGGACTCATTTCGGGCTTCTTCGGAGGCTGGGCGGACAATGTCCTAATGCGGATGATGGACGTGCTCCTCTCGTTCCCGTCTCTGCTGCTCGCAATCGCGGTCGTGACCGTTCTCGGCCCTGGTTTGATCAACGCGATCCTCGCGATCGCGATCGTGACGATCCCGCAGTACGCGCGCATCGTTCGCTCGTCCGTCTTGAGCATCCGAGAGCAGGAGTACGTCTCGGCGGATCTGGCCCTCGGTGTCACGCGATGGCGTCTCCTCGCCCACCGTATCTTCCCGAACACACTGACACCGCTCATCGTGATCGCCACGCTCGGCGTCGCCACCGCCGTCCTCGAAATCGCGTCGCTGTCATTCCTCGGTCTCGGCGTCCAACCTCCGACACCGGAGTGGGGTTCGATGCTCGCGGCCGAGCGGAATCAGGTCTTCACCGCCCCTCACCTCGTGTTCTTCGCCGGCCTGATGATCATGTGGAACGTCCTCGGTTTCAATCTGCTCGGCGACGGTCTCCGAGACGCTATCGATCCGAGGCTCGGCCGATGAAGACTGCCTCAATTGACGATCCGATCCTCGAGATCAACGGTCTTGAGACCCACTTCTTCACGAGAGATGGCGTGGTCAAGGCCGTTGACGGCGTCGACCTGACCGTCGGCAAGGGCGAGATTCTTGGGCTGGTCGGCGAGTCGGGGTGCGGCAAGTCGGTCACTTCGATGTCGGTGCTCCGCTTGATCCAGAACCCCGGGGAGATCGTCGGTGGTGCGATCCGTTTCCAAGGGGAGAACCTGCTCGACTTGTCGGAGAAGCAGATGCGATCGATTCGTGGCGATCGCATCTCGATGATCTTCCAACAACCCGTCGGATCCCTCAATCCGGTCTTTACCGCCGGTTCCCAGATCTCAGAAGTGTACGAAATCCACCAGGGTGTGAACGCGAAGGAGGGCAGCGCCAGGGCAGTCGAGATGCTCCGGAAGGTCGGCATCCCGGATCCAGAACGTAGAATCAAGGCCTATCCACACGAGCTCTCCGGTGGCATGGCTCAGCGGATCATGATTGCCATGGCGCTCGCAGCCGGGCCGGAGCTGCTGATCGCGGACGAGCCGACCACGGCCCTCGACGTCACCATCCAGGCGCAGATCATCGACCTTCTGAGCGAGATCAGGGATGACCTCGGGACGTCGATCATCCTGATCACGCATGACCTCGGCATCGTCGCCGAGATGGCAGACCGTGTCGCTGTGATGTACGCGGGCGAGATTGTCGAAGAAGCGGACACCAAGACGCTCTTCGCCGATCCCAAACATCCATACACGCAGGGATTGATCGGTTCGATTCCGGTCGCTGGATCGCGCCGCGAATGGCTCGAAGTGATCCCGGGCCGCGTCCCGAACCTCATCGACCTCCCCGTTGGCTGCCGTTTCGCCCCCCGGTGTCGGGCACGAGAACGGGCCGGTCTCAAGATCTGCACCGAGCAGCGACCCGAACTCACCATCATCGAAGGCGAGCACACCGTTCGCTGCTTCCTCTACCACGAGGGCGCACAATGAGCGAGCCCCTCGTCCGAATCAAAGGCCTCGTCAAGACCTACCCGGTCAAGGGTGGAGCGTTCCAGAAGGTGCTCGGAACCGTCAAAGCCGTCGACGGGGTCGACCTCGATATCCGCCAGGGAGCAGCCATTGGCCTCGTCGGGGAATCCGGCTGCGGGAAGTCGACGTTCGGCCGAGCGATCCTCCGTCTCGAGGAGCCCGATGCCGGCTCCGTGGAATTCGATGGAGTGGATGTGCTCCAGCTCTCTCGTAAGGAGTTGAAGCAATACCGCAGGGATGCCCAGGTCGTGTTCCAGGATCCATTCGGCTCGCTCGATCCTCGCACGAGCGTTGGTGACTCAATCGCTGAAGGCCTGAGAGTTCAAGGTTTGTCGAGGAAGATGCGGGGTCGGCGCGTCGCCGATGTGCTCGAACTTGTCGGCCTCGAGCCATACCACGCCAACCGATACCCGCACGAGTTCTCCGGCGGACAACGGCAACGCATCGGAATCGCCCGGGCGCTCGCTGTTGAGCCCCGTTTCCTCATCCTCGACGAACCGGTCTCCGCCCTCGACGTGTCCATTCAGTCGCAGATCCTGAACCTGTTGAAGCAGCTCCAGCGCGAACTCGACCTCACTCTTCTGTTCATCGCTCACGATCTCAGCGTCGTCGAACATCTGTGTGATCGTATTGCGGTGATGTACCTGGGCCGCATTGTCGAGATTGCCGACCGCGACGATCTGTTCGCTGCACCGACGCATCCCTACACCGAAGCGCTGCTCTCAGCGATTCCGGTTCCCGATCCCACGGTCCACCGGCAGCGAATCATCCTGGAGGGTGACCTTCCAAGCCCGTTGAACCCGCCGACCGGCTGTACGTTCCACACCCGGTGTCCGATCGCCCAGCAGGGAATCTGCGACGTGTCGGAGCCGAACCTCCGACCGATCAACTCCGGGGGTCACGAGGCATCGTGTCATCTGAGAACCGGAGACCACCAAGACCTGGACCGCCCCTTGTTGAGCCACCGGTAGCCCGTAGTCTCCGGCCCCCTGCACCTCGCGTCCTTCTCCCCTCGATTACGAACTCCAGGGCCCGATGGTCGTAGGCGACGAAGGATCGGCCGGGTCGGAGCCCATTGCGGATAGCCGACCAAGGTGTCGTCGGTATTCGCAAACAGTGGACCGGTGAGCGTGTCCAGGTCGGCGTTCACATCGGTTCGCCGGGATCCTCAGTACTCAACACCACTCATCTTGAAGGCCCTCGCTCGTTGAGCACCGGGATTCGCGCGGACCGCTGTCTCTTGGAATTGGCCGTCTTGTATCCTGGCCTGAGTAGAGGATCACACACATGCATGAGTTGGCGCTTGCGGATTCGGTGGTGAAAGCAGCCTTGAGCGCTGCCGACGATGCCGGCATGGATCGGATCGAACGCATCGTCGTCAAGGTCGGTGAGTTGCAGCAGATCAAGAGGGAACTC